>JAFTKR010000027.1 GCA_017453165.1 Clostridia bacterium | reverse complement strand
GGTAATCGTGGACAACCGCTTGGCGGCGGTCATGTTAAAAGAATTTTTGAGCCGAGTCGGCTCTCCCGTGGCGTTGAAACGGGCGAGAATCGTCTTTTCCGTGCCTTGCGGAGCGAACGAAGAAGTCTTGGAATCCTACGCGTTGTTGGTGGAAGAATGTGGGTTGAAAAAGGTGGCGTTCGTGGAAGCGCCGTATTTGGCGGCGCTCGGTTCGGGGATTGCGCTTAGCGAAGAAAATCCTTTATTTTGCTTGGACATCGGCGGTGGCGTGACGAACGCGGCGGTGCTTTCGCTCGGCGGAATTATCGCAGGACTTTCCATGAATATCGGCGGATATAATATGGATAAGAATATCCAGCTCCGCGTACAAAGATTAAAAGGCATTGAAATCGGCGACCAAACGGCGGAAAGAATCAAGAACGAAATCGGTTCGTTGCAAGAAAGACCGCACGGCTCGACGGTGGCAAGCGGGGTATCGTCTATCACGCGCGCGCCCGGTTCGGAAAGCGTTTCTGCGCTTGAAATTTCCGATTGTATTCGGGTGTATATGGACAAAATTTTAGAATACGCGTTGCTCGTTTTACAAAAATTGCCTGCGGAAGTGGCGGCGTCGGTGAACAAGAACGGCGTGTGTTTGACGGGCGGTGTGGCGAGAGTAAAGAACGTAGCGGAATACGTTTCAAAAAAGCTGGGTGGACTTCGCGTTCACGTATGCGAAGAACCGCAATTCGCCGTCGTCACGGGCGGTGGCGCGGTTGCGCGAGATAAGCAGTTATTCGAGCTTTTTTATAAAGGTTAAATTTCAGTAAAGTAAAACCCCCGCGAGCAGGATTTCCTGCTCGCGGGGGTTTATTGTCTACGTTTGCTCTTTTTATTCTTCTTTCTTTTCGATCTTTTTCGGTTCGGTGGGTTTGGGTTCGTCTTTTTTTACTTCTTCGGGTTGGGAAAGTCCAACAACGCTGTCTACGGGCATTGAGAACGCTATCCCTTGTCCCGGTGTGTCTAAACCAACTTCTTTATAAAGCGCGTGCAAAATATCGTCTTTGCAGTTGGACGGAACTAAAATCATCACGATTTCCTTTTCGGGTTGTACCGTGATTCCGAAAAATTTCTCCGCGTCCTTGCTCGCCGTACCGCGCGCGTTCAAAACCGTACCGCCACGCGCGCCGAATTTCTTCGCCGCGTCCATGACCGCTTCGCTATATCCGCTATTTACTATACAAAAAATCGTTTCATACGCGTATTTCATTTCTCTTTGCTCCTTATACCGTTCTGTTGTCGCTTAAAAACCGATAGATCGCTACCCCGATCACGCTGGAAAGGGGGATCGTGAACGCAATCCCTTTACCCTTTCTGACGGTGTGGAATTTCTCGTCAAGCGCGCGCAATAATTCTTCCGCCTTGTCTTCGCGTATCACGCTGAAAATAACGCCCCTGTCCGAGTCTTCCAAGCCGAGCAGGTGCAACGTTTCCGAATGCGCCGTGCCTTGACCGAGCGTCGCCGTTTGGAAGTTGACGCCGAATCCGCCGATAAAATCCAGATAAAATTCCGTTTTACTACGGTTTACGATCGTAACGAGCAGTTTTAATTTTTTGAAGTCCGACGACGGATTTTTCCGTTTTCGTTCTTTCCGAACCTTCGTTATAGCCATACCTGCCCCCCTTATTTACATAAAATCAATGATTTGTTCGTCGTCCGCAGAAAGGATACGTTTCATGGCGATCTTTTCGCGTAAGTGCTTGGTTGCGACCGCTTTAAAGCCGAGCGATTGAATGGAGATAAGCGGTGTCATGGCGACCATGGATACCACGCCGAGCGCGTCGAGCATGATATTGCTTTCCCCTTGCAATACCGCGCAAACGCCGATCAAAAAGGGGAGTATAAAGCTGGACGTCAACGGACCGCTGGCAACGCCACCCGAGTCGAAGGCGATTGCCGTGTATAATTTAGGTACGAAGAAGGAAAGTCCGAGGGAAAGGAAGTACCCAGGTACTAAATAATATAAAATACTGAAATCGAACATGGCGCGAATGACGGAGAGCGCGATAGCGACGCCCACGCCCGCAGAAAGCGCGATGAGCATGGATCTTTTCTTGACTGCGCCACCCGTGACCGATTCGACTTGTTTGTTCAAGACGTGGATAGCAGGTTCGGCGAGTACGACGGTCAAGCCTAAAAGGAAAGCGAACAGGACGAGAAAGACGGGATCTTGTTCGGCGAGTTGCGCGCCCATTTTATAGCCTAACGGTACGAACCCAATCGATACCGCCGCTAAGAAAATAACGAGTCCGAAAAAGGTATAAAAGACGCCGACGACGATTTGTAAAATACGTTTTTTCGGCAGTTTTAATACGAGCCATTGTAATACGAAGAAGAACACGACGATGGGAAGTAGCGCAAGCGCAACTTCTCCACAGGTATGGAACAGGGTATTGAAAATGGACGAAGAATCCGTATACATGGTGTAATCGGGTAATTTATAATCGATAGAACCGGTAGTAAAAAGCCCTAAAAACATGACGGCGAGAATAGGTCCGATCGAGCAAAGGGCGATGAAACCGAAACTGCTTTCCCGATCGTGTTTATCGCCGAGCGCGGCGGATACGCCGACGCCCAAGGACATGATAAAAGGTACGGTGATCGGTCCGGTCGTAACTCCGCCCGAATCGAACGCCAAAGGCAAGAACGCCGAATGACCGTTTTCCAAAAGCAACGCGGCGAGCGCAAAGAGCAAGAGATAGAAAAAAGTCATTAAATTGGAAAGGTTCAAACGGAACACGACGCGCAGTACGCCGAGAATTAAGAACACCCCTACGCCAAATCCGATCGTGACGATCAAAGTCGTGCCGTTGAGCACGTCTTTCACTTGCGAAGCGAGCACGGAAAGGTCGGGTTCAGCGACCGTAACGCAAACGCCCATAATAAAGCAAACGAGAAGAAGCGTTGAGATTTTTCCCGATTTTGGAAGCCCTGAACCGACTTGTTCGCCCATAGGCGTCATCGCCATGTCCGCGCCGAGATTGAAAAGCGCGATCCCAAGTACGAGAAGAAGCGAACAAATCGAAAAGACGATCGTTTCCGTGGTCGTGAAGTTGACGAGAGGCGTCAAGTTCAAAAGCAAAACGATTGCCGCGACGGGGAGCACGCTCACCGCCGATTCTTTTAATTTGTGGAATAGAATTTGCAACATAATAAAACTCCGTTTTGCTTGTGATACTGTTTAGGTCTTTGAATGTTTTACATATTATATCACGCGTAAGGTAGTTTGTCAACCCAAAGGCGAGCATAGAACTGTGAAATTTCTTTAAAAACAAGGTCTAAAAAAGTCGAACACGAAACGGGACGAAAAAAATTTTCATATTTTTTGAAAAATTCACGCAAAATAGGGATAAAAAGCAATCGTTTTTCAGCAAAAATATTTTTTTTCTCTTTGTGAGAAATGATTGACGAATTTAGAAAAGTATGGTAAAATAGTATACGGACAAGAGCGGTGTATCGCTCGAACGAAAATAGTCACTAAAAAAATTATCATAAATATGGAGGATTTTTCATCATGGCAAACGTAAAAGTTGCAATCAATGGTTTCGGCCGTATCGGTCGTCTCGCTTTCAGACAAATGTTCGGCGCAGAAGGCTACGAAGTAGTTGCTATCAACGACTTGACCAGCCCTTCCATGCTCGCGCACCTTTTGAAGTATGACTCTGCGCAAGGTAGATACGCTCTTGCAGATACCGTATCCGCAGACGACGAAGCAGGTACGATCACCGTAAACGGCAAGACGATCAAAATTTATGCAGAAAAAGACGCTACCAACTGTCCTTGGGGCGAACTCAACGTTGACGTTGTTTTGGAATGTACCGGTTTCTATACGTCCAAAGCGAAGTCCGAAGCGCACATCAAAGCAGGCGCGAAGAAAGTTGTTATCTCTGCTCCCGCAGGTAACGATCTTCCTACCATCGTATACAATGTTAACCATACAACCTTGAAGCCCGAGGATACCGTTATCTCCGCAGCTTCCTGTACAACCAACTGCTTGGCTCCCATGGCTAAGGCATTGAATGACTATATGCCCATCGTTAGCGG
>JAFTKR010000026.1 GCA_017453165.1 Clostridia bacterium | reverse complement strand
TCACGAACATCATCACGAGCATGAACACCATCATCATGGAGAATGCGACGATCCGAACTGTGGTTGCCATCATCACGAACATGATCACGAACACGAAAACCATCATCATGGTAAATGCGACGATCCGAACTGTGGCTGTCATCATCACGAACATGATCACGAGCATGAGCACCATCACGATCATGAACATCACCATGATCACGAGCATGAACACCATCACCACCACGGAGAATGTGACGATCCGAATTGTGGCTGTCACCACCATCACGGGCATCACCACGCGGACGAAGTGTTTACGAGTTGGGGAGTAGAAACGACGCGTACGTATACGAAACAAGAGTTGGTGTCGGCATTGGAATCGCTTAAGGACGAACAAAAATACGGACAAGTATTGCGTGCAAAAGGGATTGTGGCAGGCGAAACGAAGTGGTTGCATTTCGATTACGTACCCGGAGAAGCGGACGTGCGCGAAGGTGGCGCAGGAGTCACGGGACGACTCTGTGTTATCGGTTGCAAGTTAAACGAAGAGAATTTGAAAACGTTGTTTAACGTATAAAGGGGATAGAGTATGAAAAAATTACCTGCGGAAACACCCGTCTATATGTTCGTTGGGTTCTTGGAATCGGGAAAGACGAAATTTATCCAAGAAACGTTGGAAGATCCGCGTTTTGATACGGGCGAAAACACCTTGCTTTTGGTTATGGAAGAAGGGGTGGAAGAATACGACGAATCAAAGTTTGCCGTACAAAACGTTTCGATTGCGTATTTAGACGATCAAACGGAATTGACGGAAGAGAAATTGACGGCGCTACAGCTCGAATACGGCGCAACGCGCGTACTCGTAGAATTTAACGGTATGTGGCTTTTGGAAGATTTCTTTTCGGCGATGCCGGAGGGATGGATGATTAACCAACTTATGACTTTCTTCGATACGAAAACCGTACTCAATTATAATGCGAATATGCGTCAGTTGGTATTTGATAAAATCCAAAACACGCAAATGGTGGTTTTCAACCGCTACGAGCAAAGCGTAGATAAGATGGCGTTGCATAAATTGGTACGGGGGATTTCTCGTCGAGCGGATATCGTCTACGAGTACACGAACGGAAAGGCGGAATACGACGATATCGAAGATCCGTTACCATTCGACGTCAATGCTCCCGTGATTGAAATTGAAGACAGAGATTACGCCTTTTTCTATCGTGATCTTGCCGAAAATATGGAAAGCTATATCGGGAAAACGGTAAAGTTTAAAGGAATCGTTGCAACGGATAAACGACTTCCTGAAAACGATATCGTAATCGGTAGACATATTATGACCTGTTGCGCGGACGATATTCAATATAGCGGACTTGCTTGCGTCTTACCTATGCCCATGGGCGTAAAGACTCGGGATTGGTTGGAAATTACCGCAAAAATCGAGTTTACCAAGCATAGAATTTATAAGGGGAAAGGCCCTGTGTTGATTGCGTCGGCAGTAAAAAAATGCGAACAACCGGAAGAACCGCTCGCAACCTTCTATTAATGAAATTTTCATAAAAATATAAAACTCTCGACCATGGGTCGGGAGTTTTATGGTTTTAGATTATTTATAACTTCTTAAAATTCCAAGCTTAAACCGTCGTAAGAAACTTCCACGCCGTACGTTTTGGCGATTTTGCAAGTTTCTTCGTGTAAAGGATTGCCGTTATGCGAAAAATGGTTAGAATAAAGAAGGGTTTTATCGGTAATAGCACCTGATTCGCGGAGCTTTTGAACGACTTTAGAGATCTCCGTAAAGGACATGTGCGACCATTCTTCGCCACATTCTCCGTCTACGTTCGTGCAGTCAAAAGTGGCGAAATCGAATACATACCCCTTTGATTTGATAAAATCAAAGCATTCTTTAAAGAAATATCCCGTGTCATGCGCGTATAAAATCGTCTTGCCGTTCGATTGAATGACGTAAAAGAGCGCTTGTTCAGGTTTTTGGGAGTGGCGCGCGGGAAGCGCCGTAATTACGTAATCGCCAAGCGTTAAAGAATCGAAAGGCTTGATTACGTGAAAAATCAAATTGTCGGAAACGACGGGGGAGATATCGCGCGCGTCCTTCAGGTATAAATCGTAGACCGCTTGATTGCAAACGATATGCATTTTTTCTTCCGCCAAATCATGCGCAAACCAATGTCCGCGGGTACAAAGATCGTAAGCGTCGAAATGGTCGCTATGCGAGTGGGTGACGATAAGGGTTTTGACTTTATCGAGCCGTAAATTATTTTGGATAGCGTGCCAATAGGTATCGGCAGGAAAATCGATTAAAAGCTCGTCGTTTACAATGGATTGGGAGCGAGTGCGTATATTTTTTCCACCACGCAAACGGGCTTCGTTGCAGTACTTACAGTTGCAAAAGAGTGCTGGGAAACCTTCCGAAGCGGCAGTACCTAAAAATTGAAATTTCATATAATTCTCCAAAATTTTATAAATTTAGTAGGTAGGATTATTGTAGCACGAATTTCCTATTTTGTCAACGCTTGTAAAGAGAAAGACGACGTATTCGTCGTCTTTTTGTACTAATTAAGGATTAGTCGTTCGCTTCGGCTTTTTCCTTTTTATATTTAGTGATCGCTTGAGAGAGCTGATCGGGGCAGGAAGTAGAACCTTTGCATTTAATCCCTTTTAAAAGTGCTTCCACTTCGTCTAAAGTTTTCCCTTCGACAAGGCGAGCGATCCCTTGCAAGTTACCGCTACAACCACCGATAAAGCGAACGCGGTGCATTCTTCCTTCCGCGTCTACGTCGAATAAAATTTGTCTAGAACAAGTACCGATAGGGGAATAAGTGAACATATATATACCTCATAAAATAAATTTTTCTTTTTTAAACGCTCCATATACTTCGCATAACTGCGTTGAGCTCTGCGTTGTCTTGGTCACGTACCTTTTGTACTCTCCCTTCGACAATGCTCGCTCGTCTTGTTCTGCTCGTATCTAAAGCGTTTTTCAAACGATTGAATACATCGCAATTAGGTGTTCTTTCGATAATCGTCGAGAATCCAACGCATTTATCAATCCACCAACGTGTCGTAGATAGCCGTGTATAAATCGGAAGCTTTGCTATCCCAATTTTTATAAATATGTTGGGCAGTTTTTTTGTTGGGAACGTTGAATTTTAATTCCAGCATTGGTTGCACGGGCGCAAGAATTTTCAAATATACCGTATATGTACCGTCTTTATTTTGGTAATAATCCGATTTACATTCTTGACTGTTTTTCAGCTTTCCGCTATTATTTTTTACGTAAGAAGAAATTTCTTCACGGATACTTTTAGGGATCGTGATATAGAAATTATTCAAGCTCTCTCTTCCATCTGCAGTGATGGTGTAGAGCGGTTCTTCCGAAGCGGTAATCCGACACAAAAAACCGTCGTCCAAAAGCTTGGGGAGAAGCTCCATGCAATCCATATAATTGAGCCAATTATTGCGTGCCGTACACATTTCGACGATCACACGCTCGGAAAGCGCGCTTTCCATCTTATCGAACACGAACAGCAAAATCAGTTTATTGACGGACGTTTCTCCTTGGATTTGCATAATTTCTCCTTTTGTAATAATACGATAGTTTTTTGGGGGAGCGACTTATTTTAAGCATTAAAAAAATTTAAGCATTAAAAAAATCAAACTTGAAACTCTTTGAGTTTTTCCAACAATTCGTCGCAATCGTTGGAGAAGATTTCCACGGTCAACGGTTTGGAAAGGTCGAGCGCGTAAACGCCTAAAAGAGATTTTGCGTCCGCGACGTATTTCCCACTCTTTAAAAGAATTTCAAAAGGATAGTCTTGCGTGATCGCCGTAAATTTGCGAATATTTGAAAATATTTCGAGTGAAATTTGTATGGATTTCATCAAGCATACCCCCTTGCAAAAAAATAGGACGCATACATTATACTCAAAAACTTTTTAAAAATCAAGGTTTTTTGAGAAAATTTCTTGGATTTTTTCTCTTTTTGTGCTATAATGACAAGAAAGTAGACAAAACTTGTGTAATTTGGATGGTGAAATTATGGATATGACTGAAAAAATGGTAAAAAAGAATTACGTATACCAAGGCAAAATTTTATCTTTGCGGGTAGACGACGCGCAACTTCCCGACGGTAAGCCCTGTAAACGGGAAATTATAGAACATTCGGGTGGCGCTTGCGTTTTGTACGTGGAAAACGATAGCGTGTTGCTCGTCAGACAATTCCGCTACGCGTACGGTGAAATGCTTTGGGAAATTCCCGCGGGGAAATTGGAAAAGGGGGAAGATCCGAAGATTACGGCGTCAAGAGAATTAGAGGAAGAAACGGGAATTCGTTCAGAAGATCTTTCCTTGCTTTTTATCGATTATCCTACGCCTGGTTATACGAACGAGAAAATTTATATCTACGAAGCCAAAAACGGTAAAAAGGTTTCGCAAAATTTGGACGACGGGGAATTTTTGACCGCGGAATTCGTTCCGCTTACAAAAGTAAAAGAAATGCTCGATACGGGCGAAATCAAGGATGGAAAAACGATTATCGCGTTGTTAAAGTATTTTTTGCAAAACCATTGACAAATAAAGCGAAATTGTGATATAATTAAGTAGCTTTATAAAAGCGATAAGGAGAAAAGATTATGGCAAAAAAGATTCAATCGTTTTTACAACGAAAAAATAGTATTTTAGAAACCGTTTCGTACGGCTTTATGGCAAAAAACACGAAAGTGGAAATGCAAGAATATACGAAAGTTTTGGTGGAGCAAAAAGGGAAAACGGTAGGGGGCTGGTCGCGTGATTACGGTGTCTCTACTACGAAGAATTTTACCGAGCTTGCGCCGAACGCAAAACCGTTATTGTTTTTAGGATATAACAATATAACCGTTCACTATTTGAACACGAATTATTTTTCGATTAATCGAAAATACGAAGGGAAAACCGCGGGAGGCGGAACGGCTTATTATAGTGGTAAGATTACCTTCCGAATCACCGAAGTGGACGTAAATAAATTTGCTAAATGGGCGAAAGACAATAAATTCAAAAAGAACGGAGACGTTTGGTTGAACGTTGCTCAAGCGCAAAACTTAATAGGGAATTTGTTTTTAGAAAAAGGTTTTGAATCCGTTCTTTCAAGAAAAACGTTGGCTTCGGGGCATAGAATCGTGCCGAGAACGGCTACCCCTCTTAGAACGAATGACGACGATATTTTGCAAGAAGTAGTCGACTTTGTCAATAGTAACGTAGAACGTTGGGGAATGAGAATTTCTATTAGTTTTTCTTAATGAATAATAAAGAATAAAAAAAGGCAGGGAAAAGATTATGGCAAGAACAATTTGTAACAATATGAAAAGTAGAGGCGTTCTTTTGGAAAGCGTAGCGTACGATCCGTTGCCCAAAAACACAAAAATTCAAATGAACGAGAATATGGTTTTATATTTTGAACAAAAAGGTAAGAAAGTCGGACGCTATGCTTGTGATTTGAATTCCAGCAAAAGTAAAACCGAAAGACTTTCGGAATGCGCTCGCGAGGCAAAACAAAGCTTTTTGTTTAAAAAATACAAGGGAATGAAAATCCATTATTTAAGTATGGCATGGTTTAGTATCAATAAAGCGTATGAAGGAAAATCCGCGTCGGGCGGTCAAGCGTATTATACCGATAGAATCACGTGTTACATTAATAAAATCGATATGGATAAATTCGCGAAATGGTGTAAAGACAATAATTTCAAAAAGAAAGGCAACGTTTGGTTGGAAGTCGGTCAAGCGCAAAACTTAATTGGGAATTTGCTTTTGGAAAAAGGCTTTGCAAGCGTAATTTCTCAAAGATCTTTGCCGGCTAACTACAAAATTCGCGCGGGACAAGATACGTCGCTTTTAAGCGAAGTAAAAGAGTTTGTAAACCGTAACGTAGAACGTTGGGGCATGAACGTTGTGATAATGTTTACTTCTATTTAAATATTTGAAGAATAAAACGAAGAACGGAGTCGGGAAACCGACTCCGTTTTAATAAGGAGAAAATTAAGAAAAAATGAAAACAAACGATGCAAAAGATTAGCAACCGCAGGAACAGCAAGGATTGCAGGAAGGCGTTAAGAGCGAACCGAGCGTTCCGTTCTTGTAAAGGCAATAAGCGAGCGCGACGATAATCGGAAGTCCGCAACCGTTAAAGATACCGCACGAAGAAAAACTGTCTTTCGAGCAAAGCACTACGAGCGCGATCAAGATCCAAAGAGTACAATTATTATTATTTTGCATGCAACAATTCATAGACAACCTCCTGTGTTTTGACCACGGGAGATATGTAAGATTTTTTTTAGCCCCGTGGTTTTGTCTTTCTAATACATTCTATTCATTTTTCCTAAAGAGTGTGCCTGCTCTATAGTTTTTTTGCTTTAGTAACCCCCATTTTGTTGCAAAAATTAAAAAAATAAGTTATAATAAAAACAATCCGTGGCGAATACGAGTTGGCTCGGTTCGACCGAAAACGGTAAAGAATAAATTTTTTTTGCTACGGGTATCCCAAAGGGAACTCGATGGAGGTGTTTTATGAAAAAAGACGTGGCGCATGCCGTCGCCTTTATTGGCGTAATGACGGCGCTTACTTTCGTGGTGTTAATGCTCGAAACGTACGTGTTTATCTACTTTATTAAACCGTCGCCGGCATTCTTTTCCATTCCGCTGTTTATTGCTTTGAGTATGTACGGCGATTGGAAACGTAGTTTTATCGGCGGTACGGTGTTCGGGGTATGCTCGTTCGCGCTTTCGTTTATCGTGGGATATACGGTGTTCTTTAATCCGTTGATCTCCGTTTTACCAAGAACGATAGCAGGCGTTTTGGGGTATTTTATTTTACACGGCGCAACAGTGCTTACGAAAGGCAAACAAAAGGACTTAACGCGCGCAATTTCCGCAGGCATTACCGTCGTTTTGCATACGGTACTCGTGCTTGGCGCAATGGAGATTTTTTCGCCCGGTGGCGCGTTTTTTGATACCGTTTGGCAAACGATACTCGGCGTGAATTTTATTTTTGAATTTATTTGCGCAATCATTTTAGTCCCCGTTTTCGTACGGGTAATGAAGAAAACGACGAATACGCCTGATTTTTTGCCGTTAAAAAAGTCGGCGCAAAAGGAAAATAGTGAAGTATGATTATTTGTATTGACGTTGGAAACACGAACATTAAATATGCAATCTACGACGGGGCTGAACTGAAAATTTCCTTCCGCGTAGCAACCGATCTTAAAAAGACGTCGGACGAATACGGCGAACAGCTTACGGGTATGTTAGACGCGAAAGAAATTTCGGTAGACGAAATTACGGGCGGGATTATGTCGTCCGTCGTACCCCCGCTCGATTATACGCTTGATAAGATGTGCGATTTGTATTTGGGTATCAAGCCTTTGAAAATTGCGCCGGGACTTAAATCGGGCTTGAATATTCGGTGTGACGACGCGCGTGAAGTGGGCGCGGATCGGATCGTCAATTGCGTATCGGCTATCGTTGAACACGGCGACGGAACGCCCATGATCGTCATTGATTTCGGTACGGCGACGACCTTTAATATTATCAATGAAAATAACGAATTTATCGGCGGTGTTATTTCGCCGGGAATCAAAGGCTCGCTCGATTCGCTCGTAAACGGTACGGCGAAACTTCCGAGAGTGGAGATCGAAGCGCCGAAGAGCGTCATCGCGAAAAATACGGTCACGAACATGCAGGCAGGAATCGTTTTCGGCTTTGCAGGGCTTGTAGAATACATGGTCAAGAAGATCAAAAAGGAACTGAAAACGGAGAACGTGAAAACGATTGCAACGGGCGGTTTCAGTACGGTGATTGCAAAAGAAATTAGCTGTATTGACGTCGTGGATAAACTTTTGACGTTGAAAGGTTTGAAATATTTATACGATCTAAACGCGGAAGTATAATTGGATTTCGGCAGGACAGGTACGAGAGTTTTGCCGAAAAAGGAGTAGGATATGATCAAGAAAGTAGGGGTAGCGATATTAGGGCTGGGCGTCGTAGGCGGTGGAACGTATAAGACGCTCGTAGAACACCGCGAATATTATAAAAAGACGCAAGGCGTGGACGTATCGGTGGAATCGGTGCTCGTTCGGACCAAGCAAAAAGCGTTGGATTTAGGAGTAGATCCTGCGATTATAGCAAACAGCATCGCGGAAGTCATTGCCAACCCTGCGGTCGATATCGTCATTGAAACGATTGGCGGTTGCGAAGCGGCGAAAGAGTATATTTTGGCTGCTTTAAAGGAAGGGAAATCGGTCGTTACCGCGAATAAAGAGTTGATTTGTAAACATTGGCACGAGTTGGAGCGTACGGCGAAACGCAACGGATGCGGATTGTATTTTGAAGCAAGTTGCGTCGGGGGCGTGCCGATTATTCGTACCTTGCTCGACGGGGTGCAGTCGAACTACGTCCAAGAAATGTTGGGAATCATCAACGGTACGACGAACTATATTTTAACGAGAATGTCGAAAGACGGCGCGAGTTACGAAACGGTGTTAAAGGACGCCCAATCGCTCGGTTATGCGGAAGCTGATCCCACGAACGACGTGGAAGGGTTTGACGCGGTATATAAGTTATCGATTCTCTCGTCGCTTGCTTTCCATCAAAAGATTTCCTACGAGCATATTTTCCGTGAAGGGATCAGTAAAATTGATACGAAGGATATTGAATTTGGGAAAGATATGGGCTACACCTTAAAACTTCTTGCGATTGCAAAGAACAGCGAGAAGGGGGTAGAACTTCGGGTACATCCTACGTTTATTCGTAACTCACATCCGCTTACGGGGGTAAACGACGCTTTCAACGCCGTCTACTTAAAAGGGGACGCGGTAGATAATATCATGTTGTACGGTCGTGGCGCAGGTTCGCTTCCGACGGCGAGCGCGGTCGTGAGCGACGTATTGTACGCGGCAACCCATTCGGAAATCAAGTACGCTACTTTCAACAACAGTGTGGAAGGGGCGGAAAAAGTAAAATACGTGTCCGATTTCCAAAGCGTATATTACGTTCGCCTTTCGGTAGAGGACGAAGTGGGTTCGCTTGCGCGGATTTGCGGTATTTTTGCCAACAACGGAGTATCCATTGTGGAAGTCGGGCAAAAGGGGCATTATCTTGGCGACGGCGAAAAACCGCGCGTACCTGTATATTTGATTACGAATAAAACCTTTGAAAGCAAGATCAATAGCGCGGTAAAAGCGATCAACGAATCGAACGTAGCCACGGTAGAAGCGCTTATTAGAATTGAAGAATAACGAAAAGCAGGCGAGTTTTCTCGCCTGTTTTTAAGCGAACGTATTTACATCGTGTTCGTTTTATATGCGTTTGCTAAATATAATACGAGTAGAACTATTAAGAGTTAAGGGGCTATGCTCCTTATGGGTGTGGGCAAAGCCCACGAAAAAGGTCCAATTATACAGGGGCGTTGCCCCTTACAACCCCACAAGGGAATAATTCCCTTGACCTTTTCTTAAAAGTTCGTTTCTCGTCAACTTTAGGAGAATAGAAACGTGAAAGCTTTAATCGTAATGAACGGATATCCAAACGGCGAAAAGTTTTATCGGCAAAGCGGACGAATCCAAGCAGAACTGACGGCGTTGGGCGTACAAACGGACGTAAAACGGAACGGTGAAATCACCGCGAAACTCTTAGAAAACGGCGTGATTAAAACGACGGCAAAAGACTACGATTTCGTATTGTATTTGGATAAAGATAAATACCTTTCTCGGCTTTTGGAAGGGGCAGGGTTGAGAGTTTTTAACTCTGCAACGTCGATTGAAATTTGCGACGATAAGGCGCTCACCTATCTTTCCTTACGAAATCACGGCGTAAAAATTCCCGAAACGATTCCCGCCCCCCTTTGTTATACTCCGAACGCAACGCCGAGCGTGGAATTTTTAGAAGAAGTGGAGTCGCTTGGCTATCCGCTCGTTGCCAAAAAGAGCTACGGCTCGTTTGGCGCAGGAGTGGCGCTCGTTAAAAATCGGGCAGAATTGGAAAAAAGCGAACGGGAATGGTTGTATATTCCCCATTTCTACCAAGCGTTCGTCGGTAAGGTTGGGCGGGATATTCGCGTGATCGTGATTGGCGGAAAGGCGGTAGCAGGTATGGCGCGAATTGCAAAAGACGGAGAGTTTCGTTCGAATATCGAACTTGGCGGTAGGGGGGAGAAAATCGAACTTTCTCCGCTGTACAGAGAAACGGCGGAAAAGGTAGCGACTGCTTTGGGCTTAGATTATTGTGGCGTCGATCTTTTAGAAGGGGAAACGCCGATCGTTTGCGAAGTCAATTCCAACGCATTTTTTGAAGGGTTGGAAAGCGTTACGGGCGTGAATATCGCAAAACGTTACGCCGAATATATGCTGGAAACAATTTCTAAAAAACGATAAATTTTTTGAATAGAATTATTGCATTTTTCGAATAAAGAGAGTATAATGGTATTTGGTGATTCCCCGTTTCGCTTGAAAAAGATCTTTGGGGAAAAAGGAGTAAGGGATTATGATGGACGCAATTATCAAGCCTGCAAGAGAAAAAGGCTTGGAGCTTGTGAGAAAGGAAATACCAAAAATTGAGTTTGGCGAAGCGCTCGTAAAAATCCATTATACGGCGATTTGCGGAACGGACGTACATATTTACGATTGGAATGATTGGGCGCAAAAGACCATTCAACCCCCGATGACGATCGGTCACGAATTCGTAGGCGAAATCGTTGAAATCAAAGGCTCGACGGACAACTTCAAGGTGGGAGATATCGTGTCGGCGGAAGGTCACGTAGTTTGCGGAAAGTGTAGAAACTGTCGCGCGGGACGGAAACATCTTTGCCCCAATACGCAAGGTATTGGCGTAAACCGTGACGGGATTTTTGCGGAATACGCAAGAATTCCCATTTCCAATTTATGGCTTTGCGATACGAAAGCGATCCCCGAAAAGATGTACTCAATTTTCGATCCCTTGGGGAACGCAACGCATACCGCGCTTAAATTCGATATGATCGGAGAAGACGTTTTGATCACGGGCGCAGGGCCGATTGGGATTATGGCGGCTGCAATATGCCGTCACGTCGGCGCAAAGAACGTCGTACTCACCGATATCAGCGATTATCGCTTGGAGCTTGCGAAGAGGGTTTGCCCGTCGATCGTTACGGTAAATACGAAAGAAAGACGGTTAAAAGACGTACAGCAAGAAATTTCCATGCAGGAAGGATTTGACGTCGGTTTAGAAATGAGCGGTAGCCCGATTGCGTTCAACGAAATGATCGATAACATGATCATGGGCGGAAAGATCGCGATGCTCGGCGTGCAGGGGAATAACACGACGATCGATTGGAATAAAGTCATTTTCAATATGTTGACGATTCAAGGTATCTACGGTCGCGAAGTATTCGAAACGTGGCACAAGATGACGTCCATGCTTCAATCGGGGTTGGATATTTCCAAAATCGTGACGGCGGAACTCCCGTATACCGACTTTGAAAAGGGATTCGAAATGATGCACAGCGGAAAGTCGGGCAAAGTAATTTTAGATTGGAGAAAATAAAATGATTGATAAGCAATATTTTCAAGGTATTTTAGACGATATTAAACAAAGCGGACTTTGGAAGGAAGAACGGATTATCACGACGCCCCAAAGCGCGTGTATAGACACGACGAAAGCGGAAGGCGTATTAAATTTTTGCGCGAATAACTATTTAGGGCTTTCCAACAACGAAGAATTGAAAAAAACGGCGGTCGAAAGCTATGAAAAATACGGCTACGGTATGTCGAGCGTGCGCTTTATTTGCGGTACGCAAACCATTCATAAAGAACTTGAAAACAAGATTTCCGAATTTTTAGGCACGGACGACACGATTTTGTATAGCAGTTGTTTCGACGCGAACGGCGGGCTTTTTGAAACGATCACGACGAAAGAAGACGCTATTATTTCCGACGAACTCAACCATGCGAGTATTATCGACGGGGTTCGCCTTTCCAAAGCAACGAAATACCGCTATAAGAACAACGACATGCAGGACTTGGAAGCGAAACTCCAAGAAGCGGACGCGAACGGCGCAAAACATAAAGTTATCGTAACGGACGGCGTGTTCTCGATGGACGGAATTATCGCAAACCTTAAGGGCGTGTGCGACTTGGCGGAAAAATACGGCGCGCTCGTCGTCGTAGACGATTCCCACGCGACGGGTTTCGTCGGTGACACGGGTAGGGGAACGGCGGAATACTGTGGCGTCGAAGGTAGAGTGGATATTATCACGGGCACGTTCGGAAAAGCGCTCGGTGGCGCAAGCGGTGGCTTTACGAGTGGCAGACGGGAAATTATCGAACTTCTTCGTCAAAGAAGTAGACCGTACCTGTTCTCGAACACGGTAGCCCCTGCGATTTGCGCGACGACGCTCAAAGTGTTTGAAATGATCGAAAAGGATACGAGCTTGCGTGATAAAGTCATGGAAAACGCGAAATATTTCCGTAGTGAAATGGAAAAACACGGTTTCGACCTTGCAGGGAAAGACCACGCCATCGTACCCGTTATGCTCTACGACGCGGTTTTGAGCCAAAAGGTTGCGGAAAAGATGTTGGAAAAGGGCATTTACGTAACGGGTTTCTTCTATCCCGTCGTACCCAAGGACAAAGCGAGAATCAGAACGCAAATGTCGGCGGGGCACAGTAAAGAAGATATCGATAAATGCGTACAGGCATTCGTCGAATGTAAGAAAGAATTAGGATTTTGATTTTTTGCGTAGCCGATAAATTTTAAATGAAACGAAAAATATTCCGTGTAACTTGACACGGAATATTTTTCGTTTTATAATGAAAGAGAAATAGAGAAAAAGGAGTTTTCTTATGTTGTACGAAAATCAAAAAACGAAAAATATATCTTTCCCGCTTGGTGGAATCGGTACGGGTTGTATCGGCCTTACGGGGAACGGCGAGCTTTGCGATTGGGAGATATTCAATCGCCCGAATAAAAACAGCCGTAACGGATATTCGCATTTCGCGATCAAAGCGGAGTACGGTGAAAAATCTACGGTTCGGGTTTTACACGGTGATACCAATGAAAATTATATCGGCACGCATATAGATCGTCGGCACGTCGGGTTTGGTTTTGGACCGCGCGGTAACTCGTTGGCAGGCGTACCGCATTTTAAAAAGGTACGGTTTGAAGGCACGTTTCCGATTGCGAACTTGACCTTTACCGATTCGAGTTTTCCCGCCGTCGTTCGGCTTTGCGCGTTTAATCCGTTGATTCCGCACGACGATTTTCATTCGGGAATCCCTGCGGCGTTTTTTGAATGGGAGATCGAAAATACGGAAAGGGAAGAAATTTGTTTTTCGATCGCGTTTAGCGCGCAAAACCCTGCGACGAGCTCGCTGAATCAAAAAATACAAAAAGGGAATATGCGCGGTGTTTTCTTCTCAACGGCGGATAAAAAAGAAACGGAGATCGACTATTGTGATTTGACGATTTTGACCAATCACACGGACGCCCATACGCAAGAATATTGGTATCGCGGGGGCTGGCAAGATTCGATCACGGCATTTTGGGAACAGTTCTCCGCTCGTGATCGATTGCCTGAAAGAAGATACGAAACGGCAGGGGAAAACGATCACGGAACGCTCGTAGCTCGCGTAGCCGTTCCTGCGAAAGAAAAGCGGAAAATCAGGTTCGTGCTTGCTTGGAATACGCCTATCCAATATAATTATTGGGACGTATGCAAGGACGAAAATGGGAAAGACGTTACTTGGAAAAATTACTACGCGACACAATTTGAAAATTCTTTCGCGAGCGCGACGTACGCTTTGGAGAAGTTTTCGTGGTTATACGAAAAGACGGAAAAGTTTTCAAACGTTTTACAGGGGAGCAGTATGCCGAAATACGCGCTCGACGCGATCTCCGCGAATTTATCCGTTTTGAAGTCTCCCACCGTTTTGCGCTACGAAGACGGTACGTTTTGGGGTTGGGAAGGAGTTCACGAAACTTATGGTTCGTGCGAAGGAACTTGTCAACACGTTTGGAATTACGCGTACGCGTTGCCGTTCTTGTTCCCGAAATTGGAGCGTTCTATTCGCGAGTCCATGCTCAATTATGCGTTTTATGAAAACGGTAAAACGGATTTTCGTGTGTTGTTGCCATTTGGCAAGAAAAAGCAAGGCTGGCCTTGGCGCGCTTGCGTAGACGGGCAAATGGGGGAAATTATCAAATGTTATCGCGAATGGAAGATTTCGGGGGATACCGATTGGTTAAAATCGTGCGCGCCGAAAATCTTTAAAATGCTGGAATGGGCTTGGTCGGAAGGCAACGGCGATTACTGGGATTTGGATCGTGACGGCGTGTTGGAAGGCAGACAACACCACACCTTGGATATGGAATTGTTTGGACCGAGTTCGTGGCTTGAAGGATTTTATCTGCTTGCGCTCGATTGCGGAGCGAAAATTGCCGAAGCGTTGGGGGATACGGAGCGAGTAAACACCTATAGAACGCTCTACGAAAAAGGCAAAGCGTGGACGAATGAACACTTGTTTAACGGCGAATATTTCCTGCAAAAAGTGGATTTGCAAGATAAATCCACGATCATGCAATATTACAATGCGGAAGAGTATTGGAACGAAGAAACGGGCGAAATCAAATATCAAATCGGCGAAGGATGTATGATCGATCAAATGCTTGCCGATTGGCACGGGACGATTTTGGGGCTGGACGGCGTGTTCGACGAAAGCAAAAAGCGTACGGCGCTTAAAAGTTTATATCGTTACAATTATAAAAGTTCCATGCGCGAAGTTACGAATATGTGGCGAAATTTTTCGTTGAACGACGAGAGCGGGACTGTGATCTGCGCGTACCCCGACGGCGCGAAAAAGCCGACTTTGCCCGTGCCGTACTGTGAAGAAACGATGACGGGATTTGAGTATGCGTTGGCGGGATTGATGATCTCGCAAGGTTTAATTGCGGAAGGAGAAACGCTCGTAAAAGCCGTACGGGATCGCTACGACGGGGAAAAACGGAATCCTTGGAATGAGATCGAGTGCGGTTCAAATTACGCGCGATCGATGGCGTCTTACGCTTTACTGCCTATTTATAGCGGTTTTTCTTTCGATATGACGGAAAAATATATCGGATTTTCGCCGTTACAAAAAGGGGACGGACGGTATTTGTGGAGCGTGGGCGATTCTTGGGGCGAAGTCTGCTTTGAAGGAAAGAAGAGTACGCTTTCCGTACTCGGAAATCCCATTCGACTTTCTTCGTTTGGATTAAAATCAGGGGAGCAGGTATCGATTGTTCGAGCGGACGGCAATAAAATTTCTGTAGCGCAAAACGGCGAAAAAATTACTTTTCCCGAAACGGAAATTCAAAGCAAATTGGAGATAGAAGTTAAATGAAACGGTTTTCTAACGTAACGACGACGCAGATCGCGAGAATTTGCGGTGTTTCGCAAGGTACGGTAGATCGCGCTTTGCATAACCGCAGTGAGATCAAGGAAGAAACGAAACAAAAAATTCTTGCAGTAGCCAAAGAATACGATTACGTTCCGCGCGTTGGCGAAAAAGCTACTTTGAAAGGGAAGTCGATGTTGATCGGCGTAGTGTTATTCGACTTATACAACGAGTTTTTCTCCAAACTTGCAATGAGTCTTGTCAATCAGGCGAAAAAGGCGGGGTATTCGGTCGTATTTTTGTTTTCGAATAAGGATATAAAAACGGAAAAATCGGCGATCGACTATTTCAATTATATCGGCGTGGATGGTATCGTGCTGTTTTCAGTTGGAAGCGACGACGAAGGGTATGCTACGTATTTGCGTTCGCTCATGAAACCGATCGTTTTGATAGGAAATCGAATTGAGAATCTCACCTATATAGGAATTGACGACTATCGCGCTATGTACGATTTAACGATACGTCAAGCGGGCGAACAGCCCGAAGGGGAAATCGCTTATTTTGCGCCGGTTTTGTCGCAAAAATTGTCGCAAAACAACGCCCAAACTTTACGCGCGAAAGGATTTGTCGACGCTATGATTTCGTTAAAAAGAGAGTATCGTATCGTCGTGAATACGGAAGCGTTAAAAGGCTCGGCGGGAATCGTTTGTTCCACGGATTATTACGCGTTACAGGCGTTGAAAAAGCTGGGATACGCGCCGAAAGAAAAGCTTGCGGGATTCGACAACCTTTCCGTTTTGAAAACGTTGCGTACGAAGATCTTAACCGTAGAATATTCCACGGATCGAATCGCTATCGAATGTTTGAAATGCGTTTTGGGCAGAAAATACAAAAAGGAGATTGAATACCGAATCGTTTACAATATGGACGAAGACTTTTGACGAAAATGGATTTTGACATAAGTAAAATTTTGCCCCCGAAAGTTTCCCAACTTTCGGGGGCGGATTGTATGTATACGAATTTTTAAGTCATGGAATAGGGATCGAGAATTTTTTCCAATTCTTCAGGATCAAGGAGCTTATATTCCAAAATCAAATCTTTGATTTTAACGTCTTTAGCAAGCGCTTCTTTAGCAAGCTCCGCAGACTTTTTGTAGCCGAGATAGGGGCAAAGCGCGGTAACGATTCCTACGCTTTTACCAACCAATTCTTCGCAACGTTTTTCGTTTGCGATAATCCCTTGAATACAGTTTACCGTCAAGGTCTTGATGGCATTTGACAAACAGGTAATCGATTCGAAAAGCTTGTAAAAGATAACCGGCTCGAACGCGTTGAGTTCCAACTGTCCCGCTTCCGCCGCTAAAGAAATGGTTACGTCGTTCCCAATCACCAAAAAGGCAACTTGGGATACGACTTCGGGAATGACGGGATTGACTTTTCCCGGCATAATGGAAGAACCGTTTTGCTTCGCAGGAAGCGTAATTTCGCCAAAGCCCGTCTTTGGTCCGCTGGACATCAATCGTAAATCGTTTGACATTTTGGACAAGTTTACCGCGCACGCTTTTAAGCTTCCTGAAACGGCGACGAAACAATCCACGTTTTGCGTTGCGTCGATTAAGTCGTCCGCCTTTTTTAACGCGCGTTTACATTCTTTCGACAGGGCAGGTACGATGTTTTCAACGTAATTTCTTTCGGCGTTGACGCAAGTTCCGATCGCCGTTCCGCCTAAATTGACGACGTACATTTCTTGTAAAGTGTTTTGGATTCTCTTAAAATCCCGTTGCAAAGCGGATGCGTACGCTTTAAATTCCTGTCCCAAACGAATGGGCACTGCGTCTTCAAGTTGGGTTCTACCCATTTTAATAATCCCGTCGAATGCCTGTGCCTTTTCTTCTAACGCTTGAATCAAACCTGCTAAACGCTTGAGTAGACGGTCGGACAGTTTTAATACGGTGAGTTTTCCTGCGGTGGGGATGACGTCGTTGGTGGATTGCGCGTAGTTGACGTGGTCGTTCGGGTGGCAAAGATATTCGCCTTTTTTACCACCCAAAAGCTCGCTTGCGCGGTTGGCGATCACTTCGTTTACGTTCATATTCACCGTCGTGCCGGCGCCCCCTTGTACGGCGTCGGTGATAAAATCGTCGTCCCAATCCCCGTTCAAAACTTCGTCGCACGCCGTTATAATCGCGTCCGCGATCTCTTTTTTGACGTACCCGTATTTTCCGTTGACTTTCGCCGCCGCTTTTTTAATAATAGCGATATTATGTACGAATTCAGGACGCATTTTTTGTCCCGTAATTTGGAAATTTTCAAACCCGCGCAAGGTCTGTACGCCGTAATGCGCGTCAATGGGTATACTTAAAACGCCGATAGAATCACTTTCTTTTCTCGTTTTCATCTTCGAACCTCTATAAAACCTTTTTCAACGGTTAATCTTCCGTCTTTGCAGGTATTATAACATAATTAATCGATTTTTTCAATAGTTTTATTCATTTTTTTTAATCGTTTTCAGGAAATTTTAATAGAGCGTCGTTTTTTCGGTGGCTTCCGGCGTCCAATGGGTATTATCTTTCGTACGCATACCGTTACGGTACTCTCTCGGCGTCATGCCCGTATAACGAAGAAAATTTTTATTGAAGTTTTGCTTCGTGCGATAGCCGACTTGACTAAAAATCATCGAGTAGGGGATCGTACTTTTTTCTATGATCGATTTTGCTTTGGAAATGCGGTAAGCGTTTAAATAATCCACGATCGTTTGTCCAAAGTCTTTTTTGAATAGAGCGTTTAGATAATTTTGCGATACGTTCGCGTATTCAGCGACTTCCGCGCTACTGATGGGGAATTGGTAACGCATGTGTATGTAGTAAACGGCTTTCCGAACGTATTTAATTCTTGCGGCAACGGGATGTTTTTTCTGTGTTCTATAGTCGTCGCCGATTTGTACGAACAAAGACGCAAGGGTAAAATCGATAAAGGTATTTTGGTAGTTTTCCGAACTTTTATCAAGATTATCTTGCATGATTAAAAGTAGTTGAGCAAGATTGTTGAAATCGGAAAGTTTGATCACGGGTTCGTTGGAACGAAGGAATTCTTCGACGTTTCGATCGGTTCCCATAAGCGATTGCAAAGTCATAGCCGTAGTGTTCCTTTTTGCGGAAAGATCCATCTCCAAATTGATAATACGCGTAGAAACGGAGGGCACGATAATCGTGTGTTTCACGTCGGCGTCGATAATGACGTAATCGTGGCTCAAAAGCACTAACGTCTTTTTCTCGTCGCTTTTTTCGTAATATTCTACCTTTAATTCCCCGTATTCCACGTACATGATCTCGATTCGTTTGTGCGAATGGATCGGCATTGTGAAGTCTGCGTAAGTACGGTGATAATAACAGTTGACTGTGAAATAATGATTTATGAACTCTTTTTCGTACGTCGAAAGCATATTTTTCTCCTTTTTTGTCCTATTATACCATTAAAAAAGCTGTCTGTCAAATTATTTTTTTGTAAAATTAGTATGAAATAGTTTCCGTTTTGGTTTTAAAATGAATATTATTTCACTTTTCGCTCTTGACAAAGGCTGAAATCGTGGTATAATTTAAGAAAAACGCCAAGATGGCGAAAAAAATAGGAGAAAAGGATGAAAAAAGTTAACAAAACAGTGGCCGTTCTTTTATCAGTTCTCATGACGTTTTCGTTTGTGGGATGTAGTGGTTTAGGCGACGTTGAAACGAAATTCAACGAAGCGTTGGACGCGGTTGAAAGTTGGGTAGACGGATTGCTTGGCAACGAGTCGGAAGAAGAACCGCCCGAAGAGGAGGAAGAAGAACCGGAAGAAAAAGAGATTGGGAAGTATCTTCAAACCAAAGCAACGAGCGCGGGGCGAGTAACGCTTGATAAAGAGTCCGATTGTCCTGCGGATTTCGTATTGGAAGTGTCGGGTGACGAACCGATTAAAATTTTGCAACTTACCGATACGCAAATGATCGACGAAACGCAAGTTCGGAAGGGCAACGGAGCTGTTTCTACGCGTTATGCCGATCACGATAACTGTATTTACGATATCGTACGCCAAACGGTAGAAGCAACCGATCCCGATTTGATTTTGATTACGGGCGACTACGTTTACGGCGATTACGACGATAACGGTTCGCTTTTCCGCGAACAGACCGACTTTTTCGATAGTTTGGGAATCTATTGGGCGCCGATCTACGGCAATCACGATAACGATAGCGATAGTGAATACGCGGTATGGATAGACGAAGACTATCCCGATTGGTACGCGAGAAAGCAATGCCAATATTTCGAGCAAGCGGAGTACTGTTTGTTTAGAACGAGAGCGCAAATTTCGGGATACAGTAACTTTTCCATCGCTATTGAACAGGGTGGAGAGATTGTAAGAAGTATCGTAATGTTCGATACGCACGGTTCTTTGCAAACGACGCAGGAAATCACGCCCGCGCAAATGAGTTGGTATAAGGACACTGTGAAAGCGATCAACGATTACGCAGGGAAAACGGTGAAACAGTTCATCGGGATTCACGTGCCCATGCACGTATTCAAAGTGGCTTTACAGGAAAAATACGGGGAACTTGGTTATAACGATTCGCCTACGAACTTCACGATCCCCGAAAACGCAGACGGCGATTGCGGAGCGTTGATCAACCAAGGTATGAGTGGACATGACAAAGATCTTTCGCAGTTCAACGTCTTTAAAGAAAAGGGCGCGGACGCGATCCTTGCAGGACATATCCACAAGGTAAATACGATCGTGCTCTATCAAGGCGTAAGACTTGTTATGGGGACGAAGAGTTCCCGTTACGATAAGTACAACGAAGAGCAACTTGGTGGAACGATTTTCACCGTCACGGGCGAAGAATACACGGTAGAACATTACTATTATACCGAAGCGACGGCAGAATAAAAAATAAGGAGGAAAGGAAATGAAAAGAGGGATAAAACGCGGTTTGATCGGATTGTTATCCGCTTTGTGTTTTACGATTGGCTTGACGGGCTGTGAGCTTTTGGAATTCCCGTCGAAAGACACGACACCGCCACGGATCGTGTTTGCATGCAACGAAACCTATCTTGCTAAAGTCGGAACAAAATTTACCATTCCCGTGGACGAAATTTTGGTTATGGACGACGTGGATGAAGTTTCTCCGACCTTTTCCGTTGCCTACGGCGACGAAGCAGTTGCGGTAAAGAGTGGGAAATTCATGGTCGAAAAAGCAGGCGTTTACACGGTAACGGTCAGCGCGAAAGACTTATCGGGAAATAAATCCGAAAAGACGATTGAAGTACATACGAGCGAAGAAAACGAAGTCAACTCTTTCGACGATCAAGTGCGGATCGATCAAACGTATACGGTCGGTTACGCGCAAACGAGCTTGAATACGGACGAAGAATATTTGAAAGACGGTACGGGTAGTTTGCGTTTCACCGTTCTTTCTCACGAAGCGCTCGGTTGGCCGAGACTCGTCGTCGATAATCTTCCCATTAACGACATTATCGATTATTATTCGATTTCGTTCTGGGCGTATAACGACGGTACGGAAGACGTGGAAATTTATCTTCATAGAAACGACGTTTCCGCAAAAGCGAAATACACCTTACCTGTAAAGACGTGGACGAAGGTGGAAGTCATCGGTCGGAACTACGACACGGTATTTAGATACGTAGAAGCGTCGAGCTGGGGTGAACCCGAATGCGGTATGTGCGAAGATATGAAATGCTTTACCTTCCATATCGTCAACCCTGCGAATACACCGCAGTACGACATTTACGTAGACAGTTTACAGGTTAATCCTGAAAAGGTTTACGATACCTTGGATCTTTCGGCGAAAGTACAACACCCCGTCGTGGGCGTGGAATATACGATGCCTGAAATCCAAGCAATGCTCGGTCAAGAAGTCGTAGACGCGACGATCACCTACGGCGTGTACGACGCGAATTATAATCCGCTTACGGTCACGGACGGAAAACTTACGTTTGAAACGGCAGGCAGATACACGTTGGCTGTAGAAGCGACTTATGGAAAAGTAAAGACGAAAAAGAATTATATGCTCGTTTGCGCGCCCACGCGTGCGGAGAACGAAATTGAGTTCTTTGAATACGACACGGCGTTGAACTTCGTTAGAAGCGAGCATTTCGATTTTACTCTTTCGTCCAACGAAGCGCAAAACAATAACGATTCTACAAAATCTTTAAAAATCGGACCTTCGAGCGCGCGTTGGGGATATTTGACGCTTGGCGCGGTGCCGTACGCCGATTTGGAAGAAGTTTCTTATATTTGGTTCTACGCCAAGACGGATTCTGAAATCAAGTCTACGGAAACGCCGTATATCGGGATTCGCGACGGCGGTAGGAATAAAGTCTTGAAGCGTATGAGCTTGACGAACGACTGGAAATGCTTTACGCTCACGAAAGACCAACTTTACGATCTGGGCGTCGAATCGTTGAACGGTTTGCAAATCTCGATTGAACTTTACGATACGACCAATCCCAACGCGGACGGCGGGTGGTGTCCCGTAACGTTCACGACCTACGTGGATAACTTCTCGGTTGGTTTGGAAACCGAACCCACCGAAAAAGCGGAAGGGGTGCTTTTGGACTTTGCGAACGACCGTGATTTGGACAATTTAGTTTCTTCGTATATCTCTTATAACTTCTACGATTTAGAGAAGACGACGAACGGCGTAGGTTCTTTGAAAGTAACGTGCGACGGCAAATGGCCGGAAATCAAGTTCGGCGATGCGTTTGCGGAAGTTGACCTTTCGGATGCAAAATATATTTGCATCGACGCGTACGTGCCTACGCTTGCGGAAAATTCGCACGTAAAAATCGGTGTTAACGATAAGAACTATCAAAAGATTACTACGGCAGGGGAATGGGTAACGCTCAAATACCTGTTGACGGTGGATTCTCTCGCAGGAATGAAGCTCAATCCCCAAAGGGTGACGGACGGTTCGACCGTGAATCTCGGTACGATTTATATTGGTAAGATTTATTTAGAATATTACGAAGTCGATCCCGAAGCGGAAACGCACGTAAAACCGGGCAACGTACTTTACGATTTCTACGATAGAGAGGAAGGCTTGAAGATCGTTTACGGCTCGGCAACGGGTGAAAAGGTGATTATGGACGATGGTTCGAGAGCTTCCAAACTCGTAAAAACGAGCGGACCTTGGGATAAGATGTCCTTACCAGCAGAGATTGACGAAAAATTCGACGTGGCGAACGTGGATTATATCTATTTAGACGTTTACTCCAAAGAAGTATCGGTTGGCGTGGAAACGCGGTTTACCTATTATGTCTATACTACGACGACCACGACGGACGAAACGACGGGCGAAACGACTACGACGGGTAGTTGGAGCGAGAAATTCGTTTCGTTCACTCCGAATACTTGGACGATGCTTCGAATCCCTGTAAACGCGAACACCCCTTCGCTTGCTTCTATTAAGTTCGGTTTCCAAAAGAACTTGGGTAGCGGTAATTGGCAGGCAATCGGTACGACGAGTGGAGAAGCGTTATACTTCCGCGAAATCGGCGTATTCTCGAATACGGTAGCTTACGGCGACTATACGGGTAAGTTTGAATCAAGTATGGATCTCGGGATCTTCCGCGTAACGAACGAAGAGTATAAGATTCTTTCAAATGAGAACGTGGCGTACGTAAAAGAAGGAACGAAATCCTTGTTGTTGCAAGCAGAACCCAGATGGCCAATCTACTATTTCACGCAAGCTTTTATCGATTGGTTAAACGAGAAAGAGATTATTTCGGTTTCTTTCGACGTATATATCGAAAATACGAACGGAAATATTACCGCCGTAGAAGGTGGAATCCTTCAAGCGAAATGGGATCAATGGTATACCGTTACGTTGGAAACGAGTAAAATTACGACGAGCAGTAAATTGCAAGTCAATAAAACGAATGCGAGCACGAATTCGTATATTTATATCGATAATATGCAATTCGGGTATTTGGATTATACGAACGTAACGGAAAGCGTAATGCACGCGCCTTTGTTTAGCGTTACAAACACCGATTATAAAATGGGTGTTAATACGGATAAGACCTACGTAAACGAAGGGAATTATTCGTTGGTATTATACGCAGAACCTCAATGGCCGATCTACTATTTTACGCAAACCTTTATAGATTGGCTGAACGAGAATAATATTACTTCGGTTTCTTTCGACGTGTATATCGAAAACGCGAACGGAAATATTACCGCCGTAGAAGGTGGAATCCTTCAAGCAAAATGGGATCAATGGTATACCGTTACGCTGGAAACGAGCAAAATTACGACGAGCAGTAAATTGCAAGTCAATAAAACCAAGGCAAGTACGAATTCGTATATTTATATCGATAATATGCAATTTGTAAAATAACGCGCCAAAACGGATAATCAAAAATGACAGGACAGGCGAAACAAAAAATTTGTAAAAAATATTTATATAAAATAGGAGGATCTAAACAATGAAACAGTACGTAACTCCGAAACTTGAAGTAATGACGTTGCTCGTAAAAGACGCCGTTAGAACTTCTCTTACCACCGATCCCGATAAAGGGGATTTGGAAAATTGGGATATCACGTTAGGTTGATTTAGGAAAGGAGGAAAAGAAAATGAAGAAAACGTTGAAAAAAGGTTTATTGGCTTTATGCGCAGTGACGGCGACGCTTTGTACGTCCCTTTCCGTCGGCGCGATTGCTTCCGCAGGAGAAACCACCGTTACGGGTAAGTCGATCGACGAAGTTACCTTTACGATGGTAAACGGCGCTTCTATCCGCGCGGACAGTTTCGGTATTCGTTTTAGCGCAACCATGTCCGAAGCGGACTATACCGCTTTGGATGCCTACTACGAAGAAGAAATCGAATTTGGTACGTTCATTATGGCGGCGAACTATAAAACCGCTGTTTCTAAGGGAACGTTCGAGGAATCCCATTTCTTCGGCGATTACGACGCGGACGAAACTACGAGTTCCCTTTACACGTGGGACGGCGCGAGCGTGAGCGAAAATAGAGTAAAGATTTTGCAAATGGATAGCAAGATCTATTACGACGAAGAATGGCAAACCATGCGTATCAACGGCTCAGTTACGAGCGTATACGATCACAATCTCGATATGGACTACGTGGGGATTTCTTATATTAAAGTTGGGAACGAATACCGTTTGGCAACCCAAGGCGATAACGCGCGTAGCGTCGTATACGTAGCCCAACTCGCAATTGAAGCAAATAAAAAAGCAGAAGACGTAACCGCAGGTAGTAGCGTACTTACCCATTACACGACCGAAGTAGAAGAAGCGGTTAAGACGGTAAACTACACCGTAAACACCTATCTCCACGACGAAGAAAACGGAGCGGTGAAATATGATACAACGGTAGTAGAAAACCATCCTTTGAATGAAAAGGCGGAAGTGACGAATATCGCGGAAAGTATTAACGGGTATACTTACGTAGCGTCGAGAAGTACGACTTCGGGCGTTGCGTATATCGGCGACAAACTCGTGTTAGAGCTTTACTATCATAAGAAAGCAGACGGCGTTTTGTACGATTTCTATGATAAAACGGAAGCAAGTAAAATTAGCGCAACAAGTGCTACTTCTACTTATACGGAGTTTTTAGATCAAGACGTAACGAGTTTTACGAGAACGGCTGGATCTGCTTGGAATTATACGAATAACATAGGTACGGCTTTGAATACCGCATTTTTGGATAGTGAAAAAGAAACGATCGATTACGTAGATTACGTATATTTAAATGTATATGCTTCTGTACCGAGTGGAAGCGCAACTGTGTATATGTATTTTTATAAATGGAATGGAACAACGTGGGTAGATTCAAGTAATGCACACTTTAGTGCGAATGCTTGGACGACTTTGCAAATTCCAGTTCCCGATACGACTACGACATTTTCAGGAATGAAGTTTACGTTTGTGAGAAAAGTTTCTGGCAGTTGGCAACCGCTTGGAAAAACGGAAGGCGATACGGTTTATATCAATGAAATAGGTGTTATGTCCGATACGGTTGTGTATGATTATAATGGTTTGTCGGATTTAACGCATATCTTTTCGGGCGATACGGCTACTGGATATACCGACGAGCAAGATATAAACTGTAATACAAATTACGTATACAAGGGAGATTATTCTTTACGGTTGCATTCGTTAGATAGATATAGTGAATACAATTTTACAACTTCTTTCTATAATTGGTTGGTGGACAACAATGTGAAATCTTTTAGTTTTAAAGTTTATGCGCAAAGCACGGAAACCTGCAAGTTGGATAAAATCCAAGGAGCTGGTGGAATAGCTGATGACGTTTACAATGGAAATGTTACCAATAACACTTGGTTGACAGTAACGATTAAAGTTGCAAATATGACTGAAAGTAGTGTAATTGCGTTTAATAAATCGGTAAACAATACGACAATGAATATTTATATTGACAATTTTACTTTCACTTATAATTCTTAAGGAGAATAACAATGAAAAAATCTAAAAAAATTATTAGTAACGTGTTAGTTTTGAGCTTACTTGCAACGACGGCGCTTGGCGCTGTCGCGTGCGGGGGTGGCGGTAAGGAAGGGGTGCTTTCCATCGCCGCGTTTGAAGGCGGGAACGGCGGTACGTACGCCCAAGCCCTTGCGGACGGGTTTAAAAAGTATCATTCGGATATCGACGTAGACGTTCTTTGCGATCCTACCGTACCCGAAAGCGCGGCTACGGCGCTCGAATCCAATTCCAGCGACGTTGACGTATATATGATCAACGGTGTGAATATCGGCGCGCTCTGCGAAAACTCGGAAGGCGCGTTGGAAAATCTCAACGACGTGTTCACGTCCAAGCCGAAAGCGGCGGCGGAAGAAGGCTCGAAAACGATTGAACAGTTAATCGACAAAAATTTCTTGCCGTCCATGAAATACGGTGGGGATTTTGCGGACTTTGCGAATAATTATTACGCGATTCCGACTGGCTCGAACCCCGTAGGGCTCGTGCTCAACAAGACGGCGTTAGATAACGTGTTAGGGGCAGGGAATTGGACTGCGCCCCGTACGTCGAATGAATTGATCGAACTTTGCGACGCGGTACAACTTGCGGATAAGACGGTAAAGATCGACGGGGAAGATCACACGGTTTATCCCATGATCTACGCAGGGAACGCGGTAGAGTATTGGAGATATTTGTGGTATTGCTGGCAAGCGCAATACGACGGCGCGGACGCTTTCCACGAAGCGCAAGCTTGTAAGATTGACGGCGAATACGTACAGGACGCCTATTTCTCGTTAGGGAAAGAAAAGGCAATGGGCGTTTTGGAAACGTTGATCACGCGTGAGAACGATTATTGTCATAAGGACAGTATGTCGAACAAGCACACGGTATCGCAAAAATACTTTATGCAAGGTAGAGCGACGATGATGTGCACGGGGGACTGGATTGAAAACGAAACGGGTACGGAATACAAGCCTGATTTAATGATGATCAAAGCGCCTATTTTGAGCGACGTTGCCGATTTGATCGGTTTGACGGGTACGGCGGCGGAAAAGGATCTTGCGCTCCGTGAATTGGTAGACAAGATCGACGCAGGCGAAACGGAAGATGCCCGTTTGACGGAAGCGAATTTCGATAAGCTTGTAGAAGCAAGAAAGATAGTGTTTACGCTTGCGAACTCGCAAATTGCAGTAATTCCTTCTACGTCCGTAAATAAGGACTTGGCAAAAGATTTCTTACGGTTTATGTATTCAAAAGAAGGGTTTGAAATCTTCTTGAATTCGACGAAAGGATCTCGTTTGCCCGTTGCGGATTACAAGCCGTCCACGAGTTTCATTTCGTCCATGACGGTATTCGGAAAGTCGGTATACGATATTGCGGAAAGCAGTCCGAACTATATCTTCACGAACACGAACGATCCCATCCGTTTCCGCGCAGGCTTGGAAGAATTCCTTGCCAACGAAGAACCCGAAACGGCGATGGGGAAAACGACGAACGCAGTTTCGGCGGCGACCTATTTCTCCACGGAAAAAGGTTTGCTTAGCGATATGTGGTCGGCGTTGATGCGTCAAGTGCAATAAGAAGATTGCCACGCCATCTAACGGTGGCTCGCAATGACAGGACGGGCAAAAACGCATTCCGCGCTTGTCATTGCGAACGGAGCGAAAGAGAAGTGTGGAAATCTCGCGAAAATAGTGGCAATTTGTTTTCCTACGCCGTTCAAACGGCGTAGGAGCATAATTGAATGTGGAGTGAAAAGTATGGAAAAGAGTTATGCGAAACAAAAGAAAATGATTAAGCTCCGTAGGAATTTATTTATTCTCGGGATGCTTTCAATCGCGCTTATCAATTTCCTTGTGTTTTGGGTGTACGTGAACGTCGATTCGATCTTGATGGCGTTTCAAATCAATACCCGTCAAGGGGTGGAGTGGACGTTAGACAATTTTTCTCGGTTTTTTAAAGAAGTCAAGATGCCGGAATTTGAGCTGGGACTCGCGATTGAAAATACCCTGTTATTATATCTCGTGGGAACGGTGATCGGCTTACCGCTTTCTTTTTTGTTTGCCTATTATCTTTTCAAAAAAGTACCGCTTTCGAGCGCGTTCCGCGTAGTCTTTTTCCTGCCGTCTATTATTTCGGCAGCGGTGCTTGTAACCTTGTTTAAATATATCGTTGCGCCGAGCGGACCGTTTAACGAGTTGTTGTCCGTCTTTACGGGGAAAGAGATGTATATCGAATGGGTTACGGACGAATTATATTCCATGAAAACCATTCTCTTTTACGTGCTTTGGACGGGGTTTGGTGGAAATATCGTACTTTTAAGCGGTGCGATTTTCCGTATTCCCGAAGACGTTTTAGAGTATGCGAAAATCGACGGCGTGGGTATGACGAGAGAACTGTTTAGTATTATCGTTCCGCTCGTTTGGCCGACCTTTTCAACGCTCGTGATTTGCGCAACGGCAGGCTTATTCTCGAACATGGGGCCCGTTCTTTTGTTTACGGAAGGACAATTCAAGACCATGACCTTGGGGTATTTTATCTTTGATAAAGTATCTGTTGGACAGTACAACTATCCGTCCGCAATCGGGTTGATTTTCACGTTCGTCGGAATGCCGATCGTGTTGTTCGTGAAATGGGCTATGGATAAAGCGTTTGAAACGATCGAATATTAAGGGGGGAGTACGATGGAAGAAAATTTTAAGAGAAAATCAACGAAAGAAAAGATCGTGCTTTGGATCGTTTTCGGGATTTTTGCGGTATACGCAATCAGTTTGTTGATCCCGTTCGTTTGGGCGTTTTTCAGCTCTTTAAAGACGGACGACGAATATTACGGGAAAGTCTTTTCATGGCCGAAAGATTGGTTGTTTTCCAATTACGTGAACGCCTTTTCGCAATTTAAAGTCGGGAACGTGACGTTTGCCGAAATGTTTGTCAATAGCGTTTGGCTTGCGGTCGGCGGTACGCTCGTAAGCGTAATGGTAACGAGCATGACGGCGTACACGGTAGCGAAGTACGAGTTTTTCGGCAGTAAATTTTTGTATAAACTTGCTATCTTTTTAATGGTCATTCCCGTCGTTGGGAATTTGCCTGCTACCTATCGCTTAATCGTTACGGCGGGGTTAGATAATCCGATCGGGATACTCGTACTTTGGACCGGTGGGTTCGGAATGAATTTTATTATTTTGCACGGCGCGTATAAGTCCGTTTCTTGGACGTACGCGGAAGCGGCGTTTATGGACGGCGCGTCCGATTCAAGGGTATATTGGTCGATCATGTTACCCCAAGCCGTGCCCGTATTGGTGTCCGTTGGCGTACTTTCGTTTATCGGGGTATGGAACGATTATCAGACGCCTTTCCTGTATTTGAAGAAAACGCCTACGCTGGCGTTGGGGATTTACCAATTCGATTTGATGCAACAGTATCGCTCGAATATTCCCGTATATTATTGTGGGGTTTTGATGTCGATCGTACCCGTGCTTTTATTGTATTGCTTTATGCAAAAAACGATATTGACGAACACGGTCGCAGGTGGTTTAAAAGGTTAATAAAAGGGGTTAGTATGAATAAGTTTTTAAAGCGTATCGTAAGTGTAGGAAGCGCGGTTTGCATGGTTGTATCGTTAGCTACGGGCTGTGATTTTAATTTTAATTTTGGCGGTGACGAGGAAAATAAAGAGTATATTTCTTCCACTTGGACGGATATGCCCGAAAATACGAACGAGAATTTGAAGTATTTCGCTTATTTCCATTCCGACGGTTTCAACGGTGGGGAAGAGTATTTTTCCGATATCGCGTCGCTCAATAACGCGAACGTCGTCATGATCAATTCCGCGTTTGAAGTAGCGGTTGGGGTGGAACGGTTGAAAGAGGCAAGATCGTACGGTATGCAGGCGTTCGTAACGTTGCACGGCTTGTTTAGTAATCAACAGGTCGGCAGGGTTGGCGCGGCGATCCTGAATCAGAATTGGCTTTCCATTTGGCGGAATATCTTAAAAAATTACGAAGAATTTATCGAAGACGGCACGATTCTCGGCTTTTATTTCGACGAACCTTATTGGAACGGGATTAAGGAAGAAGACTTCCTACTTGTTACCCATACGATCAGAAAAGAATGTCCGTCTGTGAAGTTGATGGCGTGTTTGACGGCGGTTGAGATTGGCGCAAGAGCGGGTAACGTACCCGAAGTAAGCCCTGAATACCATCGCTATTGTACCGATTTAATGTACGATTCTTACGTGGGTTGGAACGACGAACAACGCCGTGATTATACCGAAAAATTAAAAGCGAAAGCGATCAATAACCAATATATTTGGGGTTGTCCGAAAGGGTTCGTAGATAGTTACGAAGAAGAAGGCAACGAAGAAATGATCAAGCATATCAAAGGGTTCTATACCGAAGCGATCCAAGACGAACGCTTTGCCGGAATCGTAAGTTTTTCCTACGCAGGCGGTTTGGACGGCGGAGATTGGGGGTACGGATTGAATACTTTCTTTGATGTCGATAGCGAAAACGCGTACTTTGACGAAGAATTAAGGAACGTATATTTGCAGATTGGAAGAGAGATTACGGGCAAGGCGGAAAGCGCAAAGACCGCGCCCGTGGTCGAGATAAACGCGGAAACGGAGATCCGTTCGCTCGGTGAAATAACCATTCCAAACGCAACGGTCACGGATGCGGAAACGACGTCGAAACTCACGCCGAAAATCACCGTATACGCGCCCGACGGTAAGATCATAGAATCCGAGAACGGAAAGTTTACGGCGAACTACGGCGGTCGATACAGTATCGCCTATACGGTAACGGATAGCGATTATAACACGACGAAGGTAAAACACGGCGTTTGGGTTCGTGGAGTCGGGGAATTGAGCGCGTTTGAAGACGAATTGTATAGCGCAGACGTCGTTTGCGAAGAAGGTTGGAAGGGGACGTTAGATTACAACCGTACTTACGCAGGTAGTCGCGGTTCGTTAAAGGTAAGCGCGGTAGGGGATAGCGATTTGTCGTTGTCTTTCACGAACGCCGTAAATCTTTCGACCGACTTTACCGATATTTGCGGTATGATTTATAACCCTACGAGTACGGCGATGGAAAATCTTGCGATTTTCGTAACCGATGGTGTGAACGTGGTGGAATCAGTTTCGTCTTTGAATCCGAAGAAATGGACGGAGATTGCGATATCCCGCGCGTATATTCTTTCCGTTTGTCCCGATTTCGATTTTTCGAACGTAACGGTTGGGGTGAAACAGCTTGGCGACAATAAAGTTGAAACGTTCTATCTTGACGCAGTAAAAGTTCGTTAAAATTATAGTAGAATCGTCTGAAAACGGTTCAAGCCCTTGACGAATAAACGTTTTTATGATAGAATGAATATAATTCAACATTAAAAGAAGTATCAGAAAGGGATAGAAGCGAGAAAAAGGATAAAATATCGTAAGTGTTTGATAAGATATTTATACCCCGCGCCCCGTTTGGTATGATAAAATGAAATTGGTTTAAAGTATTTTAAGAGTACGGTAATTTATGAAAAAAATTGAAATTAGAGAAAATGGCGTTGGATTGGTTTTTTACCTTTCCGACGAAGGGAAAGTAGCGTTACGGTATTGCGGTAACGGCGTAAATTCTTTGCCCGAACCCAAAGAAGCGGAATTTGAAAACCTTTCGCCCGTCGTGATTGCGACGAGCGAAAGGGGTTTTGTTATTCACCGTGGCGCGAAGAAGATCAACGGTGGGTGTAGCAGTGATTTGCGTTACTTGGATTTAACGGATGAAAAGACGGATTACGGTCGGCTCGTTCGTTTGGTTTTGGGTAGCGACGAAGCGCAAGTCGTTTGCGCTTACGCGTTCTACAACGCGAAAGGGAAAAGCGTGCTTCGTACGTGGACGGAGATGGAAGCGAAACGGGAAACTATTCTCGAATACGTTTCCGCATTTTTCTTTGAAGGGTTTTATCCTCCGTTTGAAGAAAACGCGTACGAACGAATTCAAGCCTATATACCCCACAATACGTGGCACGGCGAAGGACAATGGACGATTGGATCTCTTGCGTCTTTTGGTTTGAACGGGTGTCATGCCAGCGGAGTAAATTTAAAACGAATCGCCTACGGAAATACCGGTACGTGGTCGAGTAAAGAATATTTGCCCGCTGGCGCGTTAAGTTCGGGAGACGAGTTCTTGTTTTGGCAAATTGAAGCGAACGGAAGCTGGCACGCGGAGATTGGGCAAAACGCCATGCTTCCTTATTTGGCGTTATCTGGTCCTACGTTTGCGGAAAACGGTTGGCAAAAGAAACTTAATAAGGGTGAAAAATTCGTAACGCCGACGGTCGCGTTGTCGTTTGGGAAGGATTTGAACGATTGTAGTGAAAGTATGACGAATTACCGTCGTTCGATCGCAAGCGTCTATCTTGACGACGTCGATATCCCGTCACAATATAACGGCTACATGCACGCGAATTGGGATAATCCCAGAACGGAAGCGGTGCTCGCGCAAATGCAAGCCTGCAAAAAGGCGGGGGTAGACGTGTTCGTCGTGGACGCCGGTTGGTTCTCGCAAGGAGTATTTTGGCGTATTTTGGGCGATTGGTTGCATCCGATCGAACCGTTTGAACAAAAATCTTTCCGTGAGATTATCGATATATGCCACGGTTTAGGCATGAAAGCAGGGCTTTGGTTGGAATTGGAAGACGTGGGTACGGAATGTCCAATTTTGCCCGAAATCGACGAACTTTTGATGCGTAGAAACGGGATTAAGGTTTGTGATAATTACCGTTATTTCTTGGATTTTTCTAAAGAAAAGACGAGAGCGTATATGGATCGCGTCGTCGATACGGTCGTAAATAAGTACGGCGTGGATTATATTAAATTAGATTATAATTGCGATGCGGGCGTTGGTTGCGATAGCGAGAACGGCAGTTTCGCCGAAGGACTTTTAGAGCATAATCGAGCGTTTGCCGATTGGATCGAAGCTTGGCATAATCGTAACCCGAATTTGGTGATCGAAGGTTGCGCTTCGGGCGGTATGCGACTTGATTATAAGTCGTTGTCCCTGTTTGCGTTGGGCAATACGTCCGATCAAGTTTTGTATAACCGTACGCCGTATATTGCGTGCAACTTGGCGTCCTATCTCGTTCCTGAAAGAATGGGGGTATGGTCGTATCCAATTGCAGGACAAACGGATTTACAGGTCAATATGAATCTCGTTAACGGCGTTTTGTTCCGTATGCAACTTGCAGGAGAAGTGCATAAATTGGGTGAAGAACAATCCCAACTTGTGAAAGACGGCGTGGATTTTTATAATTCGATTAAGGATTTCAAAAAACGCGCAACGCCGTACCTGCCTATGGGATATTGCAAATTCTTCGATCAAACGATTGCGTTTGGTTTGAAAGATGAAAGCAAATTATTGCTTGCGGTATATAACCTTTCGGGGGATCGGCAAAAGAAGATTAACCTTTCGGGCTTGAAAGCAAATTCGGTCAAACGGGTGTTCCCGTTCCGTTCGACGGCGAACGCAAAACTTGAAAACGGTGAACTTATCGTCGCATTTGAACATGACGAAGAAGCCGCGATTTTTGAATTAGAAATTGAATAATTAGGTAGTATTTATGTTAGAGAACGTTATTAAAATAAAGACGCTCAGTTCCATGGAAAAGGTCTTTCCAAGAACGGAACCGACGGCGGTGGAAACGTCTCGTTCCATGTTGCAAAACGAAAAATTAAACTTCCAAATCGCGCTTTATAACGACGCCTACGACACGATGAAGCGGAACTCTATTGAGATACAAGGCGGACTTGCTCCGTTCGTTTCCGTTCGTACCGTGGAATACGTACCGGGGACGTATTTTCCGCTCGTAGAAGACGAGTATTATATCAAACACGAATTGACAATTTATCCCGACGTATTAAAACCGCTCGGCTCGCTCGGTTTGGTCTTGCCCCGTTTCCAATGGAAATCGGTTTGGATTAGCGTCTATAACGAACAAGGCTTGCCGACGGGAAGTTATCCTTTGACGTTCACCGTGAAAAACGAAGCGGGGGAAGTCGTTGCGGAAACTTCGTATACCGTGGAAGTCGTGAAAGGATTTTTAGAACCTTGCGATATCAAATTGACGAATTGGATGCACTACGATAGTATCGCGCATAAGCATAACGTAAAACCTTTCTCGAACGGGTATTATAAAGTATTTGAAAAGTATTTAGACGCTTACGTAGGGATCGGGTTTAATACCCTTTTAACCCCGCTTTTTACGCCTCCTTTAGATACGGCGGTGGGGCATGAACGACTTACCGCGCAATTGATCGATATTAAAAAGGACGGGGGCAGGTACGCGTTTAACTTTGCGAAACTTAAAAAATTCCTTCGCTTTGCTTTCAAACATGGGGTACGGTATATCGAGTTCTCTCATTTGTTTACGCAATGGGGCGGTGAATTCTGTCCGAAGATTATGGCGACGGTGGACGGCGTAGAGCAACGGATTTTTGGATGGGATACGTCGGCAACGAGCGTGGAATATAAGGAATTTCTTTCCGCGTTTTTGCCTGCGCTCGTCCAAGTAATCGACGAGATGGGAATACGGGAAAAATGTCTGTTCCACTTGACGGACGAACCCCAAGAAAAGCATCTTGAAAATTACGCGAAGTGCCGTCAATTGGTAAAGTCGCATATCGGCGATTTGCCGATTATGGACGCTATGAGTCATTACGCTTTTTACGAGCAAGGATTGGTGGATATCCCCGTTGCGATTACCCCTACTTATCAAGACTTTGCGGATCATAACGTAGAAAATCTTTTCGTATATTACTGTTGTGGACCTGCGGGCGATAGCTATTCCAATCGATTCTTTAATATGCCTTCGCAACGTACGAGAATTTTGGGTATACAACTTTATCAAAGCGGTGTAAAAGGTTTCTTGCATTGGGGATATAATTTTTACAATTCGGCGTATTCCCTTTGCGAAGTTGATCCGTACGCCGTTACGGACGCAGGCGGAATGTTCCCGAGTGGGGATTCGTATATCGTCTATCCAACGAAGGACGGAGTAGACTTGTCGTTGAGAGCGGAAAGCACGCGAGAAGGATTCCAAGATTATCAGGCGCTTCGTTTGTTGGAAAAGAAAATCGGCAAAGATAAAACGAAAGCGTTGGTAGCGGAATTTGGCGTAGACAAGTTTAACGTCTATCCAAAAAGTTTGGAAGCGCATACGAGCTTCCGTGAAAAAATTAATATGCTCATAAAAAACAGTTAAGAAAAAAATCGCTCCTTTGATAAGGGGCGATTTTTTCGTGTGTTTATGGTAAAGAAGGATTATAGAACTTCTTCTTACTAAAAGTACGAGCCGTTTACCTTTATAGTACGCAAAATTTGTAGTCCAATCATAAAGAAAAGAAAAACGGTTGAATTTTTGATGAAGATATGGTACAATAGAGACGATAGGTCAGTATAATCCGAACCTAGATCTTGAGCGCTTAAAATGAGAAATTTTAAGAAAATTTTTGCTCGGTTCAGATTAGAATAACTTTGTTAAAGGAGGATGTCAATATGAAAATCGTAATCGTAGGTGGGGTTGCTGGCGGAGCAACCGCGGCGGCAAGAATAAGACGATTAGACGAACGCGCAGAAATTATTATTTTTGAACGTTCGGGCTTTATTTCGTACGCAAACTGCGGTTTGCCCTATTATATCGGCGGAGTTATCAAGGATAAGGAAGATTTGACTTTGCAAACCCCCGAAAGTTTCTTTCGCCGTTTTAGAATCGTAGCGAAAGTCCATCACGAAGTAAAGGACATCGACACGCAAAATAAAACCCTTTCCGTCACCGATTTAAAAACGGGAACGAGTTTCACGGAAAGTTACGATAAGCTGATTTTATCCACAGGCGCAAAGCCGATTTTACCCGATTTTTATACTGAAAACGAAAGAACGTTTACGCTTCGCACGGTGGAAGATACGCTCAAAATTCGAGCGTTTGTAGAGCAAAAACAACCGAAAACCGCCGTTGTTATAGGCGGTGGATTTATCGGTTTAGAGATGGCGGAAAATCTTGCCGAACGTGGAATTCAAACGACGATTATTCAGCGAGGCAATCATCTTTTGCCGACGGTTGACTGCGATATGGCGTCCTTTATTCACGCCAATTTCCGCTATCACGGCGTACGAATATTGCTCAATGCTAATACGGAAAAATGGACGGTAAACGGCGAGCAAATATCGCTTGAATTTACGGATGGGAACAAACTCAACGCGGACATGGTAGTAGTTTCCGTTGGTGTTACGCCCGAAAATACCCTTGCAAAAAAAGCAGGGTTAGAGCTTGGCGTAAAGGGCGCAATCAAGGTCAATGCGAAAATGGAAACGTCTGTTCCCGATATCTATGCGGTGGGGGATGTGGTGCAGGGAAAACATTTTATCACAGAGCAAGATTCGGTAATTTCCTTGGCTGGACCTGCCAACAAGCAAGGGCGTATTGTCGCCGATAATATTTGCGGATTGAATAGCGAATATAAAGGATCGCAAGGCTCGTCCGTGATAAAATTGTTCGATATGACGGTGGCGACGACGGGCATTAACGAACAACAAGCCAAAGCAAGCGGTATAGAATACGAAAAGGTGATTTTAACGCAAAATTCACACGCGGGGTATTATCCGAATGCAACGGCAATGACTCTAAAACTTTTGTTTGAAAAGGGAACTTATAAGATTTTGGGCGCGCAAATCGTCGGGTACGACGGCGTAGATAAACGCATTGACGTGATTGCGACCGCCATTCGGGCTGGGATGAAAGCGGACGAATTAAAGGATTTAGACCTTGCGTACGCTCCGCCGTATTCGTCGGCAAAAGACCCCGTCAATATGGCAGGTTTCGTTGCGGATAATATCAAAAACGGTGTCGTAAAGCAGTTTTATTATGAGGAAATCCCTGCTTTAAGAGAAAGAAAGGACGTGATTTTGCTTGATACGCGCACGCCGTTTGAATATATGCGCGGACGCGCGGACGGATTTATCAATATTCCGTTGGACGATTTAAGAGCGCGTTTGGGCGAGCTAGATAAAACCAAGAAAATCTACGTAATGTGCCAAAGCGGACTTCGCAGTTATTTAGCAAGTAGAATTTTAAGCCAAAACGGCTTTGACGCGTACAATTTTGCAGGCGGATTTAGATTGTACGGCAGTATCAAAAACGAAGAAATGTTATCCAAACAATGCTACTCGTGTGGCATGGAAAAGTGATTGATAAATAAGAATTTATGTGAGAAAAGTTTTACAATCGAGTAATATAAATTTCAATTTGACGAGGTATTATGGCT
>JAFTKR010000025.1 GCA_017453165.1 Clostridia bacterium | reverse complement strand
CAACGCCTTATTGACGGATTTATCAATGCGATTTATCTTTACGATGATAAAATAACGTTTACCTTCAATTACAAGGAAGGAACGAAGACGGTAAAGCTTTCAGAAATGGAAGAAACGTCGTTAGGTTCGGGTATGCAATGTATTGCTCCACCACAAAAATAAAGCCGTCCTTGAGGATGGTTTTTATTTTTGTATGTACCACGACTTCGTGGTGGGAGTTGAGGGTGGGAGCCGTTTTGCGAGAGCAAAACGCTTTGCCACAGTTTAAAAATATTACGATACCGCTACACGGCAAAGGACGCCATTGATAATGGCGAAGCGGGGCGCGCTGCTAAAAGCGCAACTCCCACCACCTCCACCAAGTCAAAATAATCCGAACCTTGTGGTGAAAAGCTTCAAGGTTTGGATTTTTTATTTATATCTCAAAAAAAGATGTATGCCTACGCTTGCAAGCGAAATAAAATTTAAGTGAGATATTATGGGGATATTTGATAATTTCGTTTATAAAGACAGGGAAATTATAGGCAATAATTGGGTAAAATGGTTTCATTGAGGCATTCCCGATGAAGAACTGCTACACGAAATAATTTAGAATTATTGGAGCACTGTAAGCCCTGTACGGCGTTGTCTGGATGTTATTTTGTAAAATCTAAAGAAAAGTTTTCAGGTTATATTTTTTCAGAAAAGCATGCGAAAAACGACAAAAAGGCATTATTTGAAAGTTTTGGATAAACGAGATCGCCGAAACTTGTGGCTTTCAAGACCATGCTTATTTTTGCCGTGTATTTAAACATGAAACAGGCTTTACCCCCAACGAATTTCAATTGCTTTTATTAGATGATAATAAAATTTATCCATTAGGATAGCGGAATTGAACGGCAAAAACAATGAACAAGTTGCAATTCAATTTACGTTACAATCGCTCTACTAAAAAAATGACAAACTTCGACAAGAGGTTTGTCATTTTTCTATTACCAATTACCTTTTCGCTTAATTTTTTGCAAAATTTTAAAGAAATATATAAAAAGTTGAAAAAGTATGCAAAAATCAGTTGACATCAGTCAAGCGTTTGTGGTACACTCTATATGTACTTGGCCAAAGTATTAAAAAATATTGAAAAATGTATAGAAAGGAGATTTAATATGCAAATTGAATTAGCAGACATTGTAAAATTGTACAATCGCATTGACGAATTAGAAAAGAGAGTATCTCAATTAGAAGAACAGGTAAACGCAAATAATACCCCGCCTATTCTTCTTGCAAACCGTCCGAACTTCCCGTCCGAATGCGCCAACAGCAAATATAAAGGGTTATCGGAATATTTATATGAAAATTGGGAAAAACGAATCGTATTGTCTTACGCGCAATTAGAAGATATTTTGGGATTCGCTTTACCCGCAAGCGCGCATACGCTTCCGCAATCCTATTGGGCAAACACGGAATATCATTCTTTTGCAAAAAGCTGGTTGAAATTAGGCTATAAAGCAAAAGTTGACGCGGGAAATAAAAAAGTTATATTTGAAAGAAATTTATATTAAGGAGAAAAAATATGTCATTTTTTAATAGATCTGGAATCAGAAAAGGTCAAAAAGCTTCTATTATCGTTAAAAACAAATTGATTAGTTGCGGTAAAAGCGTTAGAATTAAATTATTAAACGGCGATACTTGTAATATTGTTTTAAACAAAGAAGGAACAGGAATTATTAGCGATAAACTTAATAAATACTCATTAAATTATGAATTTGAAGTTTTTGATATTATCGTCAATTTATTAATTGAAAAAGGCGGTCGCGCATTAAAAGGAAATGGGCGTGGAAAAAACGATAAAGTCGGTTATGGAAAATGCGGATTAGATACCGTTGTGGGATACGTAGCCCATAAATATTCAAACAAGAATCTTGGTGAAAGTACTTTTGATCCCGTCTTCGTGCTCGCTGCAATTTTAGATTGGGCAAATATTGCAAGAAATTGCCGCGGTTATATCGAACTCATTTAAACGGAACGTTCAATAGGAATTTCTATGTATATTTTTTATTTACTAGTTTTGCTCGTTCCCCTGTTGGCGTTAAAACCGCGCAAGGACGGCGACGGAAATATTCTCGACGCGAAATCAACGACTTGTATCAAAGGGCTTCTTTGTCTTTACGTCATGCTCCATAATTTGGGATTAGACGTTGCCGACACTCCTATCAAGGCGCGGATTTGTGAATACACGGGTGGGATCGGCGTCGGAATATTCTTCTTTTTGTCCGCGTTCGGGATCATTCGCTCCTATCAAAAACACGGCAACAAATTCTTACCGAAACTTTTATTCGTACATATCCCGAAATTATGGCTCGTGGCGGTATTTATCAACGCGCTCACTTACTTTTCCTTTTTTCAAGGCAGTTACGAAACGGCGGACACGTGGCTTCGTATCTTAAATTTGGACTTCTTTAACGGCTTTAAGCATATCAATCGACACGGTTGGTATATTGCGTCCATTATCGCCTTGTACTGCATCTTCGCCGTCGTGTACTATCTTTGCAGTAAACTTAAAACGGAGCGCAAATTCATTATCGCAGGACTCATTCTCGCAATCGTCCCCATCGCCTTTCGGACTGTGGCAAAAGTCGCTGATACAGGCGTTATGTATACACGTGAACTGCCTACTTTCGCTATCGGTTGTCTGTACGCAACTTTCTACGATAAGATAAACGAGTTAGCGTCTAAGTACTTCAAACTCGGTATCATCGTAACGATCGTGGGGTTCTGCATTGGGTTTATCCTCGTGGAAGACGTAGCGACCTACGCCGCTACTCTGTTTGTCATTTTCATATCCCAACGCTACACTTACTACAATAAAACCACTTTCTTCCTTGGAAAAATCTGCATTGGCGTGTACTTGTTCTTGCATTATTCTTCCATCGTCATGCAACCGTTTATTTACAACGAATATCTTTGGGTAGTCACGAACGCAATATTTATTCTTGCTGTCGCTACTTTGATCTACACCGTTCAATATGGGATAGAATCTTTCATACGTACGATATGTTCGCGACGCCAAGAAAAAATAAGCCCCTAACAATGCAAAAGGAACGGACAATTTCGCCCGTTCCTTTCTTTATGTAAAATTTAATTTCCTAATTCTTTGATGTAAAGAATCCGCTTTTCGCCGTCTTCTTCAAGATAATGGATTTCCAAGTTTTGCCCGTTCCCCGTGATAACGCATTTTTCAGGCACGTACGTCCAATGCCCGAACGAAGAAGACGTTCCACTTGTATAAAAGCTCGAATCTTCCGAATAAACGTAATACAACACGGGCGAACCGCCTAAGCTGGTGCTAACGTACGACGAATACACGGTAAACGCTACGCCGTTTAACGTAAACGTTTTCTTGTGATAGGCGTCAGACTCCGCAAAATCTTCCACTTTCCCCGTCACTATTTGCACTGCGCCGTTCTCATACGCTTTTTGGTACTTCTTATAAATTTCGTTCGCCGTTTCGGTATAGCCTTGCAACCAGCCTGAGCCTAAATACAGCCCCGCGCCCACGACGACCGCGAGAAAAATTCCCCAAATCTTTTTGAAAAATCCGCGTTTCTTAAACGCAAAAATCAACATAACGATCGCTACGATTGCCGTAATCGCCAAACAACCGTAATAAATTTCTTGGCTGTATTTCGATAAAAAACCAATATTTTCGTAATTAAACAGTACCATAATCGCTCCTAAAATCCTTTTTTGATCGCATAAAGAATATCTTCATAATGATTGTAAATATATTATACAATCCTACCTTTGAAAAGTCAAGGATTTTAAAATCTTATCTACAAAAACTTGTCTTTTTGAAAAAATCATGATATAATAAACCTATAAGCTCCCGATTTCCCCCTATAATCGCGCGTAAACGACAAAAATTATTAAAACGCTTGACAATATCCGTGGAAATGGGGTATAATCTATGTAGGAATAAATAGTAGAGTGTTATAGGATAAATTCTTGCTCGACTATTGTGTTGCGATCCTTTGCCGTTTGGGAAACTCCCGTTTTCCATTTGCGAAAAATCATTCAACTTTCGATCGCAACAAAAACCATTTATTTAGGAGAAAATTATGTATCAATTATTTTGCGATTCCAACTGCGAACTTTGGCACACGACCGTAAAAGAGTTGGGAATCAACCTGATTCGTATGCCCTATATCGTTGACGGCGAAGAATTCCTTTACGACATGGGCGAAGCAACCGATTTCAAAGCTTTCTTTGAAAAAATGAGAAAGGGCTCCGTGCCTACGACGGCGGCGTTGAACGAGTTCGCCTACACTGAATATTTCGAACCTATTCTCGCGCGTGGCGAAGATATTTATTATATCACTTTCTCCCATGCAATGAGCGCAACTTTCAACTCCATGCAAAAAGCAATCGACGCTTTGAAAGTGAAATATCCCGACCGTGAAATCCGTTTCAAAGATAGCAAACTCATTTCCATGGGTAGCGGATTCGTCACCTACTACGGCGCGCTCAAATACAAAGAAGGGGCTACCATGGACGAGTTGGACGCGTATTTGGACGAACTCATCCCTCACGTTGCGACCTATTTCGTCGTAGACGATTTGACCTATTTATACCGTGGCGGTAGAGTCTCCGGCGCGACGAAAGTCGTTGGAAACCTGCTCGGTATTAAGCCGATTTTGCACTTCAACGACGAAGGAAAAATCGTTAATATCAACAAGGCGAAAGGCTTCAAAAAGGCGATATCCGTTTTGTTTGATTATTTAAAGACCAAAGGCACGGAACTGGATCAATACAAGATCTACGTTTTGAACGCCGACAACGAAAAGGAAGCGGAAAGTTTCGTAGCCCAAATCAAAGAAGCATATCCGAACGCGGATATCGTCACCCAACCGATTGGGCCCGTTATCGGTTCGCACTGTGGTCCCGGTACGGTTGGACTTATCTTCCACTCGAAAGAAAAATAAGAAATTCTTCCCATACAAAAACACTCGTTTAAACCAAACGAGTGTTTTTCTTTGTCTTTTTTTTATTTACAACCGCTACAAGTTTTACAGTTTCCAGAACATTTTTTGACCGTCGTACCCGTTGCGGAATACATAGAGCCAGAATAGTCGCGCACCGTTTCCCTCTTACATTCGGGACAAGGCACTTTGTCTAAATGGGATTTTACCAATTCTTCAAAACGTTTTCCGCAAGTCGGGCATTTGTACTGTAAAAAGGGCATCTTATTTTCTCCGTTTCTTCTTGACTTGTTTAGGGGTACGAATCTTGACTTTATCCGTCATTTTCGCGAGTAAGATCGAACAAAGAGCGGTCAATAAAACGCACACGCCGAGCACGATCCAAAACTCGTACGGGCTACCCGTGATACTATCCATGCCAAACGGCAACTTCACGTTCATACCCAAAAGTCCTGCGATAAGGGTGGGAATTGCGACCAAGATCGTAATGATCGTCAAACGTTTTACGACGTTGTTTACGTTGTTGGAAATGACCGAACTGAACGCGTCCATGGTCGTTTTTAAAATATCGCGATAGATGCTACACATTTCCGCCGCCTGTCTGGACTCAATCAAGATATCGTCCGCGACGTCGCGATACTCTTCACTCGACTGCACCCCTTCCATTCTCGAAAGCCGACCGTAAACGGAAGCGTTCGCGCTTAACGCCGTAGAGAAGTAGACCAAGGAATCTTGCAAGGTCAAGAGTTCGATAAGTTCTTGGTTACGCATGGACTTATGCAATTCCGCTTGCAACCGCAAGGATTTTTTATCGATTTGTTTCAACGAGTGCGAGAATCTTTTCACGTTTTCAAGCATGAAATTGAGAATAAACTCCACAGGCTTTTTCGTGGAAACTTTGTTTCGGTTGAGCCTTATCCCGTGCAATACGGGATTAGACGACAACGAAACGCTCACGATACATTTTTCGTTATAAATGATAGCGACGGGGATCGTCGTGTACATATTCCCGTCCTCGGTATCGACAAGCATAGGGCTGTCCACGATATACATAGTCGCGCCGTCTTCGGTATCGACACGCGCCGATTCTTCTTCGTCGAGCGCGGCTTTCAGTAAATCTTCCGACACGCCCGTAAGCGCGCGAATATCGTCTACTTCGTCGTCGGTAGGATTGACGAGTTCTACCCAGCAACCTTGTTCAAATTTGTCCGTTTCCAAGATACGAACGTTCTCGTCCGTTTTAAAGAATTTGATCATAGCTTTTTACCGCCTTTTTAGTTTCGCTACGTTTCTATTCAAGCCAAAAAGCGGTAAAAATAAAAACGCGCAGGAAAAACCGCCCGCGCGTTGACATAGTAAAGTCGCCGATCAATCCCCTGAAAAAAAGGAGACTACGGCGCAAAATACGTTCTTTCGCACTGCGGATTTTTGTTTAGTTGTCAACCAACTTCGGTTTGGAACAGAATCCATAATACTCCTTTCCTTATAGGTTCGTAGCTTCATTTTCATACTACGTACTTTTATTATAAACCTTACGAAAAATTTTTGCAACTGTTTTACAACGATTTTTTCTCTTATTTTATTCCTTTTTTAGCTTAATTATATCACACCTTTTCCCGATAGGAAAGAATCAAAAAAACCTTCTACGCTCACGCCCGTTTTTTCAAAGGCGGTGATCAAGTCGTTCGGCGTCGCGATTCTATATTTTTCCGCTTTGTAATAATTTTTCAAGCCTTGGAAAAACTTCTTATCTCCGATACTTTTCCGCAACGTATCCCATAAAATTACCCCCTTATCCACCGCCAAACGACAATATTCGTATTCACTTGAAAACTCGCTCAAAGGTCGGCTCATTCTCGTATCTACCCCACCGAAAATGCTACCGTAAACGCTAAAATACGAACGGTATTCCCGCAAAGCGTTCTTCACCAAGTCTTCCTTTTTCAGACCAAATTCGGGGTATTCTTCAAAGAAGGTAATCGCGGAATATTCCGCCAAACTTTCCCCCTGCCACGATTCTTGAACGGAATCGTGTCCCACTGCCCCGTACCACCATTGACGCGCAACGCCACGCGCGATCGAACGCATCGACTCTTCTTCCCCCAGCGAATCGGATAGCATAACGAGCCCCGGATACGCCGTTTCCGCATAAATTAATCCCGTTTGTGAAAGCGAAAAGCTTGGATAAGGGTATTTCCCAAACTGTTTCTCGTAATAAGCCAAGAGCGTAGAAACAAAATCCAAACGGGACTTCGCATCCTTGTCGTCGTAATAGGCGTATTCGAGTTTCACGCCGTTCCGTTCGGTTTTTAAAACTTCATACTCTTTTGAAAGCGTAAGCGCAAAATCCCGCGCGTCATTCAACGAAAAGGCGTATTTCGTCTTGCTTTCCAATCCTTTCGTAATCACGCTAGGCGCGCTGGCTACGACGACGTAATTGCTCGGCGCAGTCAAATTTACTTTATAATCCGCGCATTCACTTATAAACGGATTCCCAAACGCAGTATACGCATGCTCGACAAACTCGCCGTCACGATACACGCAAAGGCTAGGGAATACGTGTCCTAAATTGACGGAGCGCGGAGTTACGCCCGTAGCGTGATTGACTTTCGCAAGCGACGTGACGAACGAGATATCTAACGTTACTTTTGCGTTCGAAGCAAGCGGACGCAATAAATGGACGATTAAAATATTTTCGTCTTCCCCGTCGATTGACCAATTTTTTACGCCTGCAACGCTCGTGATCGTGATATCGCCGTAACTTTCTCCTGCGTAGTACGCCGAAGTAAAATAATTCTCCGAAATAGGTTTATAGAGCGCGTTTTTCCGATAAGCGTTCGGATAAAGGTCGAATTTCAAAAGCGAGATTTCTTTTTCGTACTCGTTCAAAAATTCAACTTTTACCGTCCCCGCAAGCGTTTTCGCTTCGTCACGGTATTCCGCCGTAATCTCGTACCTGCTACCCCGATCCGTTGTTTTTTTACAAGCCGACAGCGGAAAAATTCCCATAAGCAAAAAAAACGCAACCGCCCAAGACAAAATCTTCTTCATAAAAAAATAACCCCTAATTTACTTAGCAGGTTATTTTATGAAATGAGGAGTAGGATTATGCTTTTCGTTTCGTATCGATTACTTTTCTTCCAAAGTTAAATAGGTGGTAGGATCAACGTTTTTGCCGTCTTTAAGAACTTCAAAATGCAGGTGCGCGCCGTCTTTATATTCGCTTCCGTTCGCTTCCGCAACCGTTGCGATTACGTCCCCTTTCTTCACCTTTGAACCCGCCTTTAAGCCGTCCGTTGCCGTAACGAACCGATACGCCGTTTTCACGCCGTTTCCGTGGTCAATGACAATCTCCGTGCCGTGTAATACGTCCGCAACGTATACGCTCTCAACCGTACCGTCTTCCACCGCTACCACTTGTTCGCCGACTTCCGCCTTAAAATCCAAGCCTTCGTGGGCGTAGTAGTTGTTCAACGTTTGATTGTAGAAAAATCCGAACTCATTCGTCAAAGACGCGTTCTCCACAGGCAACACGAATCCGTCGCCAAGCGAATCGACGGGTTTATCGTCTTCTCCGCCCGACGGATTGTCATCGGGAACTTCTACGGACGGATTCTTATCCACGTTATCTTCGACCGCAGGGGGATCGTTCGGCGGAGTGTTCGTGTACGATACGCTCACGACTACGATAACGAGCGTCAGTACCACCGCCACACTCGCAATCGCAGTATATAGATACGAACGTTGCTTACTCGTAATTTTCTTTTTTTCGTTTTGTTCTTTCATGGTTTTGCCTCCGAAATAATGTCGTTACCAAGGGTTACAATGACTTGGTTATGTAAATTGTTGCCACTTTTTTTCTTTTTCATACTCACTTTTTCAATTTTATTTTTATCATAGTCAAATTTAATATCCACCAAAGATAATCGGCGTTGCAAGTAACACTTCGTCCCTTTTAATAACGATTTGCAAATTTACAGTCTGACCGTCCAACAATAAGCCGTTTTTCAGTTTCGGGGAATAGCAATAATAGGAAACGCCGAAGTCGCCTTCTTCCATTTTCAAAACTTTTGCGTCGTAACGGGTAAGCGTTTCTTGAAACAGGGTGTACCCGTCGGCAGTTTCTACGCGCGCTCGTTCCCCTTTTAAAAAGAAAAGATCGGAAAAGCTAAGTTCGGTTTTGATTTCCGCTTGCGACGATGCGGAATAAAGATAATACTCCTTGTCCCCGTAAAAAGGAAACGCAGAAAGGTTAAAAAGACAAACCACACCCAGCAAAAACAAAGCCAAGCAAATGGAAGTTATAAATCGAACCCAACTGAAAAAGCCGTAAATACGCATAAAAAATCTCCCCCACAACAGGTTGCGAGAGAGAGTATTGACGAGATTTGAAAATTTTAAACGGAATTTTTTAAAAATCCGAAAGTTTTTCCCCACCCAATAGATGGATATGCAAATGCGGAACGGTTTGTCCGCCGTCTTCCCCTTGATTGATAATCACGCGATAACCGTTTTCCAAGCCCAATTTTTCTTCGAGCGTAGGGATCGTTTGGAAACAATGTTTTACGATCTCCGCCCGTTCTTCGTTGAGTTCGGAAAGCAACGCGAAATGGGTTTTAGGGATGCAAAGATAATGCGCTTTCGCCTTGGGTTCAATATCCTTGATCACGATCATCTTATCGTCTTCGTAAAGTCTCGGCGACGGGATTTCCCCAGCTACGATTTTGCAAAAAATACAGTTTTCCATAATGTTTATTCTCCTTGTTTTTCTTCTAAAATTGAACACAAAAGTCCGTCTTTGAAATGGTCTTCAACGCGTACCTGTATGGGGGATTTACCAATTTCCATAGGCACGTATAAACGGATATAGTTTTCCGAATACCCTTCCGTGCACCCGTCTATATACCGTTCGGGAACGATGGTAAGCGTCTTTTTGAAAAAGGAACGCATATACCGTTCTTTCTGCTCTGCGCCTGCTATTAATAAGCGATCCAACCTTTCCTTTTTGACGGAATAGGGTAACTCCTTATATTTTTTATAGGCGTTCGTGCCTTCGCGCGGAGAATACGGGAAGGCGTGGATTTGCGAAAATCCCGCTTCTTCTACAATCGAAAGAGATTGCAAAAAATCCGTTTCCGTCTCCGTTGGAAATCCCACGATAATATCCGTCGTAATTCCTGCGTTCGGGAAAAGCTCGTAGATCATTCGACACTTTTCAAGATATTCTTCGCGGGTATAATGTCGATTCATACTCCTTAACACCGCGTTCGATCCGCTTTGTAAAGATAAATGGAACTGTGGCGCGAAATTTTTCACTTCTTTTACCGCGCTCAAAAACCGTGGCGTAATCAAACTCACTTCTAAAGACCCCAACCGTATACGCGTATTCGCGTCCTTGACCGCCAATAAAAGGTCGGCGAGATCTCTGCCTTTTTCGTCCTTATACGCCGAAACGTCAATCCCCGTAATAACCGTTTCCTGCGCCGTACTTTCTAAAATTTCTTCTACTGCGCTATCCATATCTCGACTTCGGTTTCTACCACGAAGATAGGGAATGATGCAATAGGAACAAAACCGATCGCAACCGTCTTGAATTTTTACGAAATTTCTCGTTTTTAAACATTCGGGACGGGGCATTTCTTCGTACGATCTCCCCACGTCTTGCACGGCGTAAATCCCGCCTGCCGTCATTCCGCTTTTGACGAACTTCAAAATTTCCCCTTTCGCTTTCGCGCCGAATACTGCATACGCGCCCTTTTCCAAAAAAGCTTTCGCATTCTTTTCCGAAGCGCAACCGCAAACGAGAATCTTGGCGTTTCCGCCACTTTTTTGCATCTTTCCAAGCGTTTGACGACTCTTTCGTTCCGCTTCCGCCGTAACCGCGCAAGTGTTGAGCACGTAAAGATCGGCAGGTTCGATTTCTCGCGAAACCTGATACCCCGCATCTTCCAATCCACGAATTAGCGATCCGCTCTCTACGTCGTTGACCTTACAACCGAGCGTAAATACTACTGCTCTCATACCTACCCCCTTCATTTGCCCGTTTTTGAAAAGTTTTCACCCAATTCGCCAAGAGCAAACATGGTCACCGAAGTCAAGGCTACCGCCGCCGTTTCCGCGCGCAAAATCCGTTTTCCAAGCGTTACGGACGAAAAGCCTTTTTCATTTGCTAAATCTTCTTCCGATTTGGAAAACCCGCCTTCGCTTCCCACGACAAGCGCCGTCGAACCGTTTAACGCCGATATATCCGCTTTGCTTGATAAAGCAAACTCACAAGCAAACAGTTTGTTTTCATACTTTGACAAACCGTCCAAGGCTTCCGCCAACGTTTTCGCGTATTTGACGGTCGGCGCGACCGAGCGCATACATTGTTTCGTCGATTCTTTCGCAACTTTATTCAGTCGTTCAAGCTTATTCTCGTTCATGTACGCAGACGAATATTCGGACGAAAACGCGATTATCTCACTCACGCCAAGCTCCACCGCTTTTTGTACGATAAACTCGTTTTTATCCGCATTTTTCAAGTAACCGAATGCTAACGCCACCTGCGTTTTCGGTTCTTTTTCCCCGTCCGCTACGCCTAAAACGTTTAAAAGCATAGACTTTTTTTCTACCTTTGCGACAATCGACGTATATTCTTTCCCTGAATTATCCAGTAAGATCACTTCGTCGCCGACGCCGATCCGAAGTACGTTTTTAGCGTGCTCAAATTCTTCGCCGTCAAGCGTTGCAGTTTCCCCAACGCTTTGCGTAAAAAATCTTTTCAACCCAGACATGCTACCCCCCTGATTACGCTTTCTTATGTTTTAAGACGAGCGCAAACCATTCTCCTTTTCGCGTTTGACGGATAACTTCCATACCTACTTTTTCGTATGCGGTTTTGACCATTTCCAAACGGCTTTCGATAATCCCGCTCAAAATCAAAACCCCGTCTTCTTTCAAATTTTTTGGAATGGACGGCGCAAGCATCGTTAAGATCTCACCCGTGATATTCGCCATCATGACGTCTGCTTTCACTTCGGTATCATCCAAAAGATTGGAATGCGCAACCACCGTTTTTTCCGCAACGTTATTCAGTTTTGCGTTGTGATTGGAGCTCGTCACGGCAATCGGATCAATATCCGTCAAATACGCTTTTTTTGCGCCAAGCTTGATCGCCGAAATGCCTAAAATCCCACTACCGCAACCAACGTCGATACAAACGGAATCGGGCGTAACGTATTCTTGCATCAGTTCCACACAAGACGAAGTCGTTTCGTGTTCGCCAGTGCCGAACGCCATGTTTGAATCGAGAAGTACCACTTCTTCGCCCGCCTGTTTTTCGTACTTAATCCATTCGGGAACGACGACGATTTTTCCTAAATGAATGGGTCTGAAATGCTTTTTCCAAACGTCAATCCAATCGTCCCCATCCACGCTACGTTTCGTGTCTTCAAGCGTACCGAACTCAAACGCGCCCCCCGAGAGTTCCTTAGCCCTTTGGATATCGGACATAATATTTTTAATCGTTTCTTGCGCGACGTCGTTTTCGATATAACATTTCACCAATACGTCGGTGAACTTGTCCGCCGTCAAATCGTCGTCCATATAATCCCAATATTGGGTATCCTTACTCGTTTGCAAAGCAACGATATCCGCCACGTCGCAAATCGTAACGCCAAACTCGGTATAATTCCACATAATATCCGCGATAATCTCGCTCGCTTCCGTCGTCGTATGTACCGTCAATTCCGTGTATTTCATAATTCTTACTCCCTACGTTCAAAGCAAATATCTCGTACCTGCCCTATTTATTTTGATTATTTTATCTCTTTTAAAGAAACTGCCGTCAAAAAAATCACTTCTTTCGCTCCGGCGTTTTTTAAGACTCTCGCGCATTCGCTTCCCGTCGCGCCCGTCGTCATAATATCGTCGATTAGAACGACCGTCTTCCCATCTACCGCTTTTCGTTTCCGTACGTGATACGCGCCTTTTACGTTCTCCTGTCGTTCCTTCCCCGAAAGTTTCTTTTGCGCGCCCGTATCACGAGTTTTAACCAAAGTTTCTTTGTCAAACGCTACGTTCAACCGTTCGCCTACGATTCTCGCAAGTTCTTCCGCTTGATTGTAACCGCGTTCCAATTCCCTTTCTTCCTTCAACGGCACGGCAACGATCAAAGCGTTTTCCTTTTGTAAATTTTGCCTTTGCAAAAGCTCTGCCATGCGCTCTGCGAAAAAATAAGCCAAATGCCGTTCCCCGTTTTTAAAACGGTTGATTAGAATTGCCGTTAAATTCTCGTAGACGAACGGCGACATGCCTTTGGTAAATACAGGCGGTTTCTTTTTGCAAGATAAACAAAGTCCTTCCGCAACCGTCGCTCTACCGCATTTTCCGCACCGTTTACCGTCGTTTTTATAAAGCGAACTTTCGCACGCTTCACAAAGCCTTGCTTTCGGATAGTCAAAGACTTCTATCCCACAAGCGTCGCACGTATAACCGATCTTGGAAAACCAAGCCCGAATCTTTTCGGCAAAATTTTTTCTCACGACGTTTCTTCGTCCTTTTTGCGTTGGTATCTAACCAAAAGATAAGAAAGCACGATCCCCACGCCAAGCAATACGATCCCTGTCACGAAATCGGGAATTACAATCCCATCCGCTATCCAAGCCGTATACACGGACAGAATATCTGCGTTAAAAAACATCGATAAGATCGAACCGAGCGACAATCCCACGATCATGGAATAGGCGGTATGTCTTGCTTTTTGGAACAATTTCGTCAAAATACCTGAAAAGGTAAATACTCCCAATGCAAATCCTGCGCCTAAAGCGAGATAGTAAACGAATACCATCGGATATTCCAACCAAAATTCTAAACTAACGCTTTCCACCAAATCGCTAAACCAACCGAGCGTCATAAGGAGCGCGCTTGCGCTCAAGCCCGGTACGATTTGCGTCAATCCCAACGCGTAGCCAACTGGCAAACATAAAATCGCTTTCCAAGACAAAACAGAAAACTGGTTGTTTGTGAAATCATCTCGCAAAGCAAGCGTTGCAGGCGTTCTTGCAAAAACCCAAGCCGAAACGCAACCAAGCGCGATTGGAAGCAATAGTCCAATACAAAATAATCCTACCCGAAGCGGAGTTACTTTCGCTCCGTCCAGTTCCGCTTTTACCGCAGGAAACGCGCCGATCATAAGCCCTGCGAACAGGCAAACAATCGCGAAAGGCATCCATTCCAAGAGTTTTTTTACGCCTAAAAATCCAAGCACTAAACCGACGATCATACCGATCCCAATCGGCAATAAAAAGGCGAAACAGGCTTTAAACTTTTTGAAAAGGTTACCGATTGCATATAAAAATTGATCGTACAATTTAAAGATAATCGCAACCGTAGAACCGCTAATTCCGGGAACGATTACGGCAAGCCCAATAAACGCGCCCAATATTGCGCTTTTCAGCCACGTCTTTTTCGTATATTTGATAAGTTCTATTTCCAATTCGGACATATTAATTCTCCCTGTTTTAAGCGTCGTCCTTTTCGTCCACGGAAACCGCAATACTCTCGATCATGCCCCGTTCATTTTTCTTATTTGAAATTTTTCGGTAGATAAGTTTTACGATAAAAACCAACACGAGCGCGCAAACGAAACCTACGCACGCACCGCAAAAATCGGTCAATACGTCTTTCATTTCTTGCGCTCGTCCCCCCACGAAAGATTGTATGTATTCGTCCGTAAACGCAACGAACAAAGAAATCCCTATCGGCAAAGTCAGAAATACACGCTTCTCCGTATAGGACAGTACGCACCAAGTTATAAGCGCGCTCAAAAGCGCAAACTCCGCAAAATGCCCCGTCGTCCGCACGAAGGAATGTAGAATTTCAAACTCCTTTTCCTCCGAACCACCGAGCATGACGTCGGGCGCAATCACATCTACCGCGCCGTCCACGATCTCCGTCACCGTAGAACTTTGATTGGAAGACGTTTCTCCGTCCATGAGCGAAGCCGAAAAAATGCACGCAATCATCAATATGCATAAAAGGGTTAGAATTATTCGTAACGGCCAAACCCATTTTTTGTTGTCAAAAATCTCTACCATACTATATATTATACGCAAAAAAGCCGTTGCGGTCAAGGGATATTTTCACATTCGTCGAAATTTCCTTCTTTTCGACAAAATAATCGCAAAAACACCCCTGTTCTTCCTATATAATGAAAGCATAAATAGGTAAACTTTTGGAGCTCGGTCTATGAATTACATGAAAAAATCTTGCATCTTACGACAGGTCAAACAAGGATTTTCGGGAGACGGAAAAACGCTTTCGGGACTAATTAAAATCGAACAGTACGGAAAAAATCTCTCGGCGGAAGTTTCAATCATCAATTTTGCGCCCTTGAGCGCAGGGGAATATTACTGTCTCATCGCCGATCCGTTCGGCAACACCGAACTACTCCCTTTACGCGGAAAAAGTCTTTTTAATATCGTTTCCAATTTAGATATCTCTTTAGGGTTTTGCGGAATCGTTTGTTTTGTGAAAAACGAAGTTCTTCCCATCGCTTACGGTGTAAACGGCGACCACGTCTACGAATGGAAGGAAATTTTGACCTTAACGTTCTCTCCAAAACAAAAAATAAAGGGGGCAGGTACGAAAGAAAGCCGTTTGGAAAACGTCGTCGTCACCGAATCCCAAAACGATCCCCTACCCGAACCTGTTCCACAATCAGGGAAAGAAACAACCGACCAAAACGACGAATTAAACGAACCCATTCTCCCCCGTTACGACGACGAACGAGTAGCGGGAGAAAACTATTATCGAGCGGAGGAAGGAGATGAACGCGAATTCCATCAAGAAAGTAGCTCAAATGCACAAATTGAAAGCGGAGTTAAAGACGAAGACGGGAAAACGGGGGAGAACGCTACAACGCATGGCGATGCTGAAAGCGTACTCCATCCGTTTGAAACTGACTCAAGCGGATATTATTACGCAGTCAAAGACGAAATAGACGCTCTCTTTCAAAAATACCCCAAAGACGAGCGGTTAAACGGCGTATTTTCGTGTAGTGAATGGGTATTGATCAAAGACGGTGAAAACGCGTCGGAATATCTCGTCGGCGTCGTTTACGAAGATTGGAGAGCAAAATATATTTGTTACGCGATCCCCGCCGAAAACGGTGAAACCCCGCCTGACGAAATCAAAGACGTTTGCACCTTCGTACCCCATTCCGCATTCCAAAACGGCGCAGGTTTTTTCATTATTTTCCAAAGCGCGTCCAGCGGAGAATGTATCCGTCCAGAAAGCGCATAGTGTATAAAATCAAGCTACCATGTACGAATTAAACGATAAAATTGCCCACAAATCTCCTACGCCGATTTTCGGCGAATGAAAACGGACGCCCCGAAAGAAACTCTTTCGGGGCGTTCGTCTATCATATTTTATACGTATTCAATTTCAAGAACGGTGAGATTTTTCAAATTCGCGCCTACGAAAAGCTGGAACTTGCCTTTTTCGGTTACCCGTTCGCAATTCGCGTTGACGAGCGACAAATCTTCCGGCTTAATCTTAAAGGAAAAGTTCTTCGTTTCCCCTTTCTTCAAGAAAATTTTCCTGAATCCACAAAGATTTTTCACGGGTGTGATCACCGACGAAACGACGTCACGATAATACAGTTGCACGATTTCCGCGCCGTCGTAATCCCCGTTATTCGTAATTCTACCACTGACCGTTACGCTCTTACCTTCGCGAAGTTTCTTTGAAGAAACTTTAATTTCCGCGTAATCGAACTTGGTATAGGAAAGCCCGTCGCCGAAATCGTAAGCGTTCCCCGCAGGGCTATCCACGTACTTCCAAGCGTGCCAGCCGGGCAAACGGTTATAATAGCAAGGAATTTGCCCAGATCTATGCGGTATGGAAATGGGCAATTTCCCCGACGGAGAAAAATCACCGTTGATCATTTCGGCGATCGCTAATCCACCGCGACCACCGGGGTTAAACGCCATAATGATCGCATCGGAATTTTCTTTCACTTCGTCTAAAAGCAAGGGTTTTCCGCAAATCATAACGACGATAATATTTTTGCAAAGTTTACGAAGCCGTTTGAGCATTTCGATTTGATTTTTCTCAACTTCAATCCCTTGACGGTCGTGGCACTCCCCGTTGTGCGTAAAATGGTCACCCAAGACGACGACCGCCGTATCGCAGGCTTGCAATTCAAAAATATTCCCGTTAAAGTCGTAGCCTTGGTTGTAGAACAAATTCCCTTCCCCAAACACAACTTTCATTCCTTCCCAAACGGTATAAGCTTCGGACAAGGGCGTTGCGTTTAAATTGAGATCGGGATGGGTATAGAACGTCCAATCCCCGTACGTATTATGCACGTCCGTTGCATTCAAGCCGTACACGCCTATCTTATCCGTAGATTTTTTTAATGGTAACACACCGTTATTTTCAAGCAATACAAGCGATTCTTTCGCAATCGCATGATTGAGTTTTTTATGTTTTTCCGCGCCGATCGTATTACGTTGCTTTCTGTTATTTTCAAACATACCCAAACGATATTTTACCCGTAAAACGTTACGCACCCGATCGTTAAGCGTTTCTTCCGTCACGTCGCCGTTCTTGACCGCTTTTACGATCGAAGGATAGAAATCGGGCGAATTCATACACATATCGTTCCCTGCGTTGATACACGCCACCGACGATTCGTAATTGGACGGAAATACCTTTTGATCGTTAACCATGTGTTCCACGTTACACCAATCGGTCACGACGAAACCGTCAAAACCGAGTTCGTCTCTTAAAATTTCCGTCATTAAACGGTGGCTCGCCGTAATCGGCGTGCCGTCGATCGAACCGTACGCCGTCATGATCGAAGAACAGCCTGCGTCAATCGCCTTTTTAAAGGGGGGCAAAAATACTTCTCGAATCTTTCTTTCGGTAACTTCGGTATCGTAAGAATCCATACCGCCCGTCGCTTCGCCGTAGCCAAGGTAATGTTTCGCGCAAGCAATGACGTTCCCCGCCTTTTCGTAACCACGAACGATCGCCGCCCCAAGTTCGCCGACTAGATACGGGTCTTCCCCGAAGGTTTCGTCTACCCGTCCCCAGCGCAAATCTCTACCCAAGCAAAGTACGGGTGAGAACATCCATTCAATCCCGTCCGAAGCAACTTCCGACGCCGTCGCAACCCCCATTTCTTCTACCAATTTCGGATTCCAAGAACAAGCCATGGAAAGTTGGGACGGAAACACCGTCGCGCCATTATGTAACGCGTGGCCGTGGATTGCGTCGATCCCGTAAATGGCAGGGATCTTATCCGCATTTTTCATTTTCTTTTTCGCTTTCGGCAAATCCTTTCCAAGCACGTGCAAAAACGAACCCGCGCCCTTATCTACGAATTCCCAAAACTTCTTTTCACCAACGCAGTTCGCGCTAACTTGTTGTAATTGGAGCACCTTTTGCTCCAACGTCATTTTTGAAATCAAATCGTCAATAAAACTTTCGCATTTTTCCGTATCGATTTTCTTATTCATAAAAAACTCCCATGAAAAAAGATTCGTAGCGTTTCTCTCACCACGAATCTTATTGTATCAAATCAAGTCGAAAATGTCTATATCAAATCCGAAGAAATTACTATCAAAAAGTAACTTTTTTTACTAAAAACAATCACTTTAAGAGTTTTTCGTATCCTTTTTCTTTGCAAACGCTTTTTTTGCAAGCGCGCCTAACGGGGTTCTATGTTCTTCGCCCGAAAGCAAACGGACGACGTTTTTCCGATGGGCGAACCAATCGAAAAAGCAAATCCCCACGACGTTTGCAAAAATCGCTACGAGCCACAACGACCAGTCCATACCATAATCCACGATAAAAACGGAAAGCTGGATAATGACGCAAAGCGAAATTCCAAACAAAGAACCCATTCCCGCCCATTCCGTCAAAGCGATATACAAAATCATACAAACCAAACCGACGAAAATGACGAGCGCAAACCATAAGCTTTCGCAAGCTAAGCCCACCCAGAACACACCGAGCGTCGTGGCAATTCCTTTTCCTCCGTGGAAACGGTTGAATACGGGATAGATATGCCCGATCACCACGAAAAGTCCGCTAACGTACCGCAACCAATCACTCGCCTGTAATCCCGTATCCGCAATCGTATAATCACGATAAATCAAATGCACGACTAAAACGGGAATTGCGCCTTTCAAGGCGTCTAAAAACAAGGTCAACGCGCCGAGTTTTACCCCGTAAACCCTAGTCATATTCATCGTTCCGGGGTTTCCGCTTCCCTTTTTCGTTACGTCTTCGTTTTTACGTCCAGAAATGATACGCGCCGCGCTAATCCCCCCTATCAGGTACGAGATAAACGCAATCAGTAAAACCCAATACCACTGCTCGGAAAACAAAAATTCTTTCATACTTCGCCTCTTAATCGTCGTCCTTTTTCTCTCGAACGGTTACTTTGATCGGCGTACCCGAAAAATCGTACGCGTTTCGGATGGTATTTTCCAAATATCTTTGATAAGAGAAATGCAACAACCCTTCGTCGTTGACGTGCAGAACGAATACGGGCGGGCGCACCGCCACTTGCGACGAGAAGAAAACTCTCATTCTTCTGCCTTGATAGGAAGGGGGTTCGTTGAGCCTTACCGCATCCCCGATCAAATCGTTCAACGCGCCCGTCGGCACGCGGAAACTTGCGTGCTCGTAGACTTCTTCCGCCGCCGCAAGCAATTTTTCCACCCGTTGCCCCGTCTTCGCGGAAATATAGATGGATTTGAAATAGTCCATAAACTTCAAATCTTCTTTGAGTTGTTCTTCAAAACGATTGACGGTATGGGTATCCTTTTCGATTAAATCCCATTTATTCATGACGATTACGGACGGTTTACCCTGTTCGTGTACGTAGCCGATAATTTTGACGTCCTGTTCGGTCAACCCCTCTTGCGCGTCCACGACGAGCAAACAAACGTCGCTACGTCTTACCGCGTCGAACGCTCGCATATTGCTGTAATATTCTACGCTATCGTCCACGCTTTTCTTCTTCCGAATCCCTGCCGTATCAATGATCGTATACGCCTTTTCTCCACGATAGAACAGAGTGTCGATCGCGTCTCGCGTCGTACCTGCCATGGGGGTAACGATACTACGCTCCGAGCCTAAAATCTTATTGACAAGACTAGACTTCCCTGCGTTCGGTTTTCCGACGACGGCAATTTTCAAAGACTCCACGGGATCTTCCGTATCGTCGGGGAAGAAGGTAATCGCTTCGTCCAAGACGTCGCCAATCCCTGAAGAGTGTTCCGCGGACACCGCGTACGGTGCACCCAACCCCAAAGAATAGAACTCGAACACCTTTTCCGCGGCGTAGTCGTCGATTTTATTTACGACCAAGATCACGGGTTTCTTTGAACGGCGCAAAATATCCGCTACGTCGTAATCAGACGGGGAAAGCCCCTCCTTACCGTCGGTGAAAAACAAAATAACGTCGGCGGTATCGATTGCGACTTCCGCTTGTTTTGCAATTTCTTTCCACATTACGTCTTCCGAGCGGAGTTCAATCCCACCCGTATCGACCATCGTAAAATTCCGACCGCGCCACACCGCGTCCGCATACAGACGGTCGCGCGTAACCCCCGGTCTATCTTCAGTAATTGAAATTTTTTTGCCGGCTACTTTATTGAAAAAAGTACTTTTCCCGACGTTCGGTCTTCCGACCAATGCCACTAAAGGATTTGCCATTTTTCTATATTACTCCTAACTCTTATACTCTAAAAAAGGTCAAGGGAATAATTCCCTTGTGGGGTTCAAGAAGCGATGCCCCTGCATAATCTTGGACTCATGAAAGAAATCTTCGCTTTCGTCCGTAGGCTTTGCCCACCTATCGCTTTTTAGCGAAAGATTCCATCAAAGATTACTTTACTAATTCCTTATTAAAATTTCGACTAAGCCGTTCCCACCGTCACGGTTCACGCATATCCGCTTAATCTTCGATCGATTTTTAAATTCTTTCAACGTCATTCCGCAAAGAAATACTTCGTCGAACTCCTTCAAAACGTCTTTGGGCAAGATAATTTCGTCAATCTCTCCCCCGTCCGTTTTGTATTTTTCTACGGCGCTTAAAATATCCTTTCCCGTCAAAAGCCCCGTACAGGTTACGGTTTTACCAAAAAATTCGTTCTCCACCGTCAAGATACGAAGATCCAATCCGTCCACGAGCGACGTGGCTTTTTGCGCAACTCCACTCAAAATCTTCGAAGCGGATACGCCGTTTACCCATACGCTCTTTTTCGGTTTCTTTAACATGATTTTTTTATTTTTCGTATACTTTTCAAACGCTTGATCGACTTCGTTTAAAAACTTACTCGTCATTCCAACGCCGTTTTCGATTTGCTCGAAATCACCGTAAAACTCCATCGACGGGAAGTCGCGTTCCGCTTTCACGAAATACTCGTCCGCAGGCTGAATGAATCGTACGCCGAACTCTGCGTTTAAGGCATCTATCAAATCCAGAAACTTTTCCGAATACTCTTTATCGACGTCTTGAATCTCGTGCAGTCCGTCGCGATACTTGGTCAAGCCCGTAGGCACACAAGCAAGTTCGCGTACGGCAGGGTAGTAGGAAAACAATTTTCTTGCGGTATAGGCAAACTCGTCCCCGTCGTTCATATTCGGCACGATAACCGCCTGACAATGCAATTCAATCCCGCCTTTTACCAGCCTGTCGATTTGCTCTACGATCTTCCCCGCAAACCGATTACGTAAAAGTTTGCAACGAAGTTCCGGATTCAAAGCATGCACGGAAACGTACAAAGGGGAAAGTTGTAAACGCACGATTCTCTCCAACCCTTCGTCCGAAAGATTGGTGAGCGTAACGAAATTCCCACAAGTAAAACTCATACCGTAGTCGTCGTCTTTGACGTATAAACTTTCTCGCATTCCTTTCGGCATTTGATCGACGAAACAAAACAAACAACGGTTATGACAAGTTTTCAAAGCCGTATCCTTTTCAAAGGCAAGCCCCATTTCTTCGTCTTCGTCCTTTTCGACGCGAATTTCGCTTTTCTCACCACTGCGGTGGTCTTTGACGGTCATTGAAAAATTTGAAAGCGAAGAATAATAAAGATAATCCAATTCGTCTTCGCACGCAAAAGTATCGAATGCGAGAATTTCGTCCCCCGCTTCGATCCCCAACTCGTACGCGATTGAATTTTTCTTTACTTTCGTTACCTTTAACATGATTACTCCGTTAAACGAGATATATTCCTTCTTCGCCGTCCGTTTCTCGGAATTTTACGAACACTTTTTCCGTCTTGGCAGTAGGAAGATTTTTTCCTATATAATCGGCTCTAAACGGGAGTTCACGATGCCCCCTGTCCACAATCTCCAAAAGACAAATTTTCGACGCTCTACCCATCTTCGATCCGTAGGATATAAGCGCGGAGATCGCCGAACGAACCGTTCTACCCGTGTATAACACGTCGTCGCACAAAATTAAGGTTTTGCCTTCAATATCAAAATCAATTTCCGTACCCTTCACTTCCGCGTCACAACTTAAAATGTCGTCACGGTACAAGGTAATATCCAAAATTCCCAACGGCAATTCTACGCCCGAACTTTCTAAAACGTATTTTTGAATCCGTTTCGCAACGCATACGCCACGGGTACGAATCCCGACGAGCGCCACCGAAGACAGGTCTTCGTTTTTCTCTTCAATCTCGTAGGCGAGCCTTTTTAATAACCGATTCAAGCCGTTCTCATTCAAAATCTCTTTCATCGTTCTATCTCAACCTTATATTGTCTTGATAATTTTTCTAAAATTTCCGAAAAGTAAGGGGGCAGGGGTGCGTCGAACGACATTCTCTCCCCCGTAGTCGGATGGGTAAGCTCTAACGTTTTCGCGTGCAACAGTTGCCCGTTTAACGAAAATTTTTGTTTTTTGTAGCCGTAGACGGGATCGCCAACTACGGGATTCCCTAAATGCTTTGCGTGTACGCGGATTTGATGGGTTCTGCCCGTTTGCAGGATAAATTTACAAAGGGTATAGTCCGCGCCAAACCTTACGAGTACTTCGTAATCGGTCACCGCAATCCTGCCCGTTCCGTCGGGAAGCACAGTCATTTTCGTCCGTTCCGTCGGATGTCTACCAATATCCGTCACCACTCGACCGCTATCCGTCTTTAAATTTCCTTCTAACAGCGCGTAGTAAATTCTATGACAACTCTTTTCCGCGATCTGCTTTGCAAGCGACACGTGGGCGCGATCGTTTTTCGCCACCACTAACAACCCCGACGTGTCCTTATCTATCCTATGCACGATCCCCGGCCGTAATACACCGCCAATCCCACTCAATTTATCAAGAGAATATAAAAGCGCGTTGACGAGCGTACCTTCGACGTTCCCGTTTCCAATATGCACCGTCATGCCTTGGGGCTTATTCACGACCGCCAAATCGTCGTCCTGATACACGATATCAATCGGAATATTTTCCGCTTTGACGTCGTAGGCGACCGCGTCGGGAATTTCCAAAGCGATCTCGTCGCCGACCTTGATCTCCACCCCTGCTTTCGCCTTTTTTCCATTGACCGTAACTTGACCGTCGTCAATCATTTTCTTAAAACGGGATCTGGTGAACTCTTCCGTTTGTCCGCTTAAAAACAAGTCCAAACGCTTACAGTTTTCTTCCGCAACGTATAGCCGTTTGTCCATACCCGTTACTGTCCTTTTCCGTCCAAGCCGTCCGTCGGCTCGTCTGCGTTTTCAGCTTTCCCGATCACGGCGACCGAACGCGCGTTCCCGTCCGAATTTTCTTTCGCAAGTTTTTTCGCTTGCTTTTTCGCTAACTTTTCTTCTTCCCGTTTCGCTTCCTTTTCTTCGACTTCTTTTGCAAGCGCCTTATACTTGCCTACGGGACAATAAGCGTACGAATCAAAAAACAAGCAAGCAAAAACGAGCATCACCGCGCCGATCGAAATGAAAAAATCGGCAAAATTACAAACCCCGAAATCGAAAACGAGCTGTAATCGCACCATATCCCGCACGCCGTCGCGAAATCCCCCTGCGTAGGACGCAGGATCCCATACTTGATAATATACCCGATCGATCAAATTCCCGATCCCACCGGCAATAACAAGCACGCACGCCACGCGCAAGAAGGTACGGCGTTTGTCGAGCTTAAAATACACGACGCCGATCGCCGTCATCATCACGCCCGTCGATAATACGATCGCCATTTTGATCGTTTCGTTTGAATTTGAAAACATACTGAATGCAATCCCACGGTTATACGAGATACAAAGCTCGATCATATTGGGGATGATCACGACCTTTCGCACCCCTTCCGCGTAATCGTTAAAATACACGTCCGCCAAGACTTTCGTGGCTTGGTCTATAAAAATAAGAATGAAAAAGAGCAATACCCCCCAAAGCCAAGAACCTTTTAAGGGACTTTCTTTCTTTTCCGTCGTTTCTTGATTTGTCATGCTTACTTATCCTTTTTTGCGTTTTTGCTACGAATCTCGTCGATCATATCGATCTTCAAGGTATGAAGCTTGGTGGACAAGTCCACTTTGTAGGTTTGGGGCATATCCAACCGTAAATATTCTTCCCAGAACTTCTCTTTTTCTTGCAAAGAGAACGCGCGCACGTCGAGAAGCGCAGGGAATTCGTAGACGAGTTCCCCTTTTATGACGATCGGTTTCAACAGTTCTTCCGCGCGGAAATTTTCTACCGTATGCTTTTTCCAAGTTTCGATCGGGTGGAAGATGGTCAAAGGTTTCGTTTCGTCCACTTCTTCTTCCCGAAGGGTAATGAGATCGGCAATCGCCATACCGTTGTCGCGATCGTACAACCGATACACGTTCTTGAACGCAGGATTGGTCGTCTTTTCAGAATTATCCGACAACTTGATCTTAGGCGTCATCGTGCCGTCCTTTTCCAAAACCGCCGCTAGCTTATACACACCACCGAGCGCAGGCAGGTCTTCCGACGTGATTAACTTCGTACCTACCCCCCACAAATCAATTTTCGCACCCTGTTGCATAAGCGAAGAAATCAAGCGTTCGTCCAAGTCCCCCGATACGCAAATGATCGCGTCTTCAAACCCTGCTTGATCGAGCATCTCTCTCGATTTTTTTGAAAGGTACGCAAAATCCCCGCTATCCAAACGGATACCTCTCGGCTTGTACCCTTTTTCTCTCAATTCCTTAAACACTTTAATAGCATTCGGCACACCGCTACGAAGCGTATCGTAAGTATCGACGAGCAACAAACAGTTTTCAGGATAACTTTCCGCGTACGCTTTAAACGCTTCGTATTCGCTATCGAAATCCATAATCCAACTGTGCGCCATCGTCCCTGCCACGGGTACGGAGAACATTTTCCCCGCAATCACGTTGGACGTCGAAGAACAACCGCCGATAATCGCGGCTCTCGCGCCGTAAATCCCTGCGTCGGGGGCTTGCGCTCTACGAAGCCCGAATTCCATGACCGCGCCACGCGTCGCCGAACGACAAATTTTAGACGATTTCGTCGCAATCAACGTCTGATGATTGATAATGTTAAGGAGCGCCGTTTCCGCAAACTGCGCTTGAATCAGCGGAGCTTTGATCGTCAAGATCGGTTCGCCGGGGAAGACCACTTCCCCTTCCTTCACTGCGTACACGTCCCCCGTGAATTTCATGTTTTGAAATAGGCAAGGAAGTCTTCGCTAAACAGATTCAAGGACCGCAAATACGCAACGTCGTCGTCCGTGACTTTCCAATTCAAAAGGTAGTCCATGGCTTGTTCCAAGCCTGCCGCAATCGAATAGGTGATCATTTTATTCCGACGGAAAAATAAATCGAATACGACTTCTTCTTCGTGCTTTCCGTGTTGATAAAAACCGTAACCCATCGTGATTTGATAAAGATCAGTCAATAACGTAAGATTTCTCATTGTTCGTTCTCCTTATTCGTTTCTTCCGTTTTCGTATCTTCTATTTTTTCTTGTACAATTTCTTCCGTCGGCTTTTCCGTCGGCTTTTCTTCCTTGATCGGCGGATCGGCGTAATTTTCGGGGAAGATCGCGCACATCATATTCGTTTTATTTTTATAAGCGATCTCGTCTTTCGTGTCTTTTAAGTAGTTCTTGATCCCGTATTCAAACTCCTTGCCCCGCGCCGAACCGAAAATTTTCCCTTCCTTTCTCTTGTTCCAAAAAAGTACGAAGAACAATAAGCCGATCCCGAACGCCAACAAGACGAGCGAAAAGACGAACGACCAAGGCACACCGCCGTCGTTTAAAATATAGGTCGGATCTCGTAACGGTTCCATAATCGAACGTACAAGCCCGTAATTGATAAAGTAGCAAGCCGTGTTCACGCCGTTCGGCTTTTTAGGGTTCTTCCACGCATTGATAAAGAGCAAGATCGCGACGATCGTATTCGCCAAACTCTCGTAGAAGAAAAAGGCGTAATGCCACGTCCCCCCCGTGATCCCCGAATTTCCGCCGAAGAACTTTTCAAACGTGAGCGTGAACGTTTGCAAACAGTTCCCCCCCGTCGTTTTATTGATGTACACGGCAAACGGGAAGAACTGCAAACTTTCGTTTTCCACAACCGCGCCGTACACTTCTTGGTTTGCAAAATTCGCCCAACGCCCAATCGCTTGCGCGATTAAAAGCCCGACGACTACGCAATCCCCAACGCGGAAGAAGTTAATCTTTTTGAAATAGCTGACGCCGGCAACACCAAGCGCGCCACCTAAAATCCCCCCGATAATCGAAAGCCCACCTTGCCGAATCCCTTCAAACGAAAACCAATCTTCGATCGCAACGCCACCTGTCACGCAGTAAAAGAGCCGAGTCGTCACGAGCGCGATGGGAAGACAAATACAAAAATAAGTCAAAAACAAATCGGTAGACATATTTCTGCGTTTGAAAAGCAAGGTAATCACGCCGAACGCGGTCAAAATACCGCATACGATAATAATCGCGTACGCGTTGATTTTAAACCCAAAGACTTCAATCCCCGGCGTTTCGTAAACCAAAAGCATATTCATAGGCAAATTCTCCTTAATAAATTTATATGTTGAGATTCTATCGTTTCGGCTTACGCCTACACTCCAAAATGACAATAAGGCGTCATTGCGAACGAGCGAAAGCGAAGTGTGGCAATCTCGTTATCGTAAAGCACCAAAATCATTATAAAGATTTTAATACATTTTACATTATACCACAACAAAAAAAAATCGTCAAGAATTCCCTAAACGATTTTTTCCTATTTCACCTATTTTTTAGCTTTTCGAGTAACTTTCTCAAAAGCGGAACGCCTAAAAAGAGTAACGCGTAATTAAAAATACAGTTGTAAAATTGCCCCTGCAAGAAAAACCGATACGCAAAATACGCCCAATAGGAGCGACCGTTCGCGTAAAGATAGAAAAAGGTCGTGTGCGTAATCCCCACCGTACACACGAAAAAGCAGGATAAACAAACGCCGATAACCGCTAAAACCGTCTTTAACGGGTACACGGTCGGTTCGTTTTCCGTTTTATCCACCGCGTAGGAAAGGAGAAAACCTGCAAACGAAGAAGTCAGCCCTGCCGACACGCCAAGCATAGGCAGGTACGCGCCGAACGGGTGTAAGAAGAAGCCGATCATATCCCCTAAAAAACTCACGACGAACCCGTATCCACCCCCGACCAAGATTCCGATAAAAGCCCCAACCAAGATCGTCAACGAAAATTGGATTTCCCCAAGCTTTACTTCAAAAAAGGTATTCGCAACGACTGCAAACGCGGTCATAAGCCCCAAATACGCAATCTTACGACTAACCGATTTCCCTTTCAGTAAAGGGGAATGGAAAAGTTTTTGAAAGAACCGATTAAATTTTTCTTTTGCAACGAACATAAAAAAGCCCCCAAAGGAGAGCTCCGCAAAACGGTCGAAGAAACTCGACTTTATAAACAGCGGACGCGCCAATGCACCGCAGGGAACAGACAGATTTATTCCCTTTCGTTTACCGACAACGTCCCGTTCGGTAACACTTTACGCGCAAGTGGCTACTCTATGCACTTATTATACTCCTATCCAACGTATTTTGCAAGCGTTTCACCAAACTTTTCCATGAAAAATTTTAATACAAGCGAACGTTGTATACGGCGTTTAATTTTCTATAAATTCATCCGCGTTTTATTCGTAAATTTATAAAACCTAAACACTGTCATTGCGGATACGTACGCGGAAATGCGTGGTACGAAAAAAACGAGCCGTAAAGGCTCGTTTTCTTCGTTTCATTCAAAACTTTTACGCGTTTGCAGATTCCCACAAAAGGCTCGGCGCGTTCGTGCCGTCAAACTTCCAAATCGTATTTTCCCAATACAAATCGTTTGCGAACGCTTCCGTATACATATTCGCTTTCGTTTCGCCATTTACGCCCGTTATAATCGCAGTAGCAAAGGGTTCTTCTCCTTTTACCATCGTAGCGTCGCTTGCATAGAAACAATAACTGAACGCCGATTCTTCAACGTCAAATCCGCCGACAAACGAACCAACGCGAGCAGAACCCGCCACAATCGTAATATCCATCGCCGTGAAAGAGTTCGTAATTTGCGCGTTCGTCGTACTATATCCGATAAATCCGCCAAGATAATGACTTGTACCCGTAGCCCTTGACGAAATTTCACCTAAAGCGTAACAATTTTCTATATTTTTGTTGTTTTGCGCAACGAAGCCACCGACATAACCATTGTTTGCATTCGTCGTAATCACAACGTCCGAATAACAGTTTTGAACCAAGCCGGAATTTAAGCTAACAAAACCGCCAAGTCTCAACTCATTTCCGCTTCCCGCATTTTCAAATTTACCCCTTACTACGCTTTCCGTAACCGTACCGTAGTTTTCTTCAACCAATCCACCGATATATGCGTAAGGATATCCATGCGAACCGCTCGTCATAGCAACTTCCGCGTCAATCGTCGCGCTACATTTTGTCATCGTTCCTTTATTATAGGAAACAGCCCCGCCGACGCAAACCACTACGCAACCGCGGTCAATGTCACCGCCACCGTCGTCTCTTCCGTGTCCCGTTCCCGTATAGCCCTTGCTACCATCCGAATTAAGTTTACGAGACAATTTGAAAGTGGAACGAATGTTTTCTACCGCACCTTCGTTTCTACCAATAGCGCCACCGATATAAACATAGACGTAATAGTAACTCCATCTACTAGTAGAGCCGTCATTAGCATTAACGTCTATGTCAATAACCGTGTCCACGTCTACGGTACAATTTTTAACGATCCCCGTAGCCGTGCTCTTACCAATCAATCCACCGTAATTAGCCGTGCGCCGATCGCCATCACTATTTTGATAACCACCCGTGCTATAATTTTTCAAAGTGATACCGTTGTTATTGTTTACTTTTGGATTGTTAACAACACAATTTTCCACCGTACCGTTGTTGATAGCCACCAACGCGCCAACGTTTGATGAGCCACCCGCGTTCGACGTGAAAATAAAGTTTTCCAACGTCAAATTCTTAATCGTACCGTTATTCGTTACGAAGAATCCGGAATCTGCCGAAGTGGTATTGATCGTGAAGTCGTAAATT
>JAFTKR010000024.1 GCA_017453165.1 Clostridia bacterium | reverse complement strand
ACCCACCGCAAGTAGCTTGATATTACTTAACGGCGCTTTGATCGCTTTAACGTAGCCTGCTCCCAAATTCGATATGGGAAAGAGTTTCATAAAATCTGCGCCGTATCTCGTCGCCGTCGTGATTTCGCTTGGCGTTAACGCGCCTGGCATAGACACCATCTCCAACGCGCGTGTTCTTTGGATTACCCGTGCGTTTACGTCAGGCGAAATAATGAACCGTCCGCCCGCTTCTTTCGTCAAATCGACTTGGCGTTCTTCCAATACCGTTCCCGCGCCGATATACATCTCGTTCCCGTACGCTTTTACGAGCATACCGATCATTTCCGCCGTTTCTTCGTCGCTTACCTTTTTATTCGCCGAATACGTCACTTCCACGAATTTTATTCCGCCTTTTTTCAACGCGCCGACAAGCGAAACGAGCTTTTCCTTTGCAACGCCACGAATAATAGCAATGATCTTTTCTTCTTCTACTTTTTGTATGATTTGCTCTCTCATATTTTTTCCTTTCTATACGATCTCTTTGTTAAAATCAGTACGGTTGGAAGACAATTCCCCCAACCGACCAAACAAGTTAAATAAGTTTTTCTATTTGCGCCCAAACATTTTCAAAATAGCGCAACGATTCCGCCGAAATTTGATTGCTCTTGTTTCTCGTTATATTGTTTTTAAAAATCCCACGCTTTTGCATGATAAATTTTGCGTATTGCCAACCGTAAATTCCTTCTAAAATCAACGCAGGCATCAACGACGCTTGCAACTGCGACGCTTGTTCCATCAAACCGTCGTTCATATAATTCCACAATCTTTGTATCAAATCACAATATTCACAAGCGTGAATGGTTGCAATCGCTCCGTTTGCGTAATCTTGCAAACTGTACATTCCGCTAAAGCCACTCATATACCCTTTGATTGCCGAAGTACGTTTTCTGCTCAACCGTTCTATGCTCAACGGCGCAGGGGCTACTTCTTGTTTAATCCAAGAGATATTTTCCGCTAAATTACAAAGCTCCACAAGTTGGTCTTCATTGATAGAAATATTGTGAAAAAACTGGTTTTGGATCATAACGGGCAGATCCGTAGCATTCGCGATCGCCTTAAAATACGCCTTTACGCCGTCGAAATTCAAATCGCCTACATAGGGAGGCATAGCAATGACCGCATCCGCGCCAACCTTTTGCGAAAACTCCGTAAACGCAACGGCGTCTTTAATATTGGGGGCGGCAACGTTGGCAATAACTGCCGTTCTTCCGCCGACAACTTCCGACGTCGTCTTTATTATATCCATTCTTTCTTCTTTGGTCAAAACCAAAAATTCGCTCACGTTTACAGGTCCGCAAATACTGCCGACTTTTTGTTCGCAAATCCAATCGATTTCCTTTTCAAACACCGAAAAGTCGATATCCCCGTTTTCCAAAAACGGCGTTAAGGGAATGGCGCTACTTCCTTTTGCATTCTTTAAATCTTTCATAATCCTTTCCTTTATTCTTCCGTTATCGTTATTTTTCGCACGAAAATAGAATTCGCTCTTACTCCGTCGGGCGTTTTTGCCTGCAAATCGCTATAGGTTACGAACGCCGTATGGTCGTCGTAAGCGCAAACCCCGTTATTCGAGCAAGTATATTGCTCGTATGCGAGATATTTGTCCTTTTCAGGCACTTCTAAAACGTGGATTACTTCCCCCCAATCTTTCCCCAATTTGTCCTTCGAAAGACGAATATACACGTCAGGGCGTCCCGACGTCATTAAAAACGTACCGTCGGATAATTTTGTCGAACGGGGTAAAATACCGTAGTCGTAGAACACTTCGGGCGTCGTCCAAGTTTTTCCTTTATCGTACGAATACGCGATAAAGCATTTCGGCGCAGGATGTTCGTCGTCACCGCGGACGTACGGCGAAAGAGAGCCCGAACGCATAATCGTAAAGAACGAACCGTCTTCCGCAATCTCAAAACAACATTCCATAAACCCTTCCACTTCAATAGCGTTTGGAACGTTATATTCTTCTTTATACGGTATTCCCCCCACGTATTCCCAAGAATACCCATTATCCGTAGATTTTAAGAAGAACATACTTGAATATCTTGACGCCAACGAACCGTCGGGCAAAAGCATCATTCCCGAAGCAGGCATATATATCGTTCCGTCTTTATCCACACGGTATTCCCCGCAAAGATATTGGCTTATGCTCACGTATCCGTTATAAATCAAAACGTTCCCTTTTGCATTTTTCCAATCCACTTTACATTTATGGACTTCCATTTCGTCCGTACCTTTCTTGATACGACGGCAAATCAACGAATGCGCTAACGCTTCGTCGCCCACGAAAGGACGAATTTCGTCGTTCGTATAAACGCCTACGAAGTTTGGTTTTTTAACGTTTTGCCCCGAACGTTCGGGTGCAGGCTTTGGAAACGCACTCGTTTCCGTGATATACCCAGGACCTTCGAAGGTCACTCTATCTCCGTTTGCAATCGGCTTTTGCGCCATTGCCCAAGCTTTCGCGTTGTTTTTTTCTTGCTCCCAAGTAGACCCGCCGTCCGTCGAACGATATACGGGATTTCTGTTTGCGCCGTCCAAATTTTCATAGGCGTCTTTTACACCGCGAAACCTTATATACAAAACCCCGTCCGCGTTACGAATAGACGGATTTTGCCAACCGCCTGCCCGCATCGGCTCGTTCGGATTTTGAGAAACGAGTACGGGCTTATCCAGATATATTTTTCTCATAATAACTCCTTATTCGTCTTGTTTCATTTATCCCAAATACGCATAAACTCTCCAAAGAATACTTCTTTGTGAAAATCTACGGCGTACGTTACGTTTCCGCCCGTTCCAAAGACAACCGCCCCAGGTTTCCGTTTCTCGCTCCCTTCCGTATCGATAGAAGCGCTCCCCGTCTGCATAACGCATACGTTCGGCAAAACAAGCGTTGTAATCGCTAAAATATCGTGCAACGTAGGCAAATCGTTGTTATGCGATTTACGCCAAATTTTCACTAACTCGCCGATATACGCGTAAAACGGATCTCTCGTATCCTTTTCGATTTGCGTAGATTGCGCTTCGGTAAGCTTGGTTCTCGAAGTAATATCTACCCCCACGGCTACGAGATTTTTCGCCTGTTCAAATACGATTTTCGCGGAATCGGGATCGCAAAACATATTCCATTCGGGATAATCGTTCGCAAAACATCCGCCCATGATAACCGTACCTTTCACCCCTTGCATCGTTTTCGGATCTTTTAAAATCGCGCGAGAAAGATTACAAAGCGGACCAATCCCTACGATCACGAGCTCGTCACCGTATTTTTTAGCGGTTTCAAGAATAAAATCCACTGCGTTCAGCCCGTCGGGTAAATACTCGACCCCGTCCAAATCTTCGGTATATTGATTGATTTCTTGGGCGACAGGCACCATCTTTTTTAAAGGTTGCCCGCACCCTGCGTAGACGGGAATATTCGCTCCCGCGAGCGCGCAGATCTTTTTTACGATCCGCGCCCGCGTTAACGTATCTTTAAACGTTGTCGTAATCCCAACGACTTCAAACCACTCACTTTTCAACACGTACGCAAGAGCGAGCGCGTCGTCAATATCGTCGCCAGGATCGGTATCGATTAAAATTTTTATCTTTTCCATGCTTCTACTCCTTGGAAAAAACTTTTATCGCTTTTAATTCCCCGAAAGTTCGTTCAACGCATTTTGAATTTCCGCTTTATCCGTTTGATAAGAATAATTGAAGAATTCAATATTCGACGAGCTTCCTGCCGTAACCGAGAATCCGTACGCCGCCAAATCGGGCACGATATCCGATTCAAACTTACAAGCCAACTTATATTCCGTTTCGCTAGACTGTTTGATATACATATAGTACACGTTATCTAAGCGGACGAAAATTGCGTCGTATTCGACTCCTTGCGTACGAACGTCGTAGCTTGCCGTCGCGCCGTTTTGATATATAGCTTTTCCTATCCAACCGCGATCAACGCCAATCTCGTTACCCGTTTGCTTACGCCACAAAACGTCCATCGCTTGATTTTTAAACAATACGCGAATGGATTGACCGTTAAGCGCAGGTTCTCTTGCATTCGTAACCCAAATACCGATCCCTGGATCATTTTCCGAACCGCTATTATATACGAAGCTAAAGGAAATCATAACGTCTTTGGAAACGAGATCTTTGAAATAAATTCCACCACCGTTTCCGTTTTCATTGGCATGAACACTATGACGAAGTTCTTTCTCGTTGAAACTTATTGGATAGCCAAGCGGACGGCTCAATACTTCTACTTGAGAACCGTTCGACTCGTTGTTAATGATGACGTTATTTCCAAGCAATTCTTCTTTAAGCGTAATATTCAATCCGTTGATCGCCGAACCGTTGACGCTCACCGTTTTATAATCGCCCATATATCCTTTCGCTTGCGCGATGATATGATACGTTCCGTCGGGCAAATAGATTTGATAATTGCCGTTCTTATCCGTTTGGAAATAGGTATAAACGCCGTCTTCCGAATACGCGAACATATTCGCTTGAACGTTTATCTTTCCGCTTACCAAACGCGCGTCGATTAAGTTTCCACATTCAATCGTTACGTCGGGCATCCCAGCAGGATTATAATCGGAAATCGCGTAAGTAATAGAATTGTTCTTGGACGTAAGATAGTATTTTACTCCTCCAACCGCTACCAAACGAGCCTTTCCGTCAGGAATATTTTTCAAGGAGATGACAGGCTCGGTATTATATAAACCGTAACCGTTTTTCAATCCGTCCACTTGTACGATCGTTTGGTCGTAATTAAACTTCGCAAGCAAGGTATTTTGTATTTCGTCTTCCGCTTGTTGTCCGGAGAGGATCGAATAATCGGAAAATTGCAATTTCAAAATTGCCGAACTATCGTAGAAGAAACCGTACACGGCGTTATCGTTCCCTATGAACGGATTCTTTTCTGCATATACGAGATTGCCGTCGATATACATATAGAACTGTTCACCGAAACGCGCCAATTTCATTTTAATCGCTTCCCCTGTTTTGAAAATCGACTTCGTCGCGCAATTCGTATTCAAATGCATATCGTTATACGAACCGTTATTCCAACGGTTACGATACCCTTCCTTATAGAGCATATAGAAAGACGTCCCTTTATTGGAAGTTACTCTAATCCCTGCCCCGGGATCGCTTTCGTATTCCCCGTTTAAGTTACTGCCCGTCTTATAATAAGGTTCAGAAATTTCTTGATTGGTAAGATTCGTAATCGTGACTTCAATCACTACCGCATTAGAATATACGTCGGTAAAATAAATCGCGCCACCACTCGTTCTATCAAGCAGATCTAACGTAACGACGTTTTCTGATTCTTGAGAAAGATCCCACGCCGCCGTATTCGATACGCGTCCGTTCGCCGAACCGCCTACCACGTAATTTTCCAATCCAAGATTGAGCCTTACGTCCGTATTCGCAACAATCACGTCTACCGTCGTCGTGCGGTATCCGTTGTATCCGATCCGAATTTGATAAGCGTTATCTTTCGCCACTTTTGCCGTATACTCGCCGTTTGCATCCGTACGCAAATAATAGGAAGTAAACGGTTTTTCCCCAATCACGTAAACGTCCGTAAACGGAGCTTTTGCGCCGTTGGGCAAAGTCGCTTTTCCCGAAACGGTTACGTAATCTTCTATTTCTTTTACGTCCGCTTCTAAATACGCGTCTTCCGATACGTTTTTGAGCGACAACGTCGCGCCCGATTGATTACGCGTAAAATAATCAGTCACGTCTATATTGTTATTGTATATTTTTTCTACCGTATACCCCGAAGCTACGTAGAAATCTACCTTCCCCGTTTCGCCTTTCTTTACTGCAGTAGTTTCTGTTTGGAATACAACTTTCGGATCGTTATTTTCGTACGAAATACGGCAAGCATAGGTATTGATCACTCTATCCAACGCCGTTTCGTCCTTCGAGCAATCGATATAAGAATAGTCGCTAAATACGCAATCGGCGTTCATTGCATAAATACCTGCTCGTACCGCGCCTTGCATCCAATCCAAATATTCGATTTTTGCAAGTTCGCCGTTGACGATATAGTAACACGTACTTTTGTCTTTGATCAAAGTCAGATCCACGTATTCGTATTCACCGTCGATTCCTTCGTAGATTTCACTCGTACGGAGTTGACTTCCGTTTGGATAGTTGCACAAACTAATCAAGCGATCGTTCAAAATCGTTCCGTCTTCGTCAACGTTCGTATTTACCGTTTTCCCTTCGATCGGAGCGCGCAAATCCAGCATAATCGCTGAATAGTATCCGCTTGATTGCGAAAGAATAAATCCGGCTTTCCCGATCGTACTTGCATTATACACTCCGCCGTTCGAACGGACTTTTGCGCTAATTACAAAGCTATCCGAATACATATCAAAGAACGCCGTTTGACTACCGCCACCTACGCTCTCCATACCGTTTTCAGTCTTTTCAAAACCACCCGATTTTACCGTACCGTACGCGCTCGAACCCAAACCGTTTTCAAGATCACCCGTTTCGATATATCCGTTTACGTTATAGCGGTGATGGGTGCTTGGAGCGTTCGAAGAAAAGAGATTGGAAACGTATTTCCCGTCTTTATTCAAGCCCGTTACGCTAAAATAAGCGCTATGTAACTTGACTTCTTCAGGCTTCGTTTCACTCGTTCCCAAACCTAACTGTTCCCACGAAACGAATACTTCCACTTGCATCCCTTGTGATTTTCCGCTATTTACTTCACCGTTTACCGTAGAAAATGCGGTATAGCGGAAATTGGACGGCATGGTGTAGGCAGACGTATCAATTTTCATCTCGCGACAAACACCAGAATTGAAAGTTCCTTGCCCTTCTTTCGCCGTTAAAACGAAATAGAAATGGGTATTCCGCTTATAATTATTTCTATTCGCGTAACAAACCCAAGCGTCGCTCGAATACGCGAAAATATATACCCCTTTTTCGGAAAGATGCGTCGTCACGTAATAGCTTACGTTTCTTTCCTTTTCTTCGTTTTGCACATAATTCTTTTCTCTCCAAACCGCTTCGTTCGCTTCCCCGTCAATCAAGATGCCCTCGCCAGGGTTTACCCCGTAAACGGGATCCAGCGCAGGCAACGCCTCTAATTGAATTCCCGAAAGCGTTACCGAAGAAAAACAAGCGGTACAAAAACAGATCGCGCAAAGCATTGAGAGAATGAGTAAAAGATATTTTCTAAAATTTTTCATCTTTTTACACCTCCTTACCCATCACGTACAACTCGGATACGTTGATACCCTTATTCTCGCCAAGAGAGCCGTCTTCGAACTCCGTCGTATATTTAGACGAAATTTGAATCGTGAGTTTCGTTACTTTGAGTGGATTGAAACTTGCCACTGCGCCACCGCCTTGTCGCATACAAAGTTCGTTTTCATTCACGTTGTTTGGATTGCATTTCAAATTTTGAATGACCGCGCGCGAAAATTCTTGGTTACTCCAATCGGGGGATTGAGAAAGCTCGAACTTAATCCAATCCACCTTATCAAACGCGTTGTAGTAACTATACGCATTATAGATAAACAAAGCGGAAATTTCTTGCGGTTTATCCCATTCCAAAGTAATCGTCACCGCGCCTTTTGCCGTAAATTCCCAATCTTTTGCAAATTCTTGGGACGGGAAAAATCCGTCCGTCAAATATTTCACACTCTCTTTCTTTCCAGAACTGCTAACGCTGATTTTCGCCGTCTGCGCTACGTTTTCTAAACCCGTATGCGCTTTATTGGCAGGTTGTACCGCTTGCGTCGGCCCCATACCGTATAAAACGTCGTAACCAAGCGTTTCATTATACATAAACTTCACTCTGTCCACCGCCAAACAACGTCCGCCCGACGCACTGAGTTCTTGCCAGAAACAATGGTATAACGCGAAAATCTCGTCTTCAATATAGACGAAGCTGTGATGCCCCGTACAAGACATATAGTCGTTCGTATCGTTGAGCCCTATCACGGGATTGCATTCCGGCAATTTTTTGAAGGGACCAAGCGGACTGTCGCTCACCGCTTGACAAATGGAATACAAAATATTCCCCGTACCCGTAGGCGAGTAGGTGAGATAGAACTTTCCGTCCTTTTCAATCATGTGCGCCCCTTCGTTTACGTTGTTCCCTTCGCCGATTTCGTAAAATTCGTCCGTACGCGTAAAGTTGCGAGGATCAAGGCTCACCTTGCGAACGCTTTCACCGTTTTCTTCGACCGTGATCTCTTTCGCGCGTACCGACTTATATCTCGGCGTCGCCATAATTTGCAACGTGGAATAATCGGGCGTAATAAGATCTTTCATCTTCATGCCCCAAATTTCGTTGTTGTTATATTGCCAAGAATAGTCTTCTTTATAGACGCCGTTATAGTTGGGATCGGCGTTGTTTTTATTGGAAATAGACTCTTTCCAACTATTCAAATGGGAATCGAAATACATATACATATCCCCGTTTTCCGCTTGGAAAAAGCTTGCGTCGATACAGGGGAAAGTTCCTAATTCTTCCACCGTTTCGATAATATGTTTTCTCGCCGATTGCGAATTAAAATTCACCGTCGGCGTATTTTTCGTAATTACGTCACCGTTCAAATTTTCGATTTGATTTTCCGCGTTCACCGTGGTGACTACCTGTCCTGCCCCGTCGAGCAATTTTCCGTCTACGATCGACGAATCTTCCCCTGCAAGCAAGGTATAATATTCTTCGGAAGTCACGATCTCGTACGGGCCGAACGGCGTTTTCGACATAGCGATGGCAAGACAATGCCGATCGTTATCCCCACCGCTAATCACACTGCTTTTCGCACGCGCGGAAAAGTACATAAAATACATACCCGTTTTTGCGTCGCGGAAAAGTTCGGGAGCCCACGTCCACGTATCGATCCAGCTACCGCTTTCGATCCCTAAACCGCTACCGTCGATCGCACCGCACGCTTCCCAATTGGAAAGGTCGCTCGAACGGTAAATTTCAAACCCCGCCATTCTATAATCGGGATAATCTTCTTTCGAAAGCCTATTATTCAACGTAGTCAACGCCACGTAGCAATACCCCCCGTAGACGGGATCGTCTTCTTTAGACACCCAAAGTCCACCGGGATCGCCGTTATTGATCTTCAAAAGATTACGATACATTAACTCCGTATCGTACGTTCCGTCCAACGTATCGTAATGAGGCAATTCCACGTACTCGTCGCCAAAACCCGCGCAAGCCGTGGTTGCAAACGCTCCGAAAAGCGTCGTTACCGCCATAAAGAAAGATAAAAATTTTTTCTTAATCATATTTCCACCATGATTGATAAAATATTCAAAACCCCAATCGTACCTTTCTCCCCCGACCGTAGCCAAAGCCACGGTCGGGCAAGAAAAATCGTCTTAAAGTTTTAAGCCAGAGCCCATATTGATCCCTTTGAGAATGAAATCTTGGAAACAAAGATAAACAATGAGCAAAGGAATAACCGCCAAGATATTCCCTGCCATAACCGCAGGTTTATTATCTTTATTAAATACCGAGAAGAACCTAAGCGCAAGTTGCAAAGAATAGGTTGCAGGATCTTCCAAATAAATCAACGGGCCTAAATAGTTGTTATAAGCGCCGATAAACGCAAAAATGATTTGACACCAGTAAGCAGGCAAGGTCAACGGGAATACGATTTTCCAAAATACCATAACGTCGCCAAGTCCGTCCACTTTCGCCGCCGCAAGCAAATCGTTCGGAATCGTACTCATAAACGATTTCAAGAAAAATACTTGCGCCACGCCGCAGAACATACCGGGAATCATAAACGGCAACGGCGTACCCGTCCAACCGAGAAAGTCGAACCACATATAACCTGCGCCCATACCGACGCAGTCGGGCATCAACCAACAGAACATCAAATATCCAAACGTAAAATCACGACCGTGCCAAGTGAGCTTGCTCTGCGCGTACGCCGCCATCGTACCTACTGTGATCCCGATAAATACGGGCGGAATAGAGTACATAAGCGTGTTTAAAAACGCACCGAAAATGGTAAAACCCATACACAAGTCCACGAATAACTCGCTAAACGCTTTAAACTGAATCCCTTCATCCCAACCGAAAGCGAAAGGTTGCAACGCTTCGTGCGGAGTCATGGTTGCGATATTGAACATGATCACGAACGGAATTAAGACGTAAATAGACCAAACCGTTAAAAAGATCGCCGTACCGATTTTCGGTTTATGAAACTTTAATTTTTTCGTAGGAAGGCTTGTTTGCGAACCTAAATTCCTCGTATCAGTCATTATCGTGCACCCACCTTTTTTTAGTTTTGAAGATAATCAAAGTTAAGATAACGAGTACCGTTTGATACATCAAACCGCACGCGCCAGCCATACCCAAACCGTAATCGGGCCCCGTCCATTGATACGCCATATTATACATATAGAGTACGACGGAAACCGCCGCGCCGTTCGGGCCCGTGTCCGTACGCGCCATGAGTTGCAAGGAAGTAAATACCTGCAACGCGCCGACGAGAGACGTTAACATTTGAAAGAACGTCGTAGGCGAGATCATAGGGAAAGTGATCTTCCAGAAGGTCTGCCGTTCGGTCGCGCCGTCAATTCTCGCCGCTTCTTTCATGGAAATATCGACGTTCGCAAGCGCGGCCTGAAAGAGTACGCTATTCGCGCACGCCCCCCAAGTCCCCGTGAAAATAACCGACGGCATAAACCACAACTCGTCATCCAAAAAGTCGATCGGCGCTACGCCGAAAAGCCCTAAAATGGAGTTAAATCCACCCGTTTTATCGAACATGAATTGCCAAAAAATGGACATGGCAACGCTCGAAACGAAAGTCGGCAAGAACATGATCACGCGAAACGCGCCCGTTCCTTTGATATGCTTATCCAACTGCACGGCAACGAATAACGCAATCCCTAAGTAGATCGGTACGGAAACCGTGTAATATAACGAGTTTTTAAGAGCTAACCAAAACATGGATCTTTCGTTGAATAACAACCATTCAAAGTTCTTAAATCCAACGAATTCCATTTGCGAATAATCGAACGTATGGAGTTCCATAAACGGTAAGACGTAGCCGATGATCGACGGTATAAACCCGAAAATCATCGCGCCGATGAACGGCCAACCGCCCATCAACCAACCAATGATATCCTGTTTGATAATTTTAACCGTCTTTCTCCGTTTACGTTGACGTTCTACAATCTCCGCTTGTACGCCCTCCAACGCTTCTACGTTTTCCGCTTCCATTATTTATACTCCTTCAATTGTTCGTTCGTAGCCGAAATATAGCTCGTGAACCACGAATCCAAACTCATCGTACCGTTACGAACGTCGCCGTTCAAACGGTCCGCCCAAATACTAATCCATTGCGTATCGGGCATATACCACCAGTCGCCTGCCGCTTGGTTGTTCATTGCATTCAAGAATACGTTCATATAGGTGAAGTTGCCCGTTTGCTTGTATTCGTCCGTATCGACGAGCGATTTTACGTTGGGAACGAGCCCTTGTTGCAATTTAACCATTTGTCCCTTTTCGCCAACGAGATATTCCATAAACGTATACGCCTGTTCTTTCTTGGAAGAATTTGCGCGAATGGAAACGGAAGTACTTTCCGCGTGACCGCTTTCACGACCTTCTACGACGAGCGTATCGTCCGCCCCGTCCGTCGGGTTCGCGTATTGTCTATATTGCGGTAACGGCGCTACCCCCCAAGTAAATTGCGCTTCCTTCTTCGCCGTAGGAATGTTCGCCGCCGTTTCAATGAGCATGGCAATATTGCCAACCGTAAATTGCGAGAACGACGTTACGTTTTGCAAATCGTTAGGATAAGGCGCAACGTTCAAGCCAGACGCTCCTGCAAGGGAAGCAAATCTCGTAATCGCCGTTTTGGTAGAAGGCAATTTGCCGAGCGTACCGTCTTCTACCGCCGTTTTCACGCTTGCGCGGATTGCGGATTCAGGATCCGTTTCGCTACCGATTTGCGTACCGTTTACTTTATAACCGCCGTCTTCCGCAGGCGTAAGCGTTTGTCCCTTTGCGATTGCAAGTTTATCCAAAGTTTCCAAGCTTTCGCCGACTTGATAGGTCTTTCCCGTATATTCGCCTGTGTACGTACCTTCTAAAACGGTATAGTTCGGCGTATAGTCGGGCAACGTATATATATAGTCGCCGTTCCCCGTGGTGTCTGCAACGCAATCGCCACCGACCGACCAACCGTAGTTGAACCACCATTCGGTATAGTAGCCGTAAGTCGTCGTCGAGCTACTGTTTTTCGCCTTCGTCAAAAGGCAAGCCAAATCTTCCGTTTCGTCCCAGTTCATAGCGATTTCGTCGTTGAATACGAGCACGCAGTTGAGCGAGCCGTCGTTGTTATACGGCGAATACCACGTTTCGGGTTTTCCGCTTGCGCTATAATAGTTGTTGACGCTTCTAAAATACCCTTTCTTGGGTACGGTCACGTTTTGAAGGGTGGGATAATCGCTCTTTTTCTTACCGTACTTATCTGCGATTTCATTATTATTCCAAGCCTCCATATCTTTCGCTTCTACGCCGATAACGATAACGCCTGCCGTTTCCATAGCCGTTTTGTTATAGAAAAGCGCCGTGGGCGAGGAGTCGATCGGAAGCGAATACAAAGGATCGCTTGCCGTAGACGTGTTCGTCGTGGGATTATAATGATATCTTTCTATCGACGACTTCCAAATCGTATCCAAATTCAATGAACCGCCTTTTACGAGATCGTCAAGCGGAGAGAAAAGTCCGTATCTCGTCCAAGCTTTGAATTCCTTTTCGGGTACCATGTAGATATCCGGTCCGTTTTGGCTCATACCGGTACGGATAATCAAGCTTTCATATTCGTTCCCTGCCGTCTTAGGGGAATACGCCACTTTGATCCCCTTTTCTTTCCCAACAGTCGCGTTGAAATCGTCCACCATTGCCTTGTAGGCAATCAATTCCGCAGGCGTTTCACCATACGCATAAAATTTGATCGTATTCGCGTCGTTACCGCCACAACCCGACAACGCCGTCGCGACGCCAAGCAAGCTTGCCATAGCAAGCGAAAAAATTGCTCTCTTTTTCATAATTCATTCTCCTTATTTTTTTGTTTCGTTTCGGGGAAGTTTCCCTTCCCCGAAACCGTTTTCCTTATTATTTAATAGAAATATTCTTATAAACCGCAGAATTTGCATCACCGCCTACCGCCGTGAAACCGATTGCTATGGGATATTTGAACATTCCCGAGAAAGCCGTAGCAACCGTCGCTGCATTGTCTACGCTATCTGATGTACCACTACTTCCTTCATAATTTCTCGTAATACCCGTCGAAGTAATCGTAAGCGCAAGTTCTTTTTCGTTGCTCGTATATGCGTTCTTGATATACACTTCCATTTTATCCGACGTTTTTACGAACGTGAACGTAGTCTCAAGAGCTTCCGTCGCAGAGCCTACCCCCATATAACCATACGATACACTTGTTGCAGCATCGCCGATACAAACCCGAATACTTGTGTTCCCAGAACGTCCAATAAAGAACCGACTAATATTATTACCAGTACCATACGTAAATTCAAAACCAGTATTTTTTCCAAGTGTTGCCGTTACTTCAAACGTAAAGTCGCCCGTTTGCGCTTCTGCTAAATAAATTCTATCGTTAAAGTCCGAACCGCCCGTTTGATGCGAGAACGTTTTCGTTAATTCGCCATTCGCAGTATTATAATACCAATCGGTCGTCTTGTCCGTTCCGTCGCCATAGGTAAGATTTGCTCTACTCGCCAAACAGATGGTATCAACACTCTTTACAAACGAATCTTGGTTCACCGTCTTTTCGTTCAACAAAATATTCTTATAAACCGCCGAATTTGCATCACCGCCTACCGCCGTGAAACCGATTGCCATGGGATATTTGAACATTCCAGAGAAAGACTTAGCAACCGCCGCTGCATTGTCTACGCTATCTGATGTACCTGTTGGACTCGTATAATTTTTGGTAATACCATCTTTAGTAATCGTAATCGCAAGCGTTGGTTTGTTCCCGGTTTCTTCATTCGTAATATACACTTCCATTTTATCCGACGTTTTTAAGAATTTAAACGTAGTTTCAAGACCTCCCGTCGCCGTCGCAGATCCTAACCCCATATAACCATACGATACACTTGTTGCAGCGTCGCCGATACAAACACGCATACTTGTATTTCCACTAGTACGCCCGATAAAGAAACGACTAATGCTATTACCGTTGCTATACGCAAATTCAAAGCCAGTATTTTTTCCAAGCGTTGCCGTTACTTCAAACGTAAAGTCGCCCGTTTGCGCTTCTGCTAAATAAATTCTATCGTTAAAGTCCGAACCACCCGTTTGATGTGAGAACGTTTTCGTTAATTCGCCATTCGCGGTGTTATAATACCAATCGGTCGTCTTGTCCGTTCCGTCGCCATAGGTAAGATTTGCTCTACTTGCCAACGAAATGGTATTAACGGTCGTTGCAAACGGAGGCACGAATATTTCTTCCCACTTGGAATAGATATTCGTCGTACCTTTTGCAGGATTCGTAAAGTCAAATTCTTTCGTACACTCCTTATCTGCATACCAACCTACGAAAGTTTGCGTTGCGGTGTCCGCAGGCGTTTCAGGTTCTTCGATCAAAGAACCGTATCTTACAATTTCTTCGTCCAAGCCGTCTACTTCCGTTACGCCGTCCGCGCCAAAATAGTTTACGTTGTAGTTTTTGATATAGCCCGACGCTCTCGTATCACCGTCGTTTTCCGCCGCCAAGGCAACTTCCGACATGGAACGGGGAAGCGTGGTAGCATAGGTCGTCGTTTCACCGTCTACTACGTACGCGTTACAAAGAATGTCACGGTTATAGTCTGCAGGTTGATAATTATAAAGGTATACGCAGGTATACTTATAATCGGCGTACTTTTCGTGTTGTACCCAATTTCCTGCTTCAAACACTTCGTCGATCAAAGCTTGGCTATCCGTACCGTCGTTTAATACCGTCGTTTTCTTGAGCTCCGTTTCAGCGGTGAGATCCGCAGGTAATACCAAAGCGCCGATCGTCGCGCCAGACGCGATTAACGTAGATTTTGCCGTGATTCTAAAACGGAAACCCGTCGTATCTACGCCGTTTTCAAAACCGCCGACGTAAACGCCTGCGCCATCCACGAAAAACTCTTGCGTGGGTTGTTCTACCGTTTCCTCCGCCGCTTTCGCGTTTACGTTCAAACCAACCGCGCCTGCGAAAAAGGCTACCGCAGAAAGGCCAAACGTTGCGATCATGTTTCTTCTTACATTCTTTCTCATTTTTCTTTCCTCCTTTCTCAATCGAGTGGAGAGTCAAAGCTCCCCGCCCCCCAGCCTGCTACGTTGGAACAGTCGATCTCCAACCCATTGCTCGTCCGTACCACGTCGTCTTGTGTCAATAAATAGACTTGAACGTCTATTTGTTGATACAGCTTCTTGTTGTCATTCATAAATACTTCCTCCTTTTAATTTATTTATTTTTTTATTTTTTCGAGTAATTGTCTTTGTGTTGGATACTTTGTAGCCAACACAAGGGGCTAGCCCCTATCATTTTTTGTTGCAACGGTCAATTCGCCGTAATTGCAATATCTTTAAAGACTTTCGTCAACGACGGTCTATCTTTAGACTTCGTCGTGAACGTAAATCCACAAGCGAGTTCCGTCGATTCTATCAAGCCTTTCACGTTTCCTAAAATATTATGGTTTGTAAGAGTCGTCGTTCCGTCGTTCAACGTTCCTACGTGGGTAGTCAACGTATCTTTCGTGATCGTGATCGCCAATTTTTCGACGTTCCCCGTCGTTGCGTTCGTCAAATAGATTTCGATCTTTTCGTTCTTGGTTACGACGATTTTCCAAACGGTATTTTCGTCTTTGATTCCTTGTCCTTTCAAGAACGTGGAATTGACGTTATCGTCATGACAAAGACGAATGAGATCGCTATCCGCCGTAGATTCCCCAACAAACGCTACTCTGTTCGTACCGTCCGTGATGACGAAACCTTGTCTATACGCAAGCGCGCCTTTAAACGTAAACGTAAAGTTTTTCGCTTGAATATCGTTCATATAAACGGTATTGTTCGTCGTCAAATTGGTCGTCGTTTGATAGGTACAGTACAAGTCCTTGCCTTCCGTATCGTAAATCCATACGTTCGTTGCCTTTTCTGCGACAAATTGCGCCGTCTTGCTCGTTGACGCATAACGCAATACGTTCGCGTTTAATTGGTTGGAATTGAGCGTTTTTCCGTTCAAGGTAACGCTCTTTACGATCTTTTTCGCGTTCGCGCGGATTTGTTCTTGCACAGCAATCACGCCGTCTACGTCCGTCGTGCGTTGATAGTCGGAGAATACCGCCGCCGTATAGCCTTTCGTCGAATCTATCGTTTTACGGAAAGTCGTAACCCCTACCGCGTTCGCCGTCTTATCGCCAAGGAAATGCGCGAGTCTTGTTTTGAATTTTGCTTCATTATCGGTCGTACTTCCTGCAACGTAGGTAGGCGTAACGCTCGCCAAATGCTCGTACCCTACCGCGCCGTTTTCGCTATCGAGCGTAAGGTATTTTATACCGCCGACGTATAACGTGAACACGTTATTCTTTCTAACGAGCGTCATTTCGTAGCCACCGCTTGCCGTCGTAGGCATTGCGCCTTCGCTTGGATTGTAAGCAACGAAAGCCTTTGCCGAGTTTCCTTTTATGTACAACTCTCCGTTCGGGACGTCGTTATCTTCCGACAAATACCCGAATCCAATCCAAATAGAACCTTTATCGGTAATCAAAACGTGCATTTGATCATGCGCCGTTGCAACCACGAAGCCACCCGATCTTGAACTATACGAAGTACCGAGCGTCCCCGAAGAATACGTGGAAGTAAAGGTATGTACGGTTGCGCTAACTGCGTATTCCGTTTCGGCAAAGTGGCTGAAAAGAAGTGCGTGAGATCTTCCACGAGCTTGCAAAATCACGCCGTTATCCGTCGCAATCTTATTCCAATCGGTTGATTGATCTGTTCCAGCCGCGCTCGTCGTTGCCGTTGCCACGTCTACTTTCGCCGATTGATAGGACATTTCATTCAAGGTAAACGCGCCGAAGTCGTACGTTTGAGGGATCAAATCAAACGTTACGTCGCTATTCCCAACGACAAATTCTTCAACGTCGCTATAACCAAGCGCTTTTACTTTCAAAGTATTTTCCGACGTGCTTACGGGCGCATCCAATCGGATTGCAATTTTCCCGTTTTCAATTTCGTCGAACGTTTGATAGAATTCTCCGCTATCGTTATATACGACCGCGGTAAGCGATTTGTCGCCTTGGGGAACGACCACTTCGCCCGTCACTTCAACGAGTTTATAAAACCGCAATACAAGTTCCAACGAACCGTCCGCTTGGATTTCTCCGCTGTATTCGCTTTCACTTTCTACGTACAAATATCCGTCGATCGTCGGCACGGTCGCATACACCGTGCTACCTGCATACCCTTCGTATTCCGCGCTCAACGTATCGTTCGTTACAAAGCTTTGCGCGTCGTCCGTTTGCTCGATTCTTACCGCGTATTTGACGGGAACTTGTTTCCAATTCGCTTTTACCGTAAAGGATTTCGTGACGGGGGTTGCAAAATTATAATTCCAACCGTCAAACTCAAACCCTGCGCGCGTCGGCTCGGTTTCGGGTATCGATAATTTTTCTCCTTCTTCTACTTGAACGTTTTCGAAGTTTCCGCTCCCACCGTTTAAATCGAACGTAACGACGAACGTTTGCTTTCTATACACCGTAAGTTTGTTCGATTCTTGATAATCGTTCCCTTTTACGACTACGTAGAAAACGTTCTCGCCAAAACGCAATTCCGCCGTTTCGATTGCCGTAGTCATACCGTTTACGTCGGTGTGCACCGAATAGGTAAATCCTTCATTTACGGTCACCACGTCTTGGAACGTAAGCGTTTGCGTATCGCTTCCAACCGTGAGTTTTCCTGCCGTCATGCCCGTTACCTCGTAGCCCGTATCTACTTCCGTTTCACCGTCATCGCCAACATCTTCACCTTCTTCCGAGTCTTCCACGTCGGGTAAAAGATTTTCTAAAAAATCTCCTGCGCCGGGGATCACGTTCTCCAAGTTCGATACGAACTCGTCACAGGCGGTCATTGTGCCCAACGATAAAGTTACCAAAATTGCGCTAAGGATCATTCTGAACTTTTTTTGCATTTTATTTTCCTCCTTCCTTTTTTTATTTTAACGATTACTCGTTTTCATTTTCTTTCTTCACAAAAAGATAGCCGTATTTTTCAAGCGAAACCGTTTGACCTTTCGTATACTGCGCTCCGCTGATCAAGTCCACACCGTCGTAAGGAATCACCGCCGAACCTTCTTTATTTTCCACTTCGATTGCAGAAAATACTTCGTTTTCGCCCGTTCTTCGTGACGTCACGACGTTTTCGCTCGCCTGATCAAGCTCGATACCCAACCCTTTCACTACTTTTTCCAAGGTCGAGCCAAGATCGTCACACACGGGAACTGCGCCCATTATTACGATATAGCCGTCCCCGACTTTCGTTTTCGTAACTGCTATTTCGTCTTTTAAGTATCCGTCTTTATAGTATCCGACTGCTTCCGATCGTTCGCCCGTTTCAAAGGCGTAATAAATATAGTCTTCCGTCTTTAACACGTCGCCGTCGGCAAGGTGCATATCGTATTCTTCGCCACGCGGTAACATATATTTTAAACGAACGTCCGCCCAATCTTCTAAATGCGCAAACGGAGCGTTTCTGTATCTTGCGCCACATTCCGTTCTTACGTCCGTCATAGGAAGCACGAACCACGTACCGCCCTGTTTCACAAACTCTAAAATCCTATCCGCTAATCCGTATTCGTCCAAACAAGCGGTAAACGGAGAGATTAGGAGTTTATATCCGTCGAGCGAATGACTTGCGCCGATAAAATCCGCTCGGATTTGCCTTCTCGCCATTGGACGGTAAATCCACCATTCCATCGCGCGCTGATAATTGAAACTAGGCACGATCGGTTGCGCTGAGAAAATTTGCCAAGCCGAATGGGTAAAATGCACTGCAACTTTACTCTTTCGTACGGGCGAATTTACAAAAACAGGCTCTATTGTCTTGATATCTTTCGCCATACGTCTTATTTCGCCGATATTATGACATTCACGATCGTAACTATCCACAACCGAACCGTGCATAATCTCGTGACCGCCGTAGTGTTTCTTCCAAAGCCAATAGCAATTCATTTCCGCGCCAAGCACGAACGAAAGCATGGTATTCGCCACGGAAAAGTTCATAGGACGGGTATAATTGGCGTATTCGCTACCATTCCAATTTGGAGACGTTTCGGTAATCCAAAAAGCTTTATCTTTTTGAGAACGCATATAATCGCACCACATTCCGTGCATCCACAAATCTTTCTCGTCGTTGTAGTGATTGTATTGCACAACGTCCGTTTTTTGACCGATATCGTCGTAACTCAACCCCAAAAGTGGCATCATATCCGTAGATACGGGTACGCGCACGAACTTCTTTAATATATCAATTTGACGGTGTACGAAGCCTGTAATTAACTCGTTTTGATATTCCGACCACATCGTTTTTACCGACGGGTGATTCCAAATATCTGCCGAAGGATTGCATACTTGTTCAAATGCGTCAAAACGCATACTCCAAACGTGACAATCCCATTCGTCGTTCAAGCGCTCGATCGTACCGTATTTTTTGCGTAAAAATTCGCGATACCCCTTTTGACAACTCGGACAAGTACAACCCATTCCACCGTGATCTATGTAGAGCTCGTTATCAATTTGCCAACCGATTATGTTTTCGTCTTTCCCGAATTCTTTCGCCATTGCTTCTACGATTTTATCGCATGCATCTAAATAATTTTTATTCGTATGACAAGTATTCCGTCTTGCGCCGTGCGTTAATCTTCTGTCTTTTGCGTTCAATAAAAGGACGGTCGGATCTTTTTGAACAAGCCAAGCGGGCGGACAAGCCGTCGGCGTACACATCAGTACGTACATTCCCTTTTCCTTGCAATAGTCCACAACTTCACGAAATAGCGAAAAATCGTAGTTCCCTTCGCGTTTCTCCATTTCCGCCCAAGCAAATTCCGCTATCCGTACGGTATTAAACCCGATTTCTTGCATTTTATCTATATCTTGCTTAATTCTCCATCGTTCCCATGCTTCGGGATAATACGCGTTACCATAATACAATCTTTGAGCCATGATCCACCTTTCTTTTGCTTTATATAAATATTATACTTTTATTTTATCACACGCCAATAACACTGTATAGGGAATTTTTTCTGCAAAAATAGCATTTTTTTCTTTTCTTTGGAATAATTTCAATGATTATTGTTGACAATAATTATTAAATGTATTATGCTAAATATATGGATATTACCTTTAACAAACGAAAGTTGGAAGAACTTTTAGTTAATTTCTACAACTGCACACAAATTTCGATCAGTATTTTCGATTCGAATTACGTTTGCGTAGCAAACGGTGGATCTCCGCAACGGTTTTGCAATAAAATCCGAGCAAACGGTTTAACCTTACAGGGATGCACGCTTTCGGACGAAAATCATTTCAAAAAGGCGAAAACGGAAAAAAAGACGATCGTCTACACCTGCCATGCGGGAATCGTTGAATCGATCACCCCTATTTTTTATGAAAACGTAATCATTGCCTACGTTATGTTGGGCAGATTCCGTGACGCCGAACATAAATATTCTTCCCTTTCCATCGTACGAAAATCTTTATCCGCTTACGAGCTTATGGACCAAGAGAAAGAATATTTGAAATTATATAAACAGCTTCCCGTCTTTTCCGTAGAACAACTTAATTCTGCAATCGCCATATTAAAAACGTGCATACGCTATATTTGGAATGAAAATTTGATCAAGTTAAACAAGAGTATGTTACCGACCAAAATAGAGAATTTTATTCTTGAAAATCTGTCGGGAGAGTTGACAGTCAAAAATATTTGCAAAACGTTTTTTATCTCTAAAGAAACGCTATATACGATTTTCCGTGAAGAATATAACGACACCGTAAAAAATTTTATCAACAATAAACGCATACAGCAAGCCGAAAAATTACTCGTTGAAACGACGTCTCCTATCGCAAATATTGCAGAACAAGCAGGGTTTTCGGACTATAATTATTTCATTCGACTGTTCAAGCAAAAAACCGGTTTAACGCCATTGCAATACAGAAAGAAAAATCCGCCTAATTGATCTACGAATCATTCTAATTTCTATACTTAAAGCGCCGTCATTTCTCAAACGACGACGCTTTCTAATTTATTTTAAAAATCACAAAACTCTTATCTCTTATCGTAATTCCTTCCAAAATTAAAACTCTATTTTATTATAATTACTTCATTAAACTTGTCAATAAATTTTCAATAAATTCACTTTGTAAAATATAGCCAAATCTTTTTTAGAATTTATATTCCATATTTTTACAATAAGGTAGAAAAATGCTTGATAACATTCAATTTTATTTGTTTTCTTTTTGGAGAACGACGGGGAATGAAGCACAATTTTCTTTTAAAATAAAAGAAATTCTATCTTTCAAGTTCGCCTTCAAATCCCGGACGCTCATTCTTCGCTATTCCGTCGCTACTCTCCTTACTGCCTCGACCAAAACAAGGTGTTTATGCAAGCAATTAACGCATAAACGCCTTATTTTTTGTATATTTACAACACTTTTCCTAACAACACAGAAAGCCTATAAAGAAGTTCTTCTTCCTTATAGACTTTCTTTTTTTATTGATTGGTTAATTATTTATAAACAGGTTTTCCGCTAAGCGTTTTTCATATACAATGAATATTTACGTAAAGAGAAAGAAATTTTTCTGTTTTCATTTACTTCTGGTTATTCCATTGACTACAATACTGCTCCACTTCTTTTTCATTCGGGATAGAAGGTTGCGCACCCTTTCTCGTACAAGCAATCGACGCCGCTTTACTTCCAAACGCCGCTGCTACTTCCAATCTTTCCCCTTGTGATAATTTAGCGCAAAGTCCGCCGCTCAACGTATCCCCTGCCGCCGTAGTATCCACCGCCTTGACCTTAATACAAGGATAGGTGTTTTCCCCGTCCTTCGTTTGAATGGAATATCCTTTACCTCCAAGCGTTACCAAAAGTTTAGCGTTCGTATTATTCAAAATCTCCTCTTTCCCGCCAAGAATATCAAGCTCTGTTTCATTGGGGGTTATCAAATCGCAATAGCAAAGATAGGGCTTAATCTCAACACTTGCAGGCGCAGGATTAAGAACGACGTACATTCCCTTCTCCTTCGCTTTTTTTAATCCATAACCAATCACGTCAATCGGGTT
>JAFTKR010000005.1 GCA_017453165.1 Clostridia bacterium | reverse complement strand
GGGCAGTACATCTCGAAGATTTTCCGCGAAACGAAAAAACGTCCCATTTACATCGTGAGTGAAACGAATAAAGAGGACGAGGAGTGACAAGATTGTGTCATTGCGAGCCGTTAGGCGTGGCAATCTCAAAAAAAACGATAGAAAAAGTCAGGTCAAGGGGTTACCCTTGGATTGGAGAAAAATTATGCGCGCAGTCGTACAAAGAGTGAAAACAACGAAATTATCGGTAGACGGAGAATTGATTTCGGAGATTCCTTTCGGATTAGTCGTCTTTTTAGGAGTGAAAACGGGGGATCAAGAAAGTCAAGCGGACTATCTTATGAAAAAAATCGCAGGGCTTCGTATATTTGAAGACGACGCGGGGAAAATGAATTTATCCGTGCAAGACGTGGGCGGAGAAGTTTTGCTCGTTTCCCAATTTACTTTATACGGTGATACGTCGAAAGGGTTTCGCCCCTCCTTTACCCTTGCGGAACGTCCTGAACGGGCGGAATTTTTATACGACTACGCTGTCAAAACTTTGGAAAGTTACGGCGTAACCGTTAAAAAGGGTGTATTCGGCGCGGATATGAAAATTGAACAGTTCAACGACGGTCCCGTTACGATCCTTTTGGAGAAAGAAGCGTGAAAATTAGCGTAATAGGGTATAGTGGAGGTGGTAAATCCACTTTGGCGGAACTTTTAGGAAAACATTACGGTTTGGAAACGGTACATCTCGATCGGTTTCACTTTTTGCCCAATTGGGTAGAACGCTCCACAGAAGAAATGCTTTCGCTTGTCGAAACCTTTTTAAATAGCCACGACGAGTGGGTGATTGACGGGAATTACAAAAAATGCGCGTTTCAGCGTCGTATGGAAGAGTCTGATTTGATCATTTTTTTTAATTTTAACCGTTTTACGTGTTTTTATCGCGCGTTAAAGCGGTATTTTCATTACAAAGGGAAATCCCGCTCATCCATGACGGAAGGGTGCAACGAGAAAATGGATTGGGCGTTTATCAAATGGCTACTATTTGAAGGACGCCAAAAACGTCGTCGAAAATTCTTTGAAAATGTCGTAAAAGATTATCCTGAAAAGGTAGTTGTGCTCAAAAATCAACGCCAACTTTCCGCTTACGCAAACAAAGTGATGAAATTGGAGAAAAATTCCGTTTAACGCGTACCTGCTTGTGGAAAAACGAAAAATGGGGGAGTAAAAAGAAGTTATTAAAAAGATTGACGATTTTTCTTTAACAAGTAAAAAACGAATAAGGAAAATAAAGGAAAAGCTCGCTAAAAAAGGCGGGCTTTTCGCGTGCGTGACAAAAATAATAAAAATATAGGGAAAATATAAAGAAAAAACTATTGACAATCCAACCCAAAGATGATAAAATATATCTATGATAGCATACGATAGTGACGGAGTTTGCCCTTAGGGCGATTTTTCCTATCGTTACGGATAACCCCGAGAAAGATTTGGTTGATCTCGTTGATTTACCTACGCGCTTTTTCGGAATGCAGGAGGGTTTTTATGAAGAAAAAGACAGTTTCCATTGTGGTGTGGATCGTATCGGCAGTAGTTGCGCTTACTGCAGGGATTCTCGCTTTGACGGAAGAGTGCGCGCACGTTTGGAACGATTGGGAAGTCGTAACGGAGCAGACCTGTACGCAAGAAGGCGAACGGGTGCATCGTTGTACGAGATGTAATCAAGTAGAAACGGAAAAGCTTCCAAAGAAAGCGCACGTACAAGGTAAAGTGGAAACGACCAAAGAACGGACTTGCATGCAAGACGGGGTTAAAACGACCTATTGTAAAGTGTGCAATAACGTTATGGATACGGAAAAGCTTCCTAAACTTGAACACGACTGGAAGGCTGTAGCGGCGCAAGAAGCGACTTGTGTTTCAGTTGGCTATACGGCGCATGAAGTTTGTGGATATGGTTGCGGAACGAAACGCGGTTACGTAGAATCGCCCAAACTGGAACACGTTTGGGAACACGTAGACGCATTGGCGGCGACCTGTACTTCGACGGGACATACCGCGCATGAAACTTGTGCGTACGGATGTGGGACGAAACGCGGATTTGAACTCATACCTATGCATATGAGTACGACGAAGGTGATTCCCGCCGTCGCGCATACTTGCGAAGAACCGGGGAGCACGGAAGGATTGCAGTGTACCGAATGTGAAATTTGGTTAACGAGACCGCAAATTATTCCTGCGTCACATACGGTAGATCCCGACGCTTGGAACGTTACAAAAAAGGCGACGTGTCAATCGTTTGGTTTAAGAGAACAAGTTTGCTCAGTTTGTAACATCACGGTGGAAGAAAGTATTCCAATGACAGGACACACCTATTTATTGGAAACTGCGTTCAAACCTGCTAAACAACCTACCTGTACGTCGGCGGGATGGACGGCGCATAAAGTTTGTGATTATTGCGGAGCGCAAGATTCTAGTTATAAAGAACTTGCTTTGTTGCCTCATGAGTTTGCAAAAACGGGTGATAACATTGGAGTTTGTGAGATTTGCAATAAGAATATTTTTGAATATGAGCTTCGTGGAGACGCTTATTGGTTAATAGACGTAAATAAAAAGGTCATTACAAAGGCAAATGATTTATACGATCTTACGGTACCTATGATTTACGAAGGGAAAAACGTAGTCGGGATCGCCTATAAGGCGGCTGCGAACTGTACGTTTATTCGTTCAATTAATCTGCCTGAGACGATTGTAACGATAGAAGCGGAAGCATTTGAAGATTGTTCAAATTTAAAAGCGATTAATTTGGAAAAAGTAAAATCGATTGGACGTAGCGCCTTTGAAGATTGTACGGCTTTGGCGGGTTCTAAGATGGATAATGGAGTCGTGACGGCTCCCATCGTATTGCCGACGTCTTTAGAAGAAATCGGCGAATATGCGTTTTACGGTTGTGACTCGTTGACGGAATTGACGGTACCTTTCCTTGGCACGGCTTTTGAGAAAGGGAATACGTTTGGCGAGATTTTTGGTGGAAATAGATATACGCCCGAAAGCTTGAAGAAAGTAACGGTACTTACGCTTTATGATAACGAGATTCCCGCAAACGCGTTTAGCGAGATGTTTGCGGTGCAAACGATCGTATTGCCTGAGGGAGTTACGAAGGTTGGTGTTAGCGCGTTTGAAGGGTGTTCTTCTTTGTCTACCGTTTTGATCGGCGCGAACGATAGTAACGATTTTGCGGGAATTACGAGCATTGGGAAAGATGCTTTTAAAGGTAGCAAGATTTTGACGATTACGCTTCCGTTCCTTGGCGAAAGCAAAAACGCAACGGAAGATACAACGATTTTCTATGCGTTTGGAGACAAAGCGGAAGATATTATCGTGAATAAAGTTACGATTTTAAACGCTACGGAAATTGCGGAGGGCGCGTTTGAAGGATGTAAGAGTCTTACGCATATTGTTTTGCCGGAAACGATTACGAAGATTGGAAGTTTAGCGTTTGCAGGTACGAGTTTAGCGGAAATCACGTTGCCCTTTATTGGTGACGGCGTAGACGCCACGAATATCGGCGCTATCTTTGGAAATAAGAATGCGGGGAACGATTGTTTGCCTGAAACGTTGAAGAAGGTAGAGATTTTGAAAGGCTCGCAAACGACGGTGTCGGCGAATGCGTTTAAAGATTGCGCGCACTTGGAAGAAGTTGTCTTGCCCGAAAATATTACGGAAATTGGCGCGCACGCATTTGAAGGTTGTGAAAACTTGAAAGAAATTGTGTTGCCGTTAGATTTAGTTTCGATTGGAACGAGATCGTTTAAAGATACGAAATTGACGCAAGTTGTATTACCTTCAACGGTAGAAGCAATAGGCGAAAGCGTGTTTGAAGGTTGTAACGATTTGATCAGTTTGACGGTACCTTTCCTTGGCGCGGTCGTAAACGATACGGCGGACAATACGAAAGTTGGGTATTTATTCTCCGAAAGCAACGATAACGAATGGATTCCTTCTACGTTGAAGGAACTTACCGTGCTTCGCGGTAAGACGGTTGCGGAAGAGGCGTTCGCTGGGTGCTCGAATTTAGTGAATATCACGATTTCCGAAGAAACGGAAGTGATTGAGAAGTTTGCGTTTAAAGACTGTCTTGCTCTTACCGAGTTCGTGGTTCCTGAAAGCGTAAAATACGTTAAGTCGTTTGCGTTTAGCGGTTGTACGGGGCTTACTAAACTCACGTTGCCGTTCGTCGGAATGACGGAATTAGAGAAAGACGATCAAGGCAATAAAGTCGTTATTGGTCAAAAGCACTTTGGGTATATTTTTGACGGTGACTCGACGACTGCCGACCAAAACGCAAGTATTCCCGTTTCGTTAAAGACGGTGGTGTTGACGAGAGCGACGAAGCTTGTGAACCAAGCGTTCTACGGATGTACGTCGCTTGAAAGCGTAATCTTGCCGTCCACGTTGACGTCGCTCGGCGAAGAAGTATTCAAAGGTTGTACGGCGTTGAAAACGGCGGAATTCCAAAAGGTAGAAAACGTTGATTGGACGTTGACGACGATTAGCATGGGCGCATTTGCATTGTGTTCGTCGTTAGAAGGAGTCGTTCTTCCTGCAAGCGTGGAAGAAATTGGCGATACGGCGTTTGGTTTGCCTACTGCAGAAGCTGGTCAAGGTTGTATGAATTTGGCTTATATTTATACGGAAGACGGGGATGAAGATCCTGCGAATAACGTATTAAAAGTTAAAAAGATAGGACACGAAGCGTTTAGATATGCTTTTGTGGAGGGATTCACGTTAAAAGTAGACGGTCTTGAAGATATGGCTGATGGCACTTTCGGCTATTCAAATTTGAAGAGTATCCAAATTTCAGGTACGTTAACGGAAATTTTGCCTTTTGCTTTTTATGATTGTAAATATCTCGAAACCGTCGTGCTTCCTACTTCTGTAACAAAGTTGGACGCAAATGCGTTTAGAAACAATCCGAAAATGAATAAGATTGTAAGTGACGTAGCGGATTTGCAAAACGAAAACGTAAGCTTTAAATTGCCAAATTTGTCGTGGATTGGATCGTATGCTTTTAGAGATTGTATTGCGCTTACGGGTAAGATTGAGTTTACGACAGCAATTTGGATAGATAGTTGCGTCTTTGAAAATTGTACGGGCTTAACTGAAGTAGTATTCAACACGCAAACGGGTAAAACGTATGTTGGTCAAAATGCGTTTAACGGTTGTACGGGCTTAACCGAAGTAGTATTCAACTCGCAAACGGGTAAAGCGTATATTGGCCAAAACGCGTTTAACGGTTGTACGAATTTGGAATGGGTATATCTTAACTACAAGAACGAAAACGTAGATATTGGCGGGGGCATCGTAGATCTCGTGGAATCAGGTGTCGTAAGCATTGGCAATTACGCGTTTAAAAATTGCGGTACAACGTTGAACGATAGAAACGGCGAAAAACAATTCTTGAAAGTATACGTAACGTTTGCGTCCGACGCGCTTGGTCAGACCGAGCCGAATTGGTCGGAATATTGGCTTATGGGCGCAAAAGTTGGTGACGGAAATAGCTACGTCAAAGTTGCGGACTATGCAGAATACGAAAATATTAGAGATTATCTTCAAACAATCGTATAAAATGTAATAGTTAAAGAAAAAACGGCGTTATGAATAACGCCGTTTTTGCGTTCTTACAGGCAATTTCTTATTAGAAAATTAGAAAAATTTCGTAAGGGAATATCTATAAAGTTGATATCTAAAAAAAATTGTGCTATACTATAAAAAATAGTTTTAAAAGGACTGGTAGAATAAATGCAAAAACGAATTTTAACGATACAAGATATTTCTTGCGTAGGGCAATGCTCGCTTACGGTTGCCCTGCCGATCATTTCCGCGTGCGGAGTAGAAACCTGTATATTGCCTTCGGCGGTGCTTTCTACGCATACGGGCGGTTTTTCAGGCTTCACTTTTCGGGATTTGACGGAAGATATGCCCTTGATTGAAAAGCATTGGCAGGCGGAAAAAATCAAGTTCGACGGAATCTATACGGGGTATCTTGGTAGCGCGAAACAAATCGACTACGTAAAAAGTATTTTTCAAAGCTGTATGGCGGATGACGGTGTCAAAATCGTCGATCCTGCTATGGCGGACAACGGAAAGCTCTACGTAGGGTTTGATCATGCCTTCGTAGAAAAGATGAAAACTCTTTGCGCGACAGCCGACGTCATTTTACCCAACCTTACGGAAGCTTGTTTATTGATCGACGAACCTTATCCTGAAACCTACGACGAACCGTTGATTGATCGTATCCTTACAAAACTTTCCTCGCTTTGCAAAGACGCTACGATCGTTTTGACGGGGATCGGGTATAAAGCGGAAAAAACGGGTGTAATCGTGTATGCGAAAGGTGAAAAAGAGTATTACGAACACCGTAAAATCTCAAAGGGGTGTCACGGTACGGGGGACATTTACGCATCCGCGTTCGTGGGCGCGTTGATGCGTGGAAAATCTTATTACGAATCGGCGAAGATCGCCGCGGATTACACGGTCGCTTGTATTGAAGCAACTCAAGACGATCCGTCGCATTGGTACGGGGCGAGGTTTGAAACTTCGCTTCCAAAACTCATTACGGCGTTAGAAAAATAAAAGTGAAACTACGGGAAGAATTTTCAAATACCTATTGCCTTTTACGGAAAAATATGATATAATAAAAGTAAGGGGGAATGGGGATATGACGATTATTAAGGAATGTGCGACGGCGATCTCAAAAACCGAACCTACGGCGGAATTTATTCGTGAGTATAAACGCCAAAAACCATTATATTTCGGCGCAATGAAGACGGCGTGTACACGTTTTGAGATTTTAGACGGGGAATTTTCTACGTTGCAAGGCCACGATCCCATTCACCATATCGAAAGCCGTTTAAAAACGGTGGAAAGCGCTTACGAAAAATTGAGCCGTCGCGGTTATCCGCCCACGCCGGAGAATTTAACGAAATTGACGGACGTTGCAGGGGTTCGCGTCGTTTGTGGGTATATTGAGGATATTTACGATATTGCAAAAGTGTTTTTAAACCAAACGGACGTTAAACTTTTGCAAATGAAAGACTATATCAAAAACCCGAAATCGAACGGATACAGGAGTTTACATTTGATTGTAGAATTGCCGGTATGTCTTTCTACGGTACAGACGTTTGCGCCGGTGGAGATTCAGTTGAGAACGATTTCCATGAATATGTGGGCGAGTCTTGAACACGAAGTATCTTATAAAGTAAACGCAGATCTTGCATCGAAGTTCAAAGCGGAACTGAAAGATTGCGCCGACGGATTATACGCTTTAGAGGAACGTATGCAAAGAATTTGCAACGTTATCAATGCGGAAACGCGTGTGGATTCGTAAAAGCTTAAAAATCTCAACCCTGCCCCTTCGTTTTGAGGGCAGGGTAATTTAAAATCGACAAAAGAAAAAGAAGGGAACTATGGGCTATCGCGCGGAAAAGGAAGAGATAGAAAAGAAAGATCGGAAAATTAAGTTCGTCGTATTCGCGATCGTAATGGTAATTTTAGCTTCGCTTTGCGTTTTTTCCGCGTTCGTACCGCCGGAAGAATGGAAATATTACGTCGCGCTTCCAAATCTTTCTAAGCGTGAAGACGGAGAATTACGTATCCATTTTTTAGACGTGGGACAGGCGGATAGCACCTTGATTGAATTCCCCGACGGGCAAACGTTACTCCTAGACGGTGGGGACGTAGACGCGGACGAAAAGATTCTGCGCTATTTAAACGCTTTAAAAATCGAAACGCTTGATTATATGTTACTTACGCACGGTGATATTGATCACTGTGGAAGCTTACAAAAAATCTTTGAACGAAAAACGGTTAAAAAGGTCTTTACCCCCTACGTTTCGACGGACGAGCTGACGGGATCTTCCGCTTTTATTAACTTTTTGACGGCAATAGAAAATAGTTCAGCGGAAGTGGAAGTCGCGAAACGTTTTTCGAAAATAGAATCGATAGACGAAAGATATCCGTTCGCCTTTTCCATTATTTTTCCTTATAGCGGTGAAAGTGGTGGTAACGAAGATTTTGACGAGAACGAACTTTCGACCATTTGTTGGTTGGACTATTTAGGGAAAAGCGCCCTGTTTTGCGGGGATACGAACGCGGATATTTTACAAAAATTAGTATTTGAAAACGAGCTTGGCGAATTTAGCAAAATGGGCGTGGACTTAGCGGGTACGGAGATTTTGAAAGTTCCCCATCACGGTGGAAACGACGGACTTTACGAAGAATTTTTCGATTCCGTTTCCGTGGAAACGGCAATTATTTCTTGCGGTAAAAATAACCCGTACGGACATCCCGCTAGCGAAACGTTGAAATTTTTACGGGACGCAAACGTGGAAGTGTATCGGACGGATTGGCACGGTGACGTGGTTGTATGCGTGGACAAAAACGCTCAAATCCAAATCGAGCATAAAAAACGCGATTAAAATTATGATAAAATAAACAAAAACTCGACTTTATAAAGTCGAGTTTTTGTTTGTGTAAACACTTGATAAAAATTGAAATATGTGTTATACTAATTATGCTACACAAACTAAATATCTATGAAACAGGGGTTATTTTCTTTTTTACAGGGATAACTATACTCTTTTGATACACACTTATATTTCTTGAATTTGACAAAATGCAGATTCCATTTATATAAGTGTGGTTAACCCCATTTCATGTAAAGTTTGTGTAGCGACAATTGGAGTCTGTGTTTTTACGCGTTGACTTCGGTTGGCGCGTTTTTTATTTTTAATTTGACTACAAACTCCATAGTCGTCAACTGGAATGCTAAGGCAACGTAAAAGTTGCCTTAGCGTTTCAAATTTTTTCAAAAAATTCTTGACAAACACATGAAACAGTGATATAATAATTAAAGCATGAATATATATTCATATATAGATAATATTGTGAAGTTAGGAGTAAAAGATGACGAAAGAGAATTGCAATTTAGCGGACGAACACGAAGAACGGGTGAAAAAAATCAAAGAAGAAATGCTCGGCATGGACGAATTGGAACGGGCGTGCAACATATTTCGTATGCTTGGAGAGCCGTCGAGATTAAGAATCGTTTTGGCGCTTTTAAAAGGAGAGATGTGCGTTTACCATCTCGTAGAATGTTGTGGGGGAACGCAAAGCGGAACGAGTCACCAACTTCGAATTTTAAAGGATAATCAAGTGGTAAAGGCAAGACGGGACGGACAAAACGTTTTATATTCCATTGCCGACGAACACGTATATAAGATTGTGGAACTTGGATTAGAACACGCGAAGTGCGATAAGGAGTACGTATGAAAAAGACGATAAAAATTACGGGCTTGGACTGCGCGCATTGCGCGTCCGAGCTGGAAGAAGAACTTTCAAAGGTCGTCGGCGTAACCGAAGTTACGGTTTCCTTCGTCGATCAAAAAATTTATTTAGAGTACGAAACCGAGCGTGCGCTCACGGAAGTGAAAGAAACGGCGAATAATTTTGAAGAAGTAAAAGTAGTGGAAGACGAGCAGGAAAATTCTTTAAAACAAGAAAATTCGGACGGTTGGATCGTTTTACGGATTGAGAATTTGCATTGTGTCGCTTGCGCGTTGGATTTGGAAGACGAGATCAAAAAGATCCAAGAAGTGGAAGATGCGCAAGTCGATTTCGTAACGCAAACGATTCGTTTAAAAGCGAGCGAAGTCGGGGTGCAAAAGGCGATTAAAAAAGCGAACAAATTCGAGAAAGTTCGGGTACTGGACGGGGGCGTGTACGAGCCGAAAGGAAATAAGTGGAACGGGGAATTGATTCGTATTCTAATTTCCGCGGGTTGTTTTTTGCTCGGTATGGCGCTTGGTAAATTTTGGGATTTTCTCGTTTTAGACGTGATTTCGTATTGCTTATACGCCGTCGCGTATTTTGTCGTTGGTTATCCCGTGCTGATTTCTACGTTCAAAAACTGCGCGAAAGGGAAGATTTTCGACGAAAACTTTTTGATGACGATTGCATCCGTCGGCGCGGTATGTTTAGGGCAATACGACGAAGGTGTTGCCGTCATGCTCCTTTATCAAACGGGGGAATGGTTGCAGGGCTTGGCAGTCGGGGCGTCGCGGAACTCTGTGGCAGAATTGATGGCGTTAAAGAGCGAACGCGCGTACGTGTTGCGAGGGGAAAGCTATGAAGAAGTTGCGCCTGAAACGTTGAGGATTGGAGATACGGTTTTGATTAAAGCGGGAGAAAAAGTGCCCGTGGACGGTACGCTTTTGACGGAAAATGCGACGCTGGATACGAAGTCGTTGACGGGAGAGAGTGAACCGCGCGCCCTCAAAAAGGGAGAAGAAGTTCTTTCCGGTTGTATCAATCAAGGGGGCGTGTTCGAGATAAAGGTCTTGCGAGAATATGAAGATAGCGCGGTCGGAAAGATTTTAGATCTTGTTGAAAACGCTACGGCAAAAAAGGCTACGCCTGAAAAATTTATTACGAAATTCGCAAAATATTATACGCCGATCGTATGCGCGCTTGCGCTGGTGATCGTGTTGTTTGCGCCGCCGATATCAGGTTTGATTTCAGAAAACCGATTCTTCTATAAAGATTTGGGGCGTTGGGTACAAACGGCGTTGACTTTTTTGGTTATTTCCTGTCCGTGCGCGTTGATTATCTCCGTGCCGTTGACCTACTTTTCGGGGATTGGCGCGTGCGCGAAAAAAGGTATACTCGTCAAAGGCGCAACCTATTTAGACGAACTTTCCCGTGTGAAAACAGTGGCGTTTGATAAGACGGGTACGCTCACGCAAGGAGATTTCTCTATTAGAAGCGTAGAAACGAACGGGAAAGCGGACGAAAGGGAAGTGCTTGCACTCATTTCGGCGATGGAGAAGAATTCCGCGCACCCGATTGCAAAAGCGTTTTGGAAGGTGGAAACGGACGTAAAAGCGACGGAAATCGAAGAAGTTTCGGGACGGGGTTTGAAAGGGAAGCTCGACGGCGAAGTAACGCTCGTTGGCGGTATCGATTTGCTTCGTGAAAACGGGATAGAAGTCAAAGAAAAAGAAAGCGTATATACGCTCGTATATCTTGCTAAAAACGGTGACTATTTAGGCGTGGTGGAAGTTGGAGACCAAATTAGAATGGACGCAAAAGATTCTTTAAACGGTTTGTCGGCGCTTGGGATTCAGCGGAACGTAATGTTGACGGGGGATCGTAAGAATAGAGCTGAAAAAATAGCAAACGAGCTAGGCATGTACGAGTGTTTCGCGGAATTACTGCCCGACGAAAAACTCAAAAAAGCGGAAGAATTAAAGGGGGACGGCGGACTTGCCTACGTTGGCGACGGGATCAACGACGCGCCCGTTATGAAAGTCGCTGATTGCGCGATCTCAATGGGAAAACTTGGTAGCGCGGCGGCTGTGGAAGCGTCTGATCTCGTGCTTGTATCCGATCGTTTGACGGGGATCGTCGATTCAATCAAAATTGCGAAAAAAACACGTCGAATCGTCGTGGAAAATATCGTGTTTTCCGTCGTGATGAAAGTGTTGTTTATGGCGCTTGGCGCGTTTGGCGCGTTACCGCTTGCGCTTGCGGTGTTCGCGGATGTGGGCGTAATGTTGCTTGCCGTATTAAATTCTTTGCGGATGCGAATTTCCGTTTGAAAAAAATTTCAGAAAAATTAAATTGCAAGTCTATCAATTGCTTGGTAGACTTGTTTTTTTTTGTGCGCTGTGTTATAATGAAATATAGGAAAAAGGAGTAAAATACGGATATGAAAGAAAAATTAGTAGTGGCGACGGGCAACGCGCATAAATTGCGTGAGATTGCGGAAATTTTTACCGAATACGAAGTTATTTCTCAAAAGCAAGCTGGTTTTGACGAAGACGTCGAAGAAACGGGTACGACCTTTGAAGAAAACGCGCTTATTAAAGCTCGCGCGGCGAGTAAAGCGCTCGGCGTGGTTGCGCTTGCGGACGATAGCGGAATTTGCGTCAACGCGCTCGGTGGCGCGCCCGGCGTGTATAGCGCGAGATATTGCGGTTGGCACGCGGACGATAAATCTAACCGTGATTTGCTTTTAAAAAATTTACAGGGGGAAACCGACCGTACGGCGTACTTTGAAAGCGCGATCGCTTTGGTATATCCTGATGGAAAGGAACTCGTCGCGCACGGTAGAACGTATGGAAAAATCTTGACGGAAGAACGGGGCGACGGCGGATTCGGCTACGATTGTATTTTTGAAAGCGACGATTTGAAAAAATCGTTCGGCTTGGCAAGCGCGGAAGAAAAGAACGCCGTATCCCATCGTTTCCGTGGTTTGATGGCGCTCAAAGCAATGCTCGGAGAGAAAAAATGAAACGGTTGATTATCGTTTCCGATACCCACGGTAACGTGAAAGGCGTGGAAAAATTGTTGCCGTTAATCAAGGAAAACCATTACTTTTTGCATCTTGGCGACGGGATTAGAGATCTTGCGCCTGCGCTTGAAGTGGCAAGCAAGAAGACGTATTTTTGTAAAGGGAACTGTGATTTTATCGGTAGCGTACCCGAAGACGGGATTTTGGAGATCGAAGGGGTAAGGATTTATTATTGTCACGGGCATCAATACGGCGTGAAGCAAAGCCTACTTTCGCTTGCATTAGCGACGAAAAGTAGGGGATGTACCGTCGCTTTGTACGGACATACCCATTTGCCTGCCATCGACGAGTGGGAAGGGGTGACTTTGATCAATCCCGGTTCTATGAAGTTTTCCGCAGGCGAAGGTGGGAGTTATTGTTATCTCGTCGTAAACGGCGAGAAGATTACGCCTGTAATCGTGGGCGAGAACGGCTATTAACCCGAATACATAGGAGGGGAGAAAAATGGTAGATTGTATTATTATCGGTAGCGGGGTAGCAGGAATTTCCGCGGCGTTGACTTTAAAAGCGAACGGTAAGAGTTTTTTGCTGTTCGGCGTAAAAGAATTGAGCCAAAAAATCGTTCGCGCAGAAAAGATTCGCAATTATCCCGGATTTTTAGGGGAGAATGGTGAAGCGTTTGCGTCCATGCTCCAAGACCAACTCAAAAAAGAAGAAATCGAAATCGTTTGCGAACGGGTTTCGGGGGTTTACGCCTTGAAAGAAAAATTTGCTGTTTCTACGAATGAAGGGGGCATGTACGAGTCAAAGACGGTCATTCTCGCTAGCGGAGTAGAGCAAGGCAAACAAATCGACGGGGAGAAAGAGTTCTTGGGCAAAGGGGTTAGCTATTGCGCAACCTGCGACGGATTTTTGTATAAAAACAAAAAGATTGCAGTCGTGTGTTTGTCGAAAACCTTTGAACACGAAGTAGAATATTTATCGTCCATAGCGGATAAAACGTATTTGTTCCCGATTTATAAAAACGTAGAAGTTACGGGGGAAAGAATCGAAAAAATCGTCAAGATGCCGACGAAGATTGTGGGCGAAAAACGGGTGACGGGGCTTATCTATCCCGAGAAAGGCGAAGAACGGCGTTTGGACGTGGACGGGGTGTTCGTTTTAAAGGAAAGTTTACCCGTGGACGCGCTCGTTTCGGGGTTGGAAACGGAAAACGGACACGTAAAAATCAATCGCCAATGCGAAACGAATTTAGCGGGGCTTTATGCGACGGGGGATATTACGGGCAGACCTTACCAATACGCGAAAGCGGTCGGCGAAGGGAACGTTGCGGCGCATTCCGTAACCGAATACTTGCAAAAGCTGAAGACGGAATAAACAGCAAGGGAATTATTTTCTTGACCTTATATTAAAATGAAAAACCAAGGGGGGGGTAGTATGCGTTTACGAGTGATTTTACATTCCGATTTGAATAACTTTTTCGCGTCTGTAGAAACCGTACTCAACCCCGAACTTGCAGGGAAACCCCTGATCGTTTGCGGTGATCCCAAGGAACGGCGTGGCGTTGTGCTAGCGAAAAACGAACTTGCGAAACGGTACGGGATCAAAACGGCGGAAACGGTGGTTTCCGCGCTCAAAAAATGTCCCCACGTACAACGGGTTTCCACCCATTTTGGGGATTACCGTTACTATTCGGAAAAAGTGCGCGAAATCTACGAACGGTTCACGGACGTCGTGGAAGAGTGCAGTATCGACGAATGTTCTTTGGACGTTACGGCGAGCCAAAGAATGTTCGGTGGCGGTGTAGAGATTGCGGAAAAAATTCGTAGGGCGGTGAAAGAAGAACTTGGCTTGACCGTTTCTATCGGGGTGAGCTATAATAAAATTTATGCAAAACTTGCTTCTGAAATCAAAAAGCCGGACGCAGTTACCGAGATCCCTTACGGGAAAAAGGAACAAATCGTCTATCCTTTGCCTGTTACCGACCTTTTATACGTAGGGAAAGCGACGGCGCAAACGCTGTCGGCGTACGGGATTCGCACGATTGGCGAGCTGGCGAATGCAGACGAGAGTTTGGTTTCTCGGTTGCTTGGGAAACGGGGTAGACTTCTTCGCAAGTACGCGCGTGGCGAAGACGATGAGCCTGTAAAAACGAAGCAGGAAAAGGACGAAATCAAATCGATTGGAAATTCGTCCACGCTCCCCGCGTCTTTGACTGATCGGGAAGAAATCAAGCGTTGGTTTTACGTGCTTGCGGAAAGCGTGACGGGACGACTTCGCGACGCGGACGTAGGTAGGGCGAACACCGTGCATATCGTCGTTCGGGACGATAATTTGGAGGATAAAACTTGGCAAACGAAAGTAACGCCTACTTTGCTTTGTAGCGACGTCGCGCAAACGGCGTACAAACTTTTTTGCGAGAATTGGGGGTATGGAAAACCTGTAAGAATGCTTGGAATCACGGTGTCGGGTTTCGATCATTATATCGAGCAAATGACGATCGGCGACGTGCTTGGCGAGCGAGAAGATTATAAAAAGAAAGAACGTGTGGAAGACGCGGTAGCGAAGATTCGTAAAAAATACGGGTTTTCGACGTTGCAACGCGGTGTCTTGTTTGCTGACGAAAAACTTAGTGGATTGGATATTCGTAAAGAATCCCAACCCCGCTCGGAAAAACCGAAAATAGAAGAAAAGGAAGACTAAAATGGGGAATACGAAACGAAAAATTTGGCTTTTTGATTTCGACGGCACGCTCGTCGATTCTATGCCCGTTTACGGAAGTTTGATGCTCCGTATTTTAGAGGAGCACGGCGTTGCTTATCCCGACGATATTTTGAAGATTATCACGCCGTTGGGATTCTTGGGTACGGCGAAATATTTTAGGGGAATGGGACTTGAAAAAAGCGAACAAGAACTTGTGGATCTCATGACCATGTACGCGACGAACGAGTATACTAACAACGTACCCGCGAAGAAAAACGTAATCGAAGTATTGCGGAAATTAAAGGAAAACGGGGATCGTTTAAACGTACTTACGGCGAGTCCGCATACGTCGCTTGATCCGTGTTTAAAACGGCTTGGGATTTTCGATCTTTTTGAGAACGTATGGTCTTGCGACGATTTTAAAACGACGAAAGCCGATCCCGAAATTTACCGTCTTGCTTCGAAACGTTTGGGGGTAAAGCCTAAAGACGTCATCTTTTTAGACGATAATTTAAACGCTGATAAAACGGCAAAGCAGGCAGGTATGGTCGTGTACGGCGTTTATGACGACACTTCAAAAGAATACGTAAACGAAATGAAAAACGTTACCGATCGATATATCTACGACTTTATAGAACTATTAGGATAAAAAGTCGTAAAGGGGAAATTGAAAATGAAAAAACAAGTAGTGAATCCTTTTTTGCCTAGTTATGAATATATCCCTGACGGCGAACCGCACGTGTTTGGTGACAGGGTGTATCTTTACGGATCGCACGATCGGTTTAACGGACGCGCTTTTTGTTTAAACGATTACGTTTGTTATTCCGCGCCTTTGAACGACCTTAGCGCTTGGCGATACGAAGGCGTTATTTGGAGAAGGAAAGACGATCCTGAAAAGACGACGCATTCCTTGAAATCGCTCTATGCGCCCGACGTTGTGCAAGGGAAAGACGGGAGATTTTATTTATACTATTTTAAAGGGAATGAACGGAGAATCGGCGTAGCCGTTTGCGATACGCCTGCCGGACGCTATCGTTATTTGGGTAGAGTGCGTTATCCCGATGGCACGATTTTAGGTAGGGGAGAGAATGAAACGGATATCCATCAGTTCGATCCGGGGGTATTCCGTGACGACGACGGAAAAATCTACCTTTATACGGGTATGGCTCCCGAAGAACCTACGGAATATACGGCGTATCAAGCGCCGAATTTGAACGGCGCGATGGCGGTTGAGTTAGAAGAAGACATGCTTACGGTGAAACTACCGTTACAAAGGATTGGGAAAACGGTACGTACCTCAAAAGGCACGCCGTACGAAGGGCATGAATTTTTTGAAGCTTCGTCTATGCGTAAATTTAACGGGAAATACTATTTCATTTATTCGTCGGTAAATAATCACGAACTTTGTTACGCTATGGGCGATAGTCCTATGGGTGAGTTTGAATATAAAGGGGTTTTAATATCGATTGGGGATTTGGGACTTTCGGAGAAGCCACTCAATTATCTTGGGAATACCCACGGTAGCATTGAACGTATCAATGGAAAGTATTACGTTTTCTATCACCGTCAAACGAATCGGCATACCTTCTCCCGTCAGGCTTGCGCGGAAGAAATTGAAATGCAAGAAGACGGCACTTTCAAACAGGCAGAGCTTACTTCTTGCGGATTGAACGGCGGTCCGTTAAAAGCAAAGGGGACGTATGAAGCGCGGATTGCTTGTCATCTATTTTCCCGTAAAGGCACGACGTTTTATATTCTCAAAGAGCCGAAAGGTTGTTATCCTTATTTTACGCAAACGGGACGGGATCGAGAAGAAAACGGGGATCAGTACATAGCTAATTTTTGTAACGGAGCGACGGCTGGATTTAAATATTTTTCTTTTGAAGACAATCAAACGATTGGCGTTACGGTAAAAGGCAAGGCGACAGGGATGATGATAGTAAAAGACGGATTGGACGGAAACGTGGTGGCGTCTATAAAAATAGAACCGTCACTCAAGGAGAAAACGTTTAAATCCGCGTTGACGATTGCAAACGGCGTAAGCGCTTTGTATTTTAATTTTCAAGGAAAAGGCGCTTTGGATTTTATTTCTTTCCGTTTTGATTAAAATGGAATATAAAAAAGGGTTTGGCGGTGCGCCAAGCCCTTAAAATCTATAAAACAAAAAAAGACTGCGCGAGCCTTTTTTGTCGAAAACTACCGGAGTGGAAACGGCGCAGGTGACTCCTTCAAAGCTACCTTATGGCACACGCAAAAATCTGCTTAGTGCTGCTACGTTCCCGTCCTGACACGGTTCACAGCATTGCGTTGCATAAGACCTTGTTATCAACGTTCCTTACGTCGCGCGACCTCCCATAGCTCCCGCCGAGAAAAGCGTTCAGCTCCGTATAGCGGATTTCGGATACAGGGTGCCGCTAGCTCCCCACCTACGCGCAGTACGATTATTATACAACATTTTTTTCTACATTGCAACCGTTTTCGTAAGGATTTTTTTGCGTATTTTGTCATAATCTTCCTTTTTTGAAGAAGTTTTTTGAAAAAAGCATTGACAAACCTTTGCAAAGAGAGTATACTAAAAACACTTAAAAATTACTAAAAAAGGAGTAAGCGTTATGTCTGAAAATTGTACGCATAATTGTTCTTCGTGCGGTTCGAATTGTTCTTCGAGAAAATCGGAAAGTATGCTCAAAGCCCCGCACAAGGAATCGAATATTAAAAAGGTAATCGGCGTCGTGAGCGGTAAAGGCGGGGTAGGGAAATCTCTCACCACGGCAATGCTCGCGTCGTTTGCAAAAAGTAAAGGACTTTCCGTCGGGATTATGGACGCGGACGTGACGGGCCCGTCTATTCCGCACGCGTTCGGGGTGCATGAACACGCCACGGGTAGCGAAAAGGGAATTGATACCGTGCTTTCCCCGTCGGGGATTCAACTCATGTCCATGAATTTATTGCTTGAAGAAGAAACGATGCCCGTCGTCTGGCGTGGTATGATTATTTCGGGTACGGTCATGCAGTTCTGGACGGACGTTATTTGGAAAGATCTCGATCTTTTGTTTATCGATATGCCACCGGGAACGGGGGACGTGCCGTTGACGGTGTTCCAAAGTATTCCGTTATCGGGGATCGTGATCGTTACGACTCCGCAAGATTTGGTGGAAATGGTCGTGACAAAAGCGGTGAATATGGCGGACATGATGGGCGTACCCGTACTTGGCATCGTGGAAAACATGAGTTATTTACATTGTCCTGATTGTGGCAAGAAGATCGAAATGTTCGGACCGAGTAAAGTGGAACGAATTGCAAAAGAGTTTGGGATTCCTGCAATCGCTCGGTTGCCGTTAGATCCGAAGATTGCCGAATACGTGGACAACGGTCGAATCGAAGACTACGACTGTTCCGCATTCGCCGATATTTTCAAGGAAATCGAAAAAGCAAAACGGTTTGACGAAAAATAATTTCAATGCTTTGAATAAAAAATATTCGTAGGAGAAGTTCTTTATGAAAAGAGTATGGACGTCTTTATTGGCAACTTTATTTTTATTTGCAAGCGTAATCTCTCTTGTCGGATGCGACGTATTTGACACTTCAGACGACGGCGGTGACGAGGAGTTTCCGAAGATTGACAACGCGGTGGACTTAAACGAATACACGCCCACGCAAGACGACGATAACGAATATATAGAAGGCGAAACGTATTATACGTCAACGGCTCTTGATTTGGTGACGGAAATAAACGGAAATTATACGGTAGATAGACCGTTCACGCTGGATCAGGAAAACGAAAATAAAAGAATTTACCGCAATATTTATTTTTACGTGGGCGATTTTTTCCAAGTGATTTATTATAAGAACGTGAAAGATCTTGGTTCGTTATATGCGGTTATGAGCGACGAAAGCGACGAAGAATATGCGGAGATTGAATATACTTCAAAAGGTTCGCCTTTACAAATTAATATCAAGGAACAAGGGATCTACGATCTTATTTTAGATATAGAAACGTTCGGGATCGATATGGTGAGAGTCGGCGATATAGAGACTCCCGTTTACGAAACGATTAAAAGTTGTGAATTGTATATCCACGTTTCGTTAAATAATTACAGTTATACGCCGATGGTTTTAGATAAGGCGACGAACGAATACTACATCCAAGCGGAAATACCTGTGAAGGCGTCTCTTGGCTTTTATAATGCGTCGCATGTGGGACGTTATAAAATGACCATAGATTCCACTTTGAACCATACCTTGGCTTGGTGGGATTTCGTCAGTCCCAATAGCTTGCGAGTACACGTAGGCGGAACGTACAAAGTGTATTTCAATGCGAAAACGTACGTTGCAAGGCTGGAACTTCAAAACCCCGATACCGCAAGTTATTATTGTCAAGTAGGTTGGAATGAAGGGAACGAGCTTACGGCGGTAAGTAGCGCAACTCCTTATTTGTTCGAATACGAGTTCGTAGCAGACGAGTCGTACGAAGAGCTTCCCGACTTCTATCCGGCGTTGGGAATGCCGTACGCTTTGTCCGTAGTTGACGAAGACGGTTTTGTTGACGATACTTTCCTTACGGAAGCAGGCGCGTATAAGTTGACGGTAAATTTAAAAGAGTTTACCCTTACCGTTAAAAAGACGGAAAGCGGAGCAGGCGTATAGTCAATAATTCTTCCTATAAAACGAAAAAGCGGTGGGCGGAAACGTCTACCGCTAAAATTATAGTAAAAATTTCAAACAAATCGATAGAATTTCACCTTATTTTCATTGTATTCAACGATAAAATTTGTTATAATAGTAAAAAGCAAACAAAACCGATTACTGATTTCTAAAGAATGAGCGCGTGATCGGTAGTTTTTGTGTGTAAAAGAATTTGCAAGGAAACGCTATGAAGGCAATCAAATTTGACAACGTATATTTTTCGTACGACCGAAACGCGGACGATCCCTTTTCCGATTCGACGGGGGGGCGAGACGGGTTCTCGCTCGACGGAATCAATTTTTCCGTCGAAGAAGGGGAGTTCGTCGCCGTGCTTGGTCATAACGGTAGCGGAAAGTCTACGCTTGCAAGGCTCGTAAACGGGTTGCTTTCCCCTTTGCGCGGTGAAATTCGCGTATTCGAT
>JAFTKR010000023.1 GCA_017453165.1 Clostridia bacterium | reverse complement strand
TTGATTTTTTTTAAAAAACATGTTATAATTATTTAACAAAGGCATATATATTAACAAAGAATCGGAGACGGATTATGAAAAAGAAAATTATTACGATCAGTCGTGAATTTGGTAGCGGTGGACGCTCGCTTGGGCTTTTGGTGTCGGAAAAACTCGGTATTGATTTTTACGATCAAAAGCTTATCGATAAAGCGGTGGAAACGACGGGGTTTTCTCGCGAATTTATCCAAGAAGCGGGGGAATACGCTTCGTCTACGAGTCGGCTTTTGTTTAATATGTCGCTTGCTTCCGCGTATTCGTCGGTGGGGACGTCGTCTAATTACGACAAAATTTACGTGGCGCAAAACAATATCATTCGCGCGTTGGCGGAAGAAAAACCTTGCGTAATCGTAGGTCGTTGCGCCGATTATATTTTACGGGATCGAACGGATTGCTTAAACGTGTTCGTTTGCGCGGATAAAAAATATCGCGAAAAACACGTCTTGGAAAATTACGGTGAAGAAAAGGGAAAGAGCATCGAAAAACGATTAGAAGAAAAGGATCGTAAGCGCGAACTCTATTATAAGCATTATACGGGCAAGAATTGGGGGGACGCGAGAAACTACCATCTTTGCGTGAATACGGGTGAAATCGGCTTGGATCGCGCGGTTGAATGGATAGTGGAGAGGTATCTTGCCGAAGATTAACGAAATATTAAAATGTTGGACGGGGCGCAAATCCCCGTTTTTCATTTGTCAACGCTTGACAAGAATGTTAAAAAAAGGTATAATGTCGAAAGTAATAAAAAAGGAGAGCTTATGATCTCATGGAAGAACGGAAAAATTTGGCGGAAGGGATAGAAGAAACGGAAGAAGTTTCCGCGCCTGCGCCAGAACGGAAAAAGGGTACGCTTTGGGAACTCTTTTTTACGTTTTTTAAAATAGGATTATTTACGTTTGGCGGTGGTTATGCAATGATCCCGCTTATCCAAAAGGAAACGGTGGAAACGAAAAATTGGATTTCCGACGACGACGTTTTGGAAATTCTTGCCATTGCTGAATCTACGCCTGGTCCGATTGCTATCAACTCGGCAACTTTCGTCGGCTATCGCATACGCGGATTTTGGGGTTCGTTTTTTTCCACGCTCGGGGTGGTTACGCCGTCTTTTATCATTATTCTCTTGATTGCGTTCGTATTGAAAGAGTTTCAGTCGATCCCTGCGGTACAGTACGCGTTTTGGGGGATTCGCGCAGGGGTGCTTGCCTTGATCTTTAAAGCGCTTCTTAATATGTATAAAAAATCGAAAAAGAACTTATTTTCTTATATCGTTATGGCGCTCGCGTTTTTCGTTGTTGCCTTCTTTGAAATTAACGTGATTTTCGTGATTATCGGTTGCGGGCTCGCAGGATTTATCTATTCTACGATCGCGGAAAGGAGGATGAAGAAATGATTTTCTTGGAATTGTTTTTAACCTTCTTTAAAATCGGTTTATTTACGTTTGGCGGCGGTTACGCAATGCTCCCGCTGATTCAAGAAGCAGTACTTGAAAAAGGTTGGCTTGCGCTCGAAGAAGTCGTTAATTTTATTGCCGTCAGCGAAAGTACCCCTGGCCCATTCGCTATCAATATGGCTACCTACGTGGGGGCGGAAGTCGGGAGCGCAGGCTTTACGGGTATAGAAAGCGTTTTGACGGGCGTTTTCGGTTCGTTTTGCGCGACGCTCGGCGTCGTATTACCATCCTTTATTATTATTTTATTGGTGGCAAAAATCTTTGATAAATTCCGTAAGAATAAGGTCGTTGCAGGCTGTATGAAAGGTTTAAAACCTGCGGTGGTCGGCTTGATCGGCGCGGCGCTTATTTCAATCGGTCAAACGGTGTTCTTCCCCGACGGTTTTTCTTGGGACGCATTTGGCGGTGTAGGCCTTTGGATCTCTCTTGCGATTTTTGCCGTGATGTGCGTTCTGTCCTTTAAGAAAGTTCACCCGATTGTGGTGATTTGCCTTTCCGCGGTCGTGGGGATTGTCGTGGGGTTTGCCTTACCGTTACCCCTTTAATTCGTATTTGCATAAATAAAAAATCCGTTCCGTTTTTCTATGACGGGGCGGATTTTTGTCACATAAATAACTCTTTTAAGCTATAATAAAAAAGGGGGTACGCTATGGAGATTTGTTTTGTGACGAAAGGACGCGTAGGGGATTTTTATAAATACGGCTACCAAAAATCAGACGTGATCGTGTTCGGCTTTCAAGCGGTTGGGGAAGTTAGCTACGAAAAGGAACTGAAAAACGAAACCTTTTACTTTGAAGAAGTAGCTCGGCTTTCCAAGCAAGCGTCGAATGTGGTCGTGTGCGGTTGCGTGACGGATACGAAAGGGCATAAACGCAAGTCTGCGGTCGTTGCGGAAAACGGTCGAATTTTGGGCGTGTCCGATATGCTCAACGTCTTGGACGGGGACGTGTCCTGCGGAGCAGGGTTGCGTGTGTACGAAACGAAAGTAGGGCGCATGGGGGTAATCGTGGCGGAAGATTTGTATTTCCCCGACGCGATCGCGTCGCTCTCTCTTTGCGGAGCGGATTTTATTCTTTGCCCGTACGGCGTGATAGACGGGGTGGAAAGCGTACTTTGTCGATCTTCAGCGTTTTATTACGGCGTACCCGTTGCGCTTTGCGGAATCGGCTATTCGTTGATTGCCGAACCGTCGGGCGGATTGGCGTTTTCGTCACCCCTTTCTCCTGCGTATGGGCAAATAGAAACGCCACGGGAATACCATTTAATCGAAACCCGTCGTCGGGGATTCTATAAACCACCAAAAAAGGAATATTGAAAATTTCAATAAATTGAAAATAAATATTGTTTTCTGATTCTATCTTTGATTTTAATATAAAAAGCTTGAAAAAATAATTAAAGTGTGTTATACTGAAAGGGTGCAGGGGAACTTAATTTTTGAACGGTATGTAGGATCTTGTTAAAGAAGGTTTAAATAATGAAAAAAAGTGTTTCGATTGTTAATTGTATTTTATCGGTATTTATTTTTCTTTGCGTGTATGGTAATACCTGTTATCGTTTTGCTTTTTCAGGGAAAGGTGGCTCAGATTTTGGACAGCAAGTAGTTTTATGTTGTTATTTTGCGATATCCGTAGTTATTGCTATATATTGCATTTGCGCTAATCCGTATTATTCAAATAAATGTTTTTGGGTTGGCGCAGTATATTGTATGCTTTATCCTGCTTTGCGTTTGCTTTCTTTTTTTTATTCTTTGATAGCTCCAGACTGGCAAATAAATTCAATTAATTGGCTTCATTGGTTGTGCATTATTATTCCGCCTATTATTAGCGGATTGTATTTCTATGTAGCGGTAAAAAAAGACTAATATAAAAGTAGAAATTTATATAAAAAGACGGTTGAAAAACCGTCTTTTTCGTTAAAATCCAGCGTTTTTGATGGCGCGTTCGGTTTCGCGCTTGACGTCCCGTTCCGCGATCGATTGCTTTTTATCGTAGGTGTGTTTCCCTTTACAAAGCCCAAGCTCCATTTTGACGAGCGCGTCTTTAAAATACAGTTTCAAGGGAATGAGCGTATAGCCTTGGCGGTTGATTTTTCCTGCGATTTTGGCGATTTCGCTCTTGTGTAAAAGCAGTTTTCGATCCCGACGGGTGTCTTTCGTGGCAAACCCGTCCGATTTTTCGTAAAAGGCAATGTGCATATTTTTAACGCTAACGGTATTACCGCGCAGGAAACAAAAACTGTCGTTCATGTTCACCGCGCCTGCGCGCAAGGATTTGATTTCGTTGCCTTGTAATACGATTCCAACTTCGTATTTTTCTTCGATAAAATATTCAAACGAAGCGGATTTATTGACTGCGATAATTTTCATAATTTCTCCTTAATTTTCTACTCGGAGTTTGCCGAGATATTTGAATTCCGTTCTGCGCTTATCAAAATCTACGCCTACGACCTTGACGTGAATTTCTTCCCCAATCGTATAACTTTCCTTACTGCCTTTTAACAAGAACCGTTCGGCGATAAACTCAAAGTCGCCGACGAGCGTTTCAATCGGAATAAAGCCTTCGATTGCGTTCGGGAGTTCGGCGAATAGTCCAAACGAAGTAACGCCTGAAACGACGGCGTCGTATTCGTCGCCAATACGTTCGCTCATATACATGGTCGAGTATAAAGCGTCTACTTCCCGTTCCGCTTCCGCAGCTTTCCGTTCCCGTTCGGACGATTGAACCGCGACGTCGGAAACGAGTTCGCCGTAAACGTCGCAAGCTTGCGCGTAGTTACCGCGTAACACTTCTTTAATAATTCTATGAATACAAAGATCGGGATAACGCCGAATGGGGGAAGTGAAGTGGCAATAGCATTTGCTTGCTAACCCAAAATGTCCTAAATTTTCTTCCGAATATCTCGCTTTTTGCATGGAACGGAGCATGACTCTGTTTAACACGGGATAAACGGGCAAATTTTCGGCGGATTTTAAGAGTTTTTGATAGTCGTAAGGATTGACTTCTTGATCGTTGAATCGTGGATTTAAACCTAAATTTTGCGCGAATATGCGAAAAGCGTTGGCTTTGTCGGGATTTGGCTTTTCGTGTACCCGATAGACGAACGGCGCGTCAATGGATTGCATGAATTCCGCTACCGTTTCGTTGGCAAGGACCATGAATTCTTCAATGATTTGATGGGAGAACGCCCTTTTTTCTTCGTAGTCGGGAATGAAAATATCTTCTCCGTCAAAAAGGATTTTTGCTTCCTTGACTTCCAAATCCACGCAACCTTTTTTCTCTCGCATGGTTTGTAAAATTTTCGTCAATTCCGCAAATAAGCCTACCATGTCCTTGACTTCTTGGTATTTTTCACAAGTTTTTTCGTCGCCGTCCAAGATTTCCGTCACTTCGTCGTACGTCATTTTATAACGGGAACGAATCACCCCTTCGACGATTTCACTCTTTTTAACGACGCCTTTTTTATCGACGGTCATAAGACAGGAAAGGGTGAGTCGGTCTTCCCCTTCGTTTAAGGAGCAAATCCCGTTGGATAACGCGCGGGGGAGCATGGGGAGTACGCGGTCGGGGAAATAGACGCTCGTACCACGTTCAAAAGCTTCTTTATCAAGCGCGGAACGGCGTTCGACGTAATGGGAAACGTCGGCGATGTGTACGCCTAAAAGATAGTTTTCCCCGTCTTTTTGCAAGGATACTGCGTCGTCAATATCTCGCGTATCCGCGCCGTCGATGGTGACGATCAGAGTATCGCGAAAATCTCGTCGGTTTTCGTAATCGGTTGGGGTAATTCCACGGTTTTGTTGCTTTTCCGCCGCTTTTTCTACGGCAACGGGAAATTCTTCACGGAAAGAAAAGGAGCGAATAATCGAAAGTTCTTCGGCGAAGAAATCGTCGCCGTCGCCAAGCACTTCGATAATTTTTCCGCCCGGCGCTTTCCCGTACGGGTAATCGGTAATTTTAGCCACCGCTTTTACGCCGTTTTTAATCTTAAAACAGTCGGACAGGGGGATATAAATTTCCGAAAAATAACGTTTGTCGTCGGGTATCAAATAGCCGGCTCTGCGATCCCGTTGAAAGGTCCCGACGATTTCCGTGAATCCACGTTCTAAAATGGATACGACTTCGCCTTCGTCTTCGCTACGACCACGGACAAGTTCGATAAACACGGTATCGCCGTGCATTGCGCCGTGGAGAGAACGGTGGGGGATAAAGAAATCCGTTTCGTATTTTTCTTTATCTTCGGGAATCAGAAAGGCGAATCCGCGTTCGTTGCCACGCAACGTGCCTTTGATTAAGCCGAGTTGTTCGGGCGTGCCGAAAAATCCGTCGCGCGTTTCGCAAATCACGCCGTCGCGAACGAGAGAATCGAGTAGTTTTACAAGATTGTTCTTTTCACGATAGGGGATTTTTAACGTTCGACAGATTTCGTCAATCGTTTTCAACGCCAATTTCCCGTTATAAAATTGTTCTTTTAAATTTTCCTTTGCGTTCAAAATATCACTTCCTTTTTTGTATTATATGTAAAAGGGAAGAAAAAAACGGCTTTTTTGCAAAAGCCGTCGTTGTGAGTGAGATTTGCTTACGACCAAATGGCGGGAAGCTGTAAGATATAGAAGCAAACGGAGAAGATAAGGAGTACCAAAAGGGAGATGTACGTCCATTTCTTCATTTTCGCTTCAATAGATTTTCCTTTATTCTTGCCGAAGAAAGTTTCGCTAGAACCGCCGAGCGCATCAATACCCGTAGAGTTGCTAGGTTGCAAAAGTACGAGAACGATTGCCGCTGCTGCCGCGACAAGCATAAGAAGGATCATAACGCGACTAAGCGTGATATAAAGATTATACGAAGTTTCACCGCTGGTGGGCACTAAAAGATTGATTAAATTCAACATAGATAATTCCTAATCCTTTTATAGTGTAACGACTTTTTTGCCGTCCTATTCATAATACTCAAAGATTATACCATACTCTTTGAAATATCGCAACTGTTTTTTGCTCGTTTTTAGGAAAAATTTTTCCGTTATGAGAAAAAGTCGGCAAAATTTACCGACTTTTCATATTTTCCCATTAAAATTATTTTTGAATCAAAGTCTTTCCCGTCATTTCTTGGGGTTGTTCAATTTCCATGATATCGAGAAGGGTGGGCGCAAGATCTGCAAGTACGCCGTCTTTCCGCAAAGTAACGTTCTTGTATTTTTCGGATACGAGAATTACGGGTACGGGGTTGGTCGTGTGTTGGGTGAACGCCATTTTTCCGTCTTCGGCGATCATTTGATCCGCGTTGCCGTGGTCTGCCGTTACGATTGCGCTACCGCCCATCGCCAAGATCTTGTCCGTTACTTTCTTCACGCATTCGTCAACCGTGTGTACCGCTTTGACCGCCGCTTCCATAACGCCGGTGTGCCCGACCATGTCGCAGTTTGCAAAGTTTAAGATGACAACGTCGTAGTCGCCCGTATCCAATTCTTCAAGCACCTTTTCCGTTACGGGATACGCGCTCATTTCCGGTTGAAGATCGTAAGTCGCTACTTTCGGCGAAGGAATTACGATACGCGTTTCGCCGTCTACGGGCGCTTCTAATTTCGCGTTGAAAAAGAAGGTAACGTGCGCGTATTTTTCCGTTTCAGCGATATGCAGTTGCTTTTTGCCGATCGATGCAAGGTATTGGGGTAAGGTGTTCGTGATTTCGTCGGGCGGGAACGCGACGCCGACCTTTTCAAAGGACGAATCGTACACCGCAAAGCCAACGTAGGTCGGGGCAAGGAACCCCGTCTTGCGTTCAAAACCGAGCGTTGCGCCCGTTTTCGCGTCTACGAACGGGAAGGTTTCTTGCGAGAACATTCTCGAAATTTGTCTTGCTCTGTCGGGACGGAAGTTGAAGCAAATAATGCTATCGTTCTTTTCTACCAAAGCAACGGGTTTGCCGTTTTCGGTGAGATTGGTGGGCAAAATGAATTCGTCGGTCACGCCGTTTTCGTAAGACGCTTTCGCCGCGTCTTCTGCGCTTCCTTCAAATTGTACGCCCGCGCCGAGCGTGAGCATATCGTACGCTTTTTCTTCGCGATCCCAGTTGTTGTCACGGTCCATTGCGTAGTATCTACCGGAAACGGATGCGATTTTACCGAACGACAATTCGTTCATCTTGTCCTGTAATTCCTTTAAGAAACCTGCGCCGGAAGTGGGGGCAACGTCTCGTCCGTCGGTGAACGCGTGCACGTATACGTTTTCAAGCCCTTCGCGCTTTGCCATTTCGATCAGCGCGTAAAGATGTTCGGTATGGCTGTGTACGCCACCCGTGGAAACGAGTCCGAAAAGGTGGAGTTTTTTCCCGTTTTCTTTCGCTGAACGCATCGCGTAAAGGAGTTGTTCGTTTTTAAAAAACTCGCCGTTACGAATATCTTTGGTGATTTTCGTTAAGTCTTGGTAGACGATACGGCCTGCGCCGATATTGAGATGTCCGACTTCGCTATTCCCCATTTGACCGTCGGGAAGACCGACGGACATACCGCTTGCGCCAAGCTCGGCGGAAGGGTATTTTTGCATGAGTTCGTTGACGTATTTACTGCCGTCTACGAAAATAGCGTTACCGTTTTTATCGGGATTGATGCCGTAGCCGTCCATGATAATAATTGCATAAGGTTTTTTCATGGTTTCATTCCTTTTTTTATTTTATAAAGAGGGGCAGGGGCGTATTTAACGCGTACCTGCCCCTGTGGTTTTGTTGATTTAGTAGCGAAACTTATTTGTCGAAATTAACGATTGCCGCGAAATCGGGAGCTTTCAAAGACGCGCCACCGATCAAACCGCCGTCGATTTCTTCCATTGCCATAAGTTCTTTGCAGTTGCCTGCGTTCATGCTACCGCCGTATTGGATGCGGAGAGCCGCCGCGCATTTCGGGCAGAACATTTCGCCGATCGTTTTACGAATAAAGCCGATGGTTTCGTTTGCTTGCGCTGCCGTAGCCGTTTTGCCCGTACCGATTGCCCATACGGGTTCGTACGCGATGACGATCTTTTTAATATCTTCAATGCCTTTTAAGCCTTCGCGGATTTGCGTAGCGAGCACTTCTTCCGTTTTACCCGTTTCTCTTTCTTCCAAAGATTCACCGATACAAACGATAGGGGTAAGGCCTGCGTTGATAGCAGTAAGCGTTCTCTTGTTTACCGTTTCGTCCGTTTCACCGAAATATTGACGGCGTTCGCTGTGTCCGATAATAACGTATTTAACGCCGTATTCCAAAAGCATTGCCGCGGAAATTTCGCCAGTGTAAGCGCCTTTTTCCGCGAAGTGTACGTTTTCCGCGCCAAGTTCGATATTCGTGCCTTTCAAAGCTTCGCTAACTGCGGGGATATCGATAGCGGGAACGCATACGACGACGTCGCAATTCGCTTCTTTTACCAACGGCGCGATTGCGTTAACGAGCGCTACGCCTTCTTTCGCCGTGTTATTCATTTTCCAGTTGCCTGCGATAATAGGTCTTCTCATTGTTTTATCTCCTTTAAAATAACGTAATAATGGGGCGAACGTCGTCCGCCCACATTAAATTTTCTAAATTATTTGTCGTTAAGACAAGCGATGCCGGGAAGAACTTTTCCTTCAAAGAGTTCAAGGGACGCGCCACCACCCGTAGAGATGTGGCTCATTTTATCCGCGTAGCCAAGTACTTGTACTGCAGCCGCGGAGTCGCCGCCGCCGATAATCGTCGTAGCCTTGCCGTAAACGCTTGCAAGCGCTTCCGCAACCGCTTTCGTGCCTTCTGCAAGGATCGGGTTTTCAAATACGCCCATAGGCCCGTTCCAAATAACCGATTTTGCATTTGCAACGACTTGAGCGAAAAGTTTTTTGGTTTCAGGACCGATGTCAAGCCCCATCATGTCCGCAGGAATTGCGTGCGTGGGAACGACCGTCGTTTCGATGGGAGCGTCGATAGGGTTGGGGAATTCTTTCGCTGCAACGGTATCTACGGGGAGAACGAGGTTTTTGCCAAGTTCTTTCGCTTTTGCCATCATTTCTTTACAATATTCGATCTTTTCGTCGTCTACGAGCGAAGTACCGATCGAACCGCCTTGCGCCTTAATAAAGGTGTACGCCATACCGCCACCGATTACGAGCGTATCGCATTTTTCAAGAAGGTTGGAAATAACGTTGAGCTTGTCCGCAACCTTTGCGCCGCCGAGAATTGCAACGAAAGGACGTTCAGGGTTTTCAAGGGTATCAGCCATTACGGAAAGTTCTTTTTCGATCAAGAAACCGCAAGCCGCCGTTTTCACGAGCCCAGCTTCTACGATTCCTGCCGTCGAAGAGTGGGAACGGTGCGCCGTACCGAACGCGTCGTTTACGTAAACTTCCGCGTAGCTTGCGAGCGCGTTCATGAATTCTTCCGTTTTCTTTTCTTCGCCCTTATGGAAACGAAGGTTTTCCAAAAGTACGCATTCACCTTCCTTGCAAGCTGCGACTTTTGCTTTCGCGTCTTCGCCGATAACGTCGGTTGCGAAAGTAACTTTACCATC
>JAFTKR010000022.1 GCA_017453165.1 Clostridia bacterium | reverse complement strand
CAACAACAAAGACTCTCAACAGGAATTTTTCATTTCAAAAATCACTTCTTCGTCCGATTTGCAAGACGAAATCGTTTGTATTTTAAACGACCATCTTTACAGTACGATTACACTCGAAGAACTTTGTGAAAAGTTGCATTACGGAAAGACCTATCTTTGCACTTTTTTCAAAAAGAAAACGGGCATGAGTATTTATCAAACCTACTTAAAATTAAAAGTAGACGAAGCTAAAAAACTCATTCGGCGAAACGTGCCCTTTTCCACCATTACCAACCAACTGTATTTTGATTCCGTTTCTCATTTTAATTACATCTTCAAAAAATATACGGGAATGACGCCCGGAGAATATAAAAACAGTATCATTTAAAATTGAAAAGCCACCAAAAGCGTTCTTGTCTTTTGATGGCTTTTATCTTTATGAAATTAGTTACATTCCGCAACGAGCGGACCTGCAAGTTCTTTTAAGAAGAACAATCTACCTGCAAGCGTAGGAATATAGGAAGAAGTAATCCAAGGCGTTTTACCGTACCGTAAAGTCATCCAAAGCGACATCCCTTGCCACTGCATTCCCCGACCAAGCGTCCCGTCTGCGCCACCGATTGCGTAATCGGCTTGCAAGAATAATCCAGGACCAATCGTATTCGCTCTACAAGGTACGAGCGTCGTTCTTGATTTAAAACTCGTCAAAGCGTTTTGTTCTACGGTTAAAGGATGGATTTTCGCCGCGATACGGTAAGGCGCTTTTTCCCATTCTTCCACGCTTTCATAGTCCGCCGCAAAAGTAGGTTCCCAAAATGCAATATGGCACATTCTACCGATCCCGTAAACCAAAACCAATTTTGCGCCTTGCGCTTTCAAGCTTGCTATTTTTTCAGGATAAGTCGGCAGGTTTTCTTTCGTTGCAAAGTTTCTTTGCGTTTTGGGTACGGTCAATTCCCCCAAAGGATTAAATAAAGCCTGTTCCATTGCGTATTGAAACGCGCCAGAATTATCGGGCGCAAGAGTATTTCCTTCGCTATCCGCCCATTCGTCCATATTGAACGTGTATACGTGTTCGCAAGAAATTTTCCATTCTTTCAAGAAATAGACCACCCACTTATACATTCCCATCGGGCCTACGGGAAGAATGAAAGCAATTTTTTCTTTGCGATCTTTCGCAAGCTTAATTTGCATTGCAATTTCATGCCCCATATACGTTTCAAATTCCCCCAAACTATCACACTTTACAGGCGAAAAATCCTTATGCCAATGCGCCTGTCTTTCCGTCACCTTTTCAGGCGCGTCAATGCAAGCGTCAATCTTTTCAAAATCCCAACCTGCGGGATAAAAACCTTCCAACGCGCTACCTTTTACAGTCGAATTAAAATTCATTTTTATTCTCCTTTTTCGTTATAAATTTTATCTACGATCTCTTGCACTTGCACTGCGCGATCTGCATAGAAATAATCGGTTTTTCCGTTTGCAATCAACTGACAAAAATCGTCGATTTGTTTTTCGTAAAGATTCCCTTTTTCGCCTTGATACACACAGGGTTCACTCATTTCACGAGATTGTTGCGCGTTATAATCCCCTTGAGGAGCGTACAAATGCGCAAGCGTTCCCGTTTCTTCCTGACCAAGCGTACCTTTACAAATAATATATCCCTTGCTCCCATACAATTCCAACTTACTTTCCGAAGCAAGATCGGGAATATTAAAGTTTACGTCGATATGTCCAAGCACACCGCTACGGGTTTTAAACACAATCACCCCACCGTCTTCCACTTCGTAAGAAAAGGTACGAGTGGAATAAAACGCCTTTACGCTTTCAATTTCGTCATCCAATAAATATTCCAAAAGCTCGATACAATGTACGCCAAGATCCATAATCGCGCCACCACCGCCAAGCGACTTTTTTTGTCGCCAAGCGTTCGGGATATCGGGATACCAACAAGTAAACTGCGCGCGCACGCTATTCACTTGTCCAATCTCTCCGTTTTTGATCAAGAACTTTGCCTTTTCGTGCAAATTGTGATACTTCATCATATACCCAACGGTCAACTGTTTCCCTGCCTTTTTAAACGCTTGCACGAGCTCTGCGCCCGCCTTAGCGTTAAAAGCAATCGGTTTTTCGACGAATACGTGTTTTCCAAAAGCAAGCGCTGTTTGCGCTTGATCAAAATGACAGGTTACAGGCGTACCGATATATACCGCGTCGCAATCTATCTTTTTAAGCATTTCTTCTTCCGTAGTAAAATAGGGAACGCCGTACTTTTTCCCGACGGTTTCCGCGACGTTTTGCACCCTATCCATCACGGCAACCAACGTACTTTCTTTATTTTCCAAAATCGCAGGAATCGTCCGCCGATCCGCTATCCCACCTGCGCCAATCACACACCATCTAATCTTACTCATTTTCAACTCCTTTACGGCAACAACCGTTTCGTCGTGCCCTTTAAATAGACTTGACATTGCCTAAATCCTTCGGCGTATTCCGCCCCGCATTGATATCCACGGTAACGGGAACAGGTTTTTACCATATCGGGAAAATCTATTCCATCGTGTTCTCGCATCCATACGACCTGACTTTCATGACATTCCAACATCCGCAATTTTAAATCGATTTCTTCGGAAATATCCACGTATTCCGTCGGATTAAAGTTCACCCCTGCAAGCGTATCCATATAATAGATCGGTACGAGTTTTGCCGCTTCTTTATACTTACTCTCATAATTGGGCAAAGTCGCCGTAAAGCTTGCGTCAAACACGAGTCGCGACACCGCCGTATGGTCAGGCATATAATCGTCGGGATTATGCGTAATGATAAAATCGGGATTCGCATACTTAATAATATCGACGAGCTTATCTCTCGCCTGTTTATTATTATCGAAAATTTCCAAATCGTCAAACCCAGCGCAAATCACTTCTATCCCCGCAAGCGCTCCCGCCTTTTTCGCTTCGTTTGCGCGGATTATGCGAAGCTCATCGGGAGGAATGACGACGTGTCCCAAATTACCGCTCGACACGTGGCATACGATTACCGTATCCCCACGTTTTACGCATTTTGCGAGCGTACCGCTACATGCAATTTCAATATCGTCGGGGTGCGCCCCGATTGCCAATACTCGCATAAAATTTCTCCTATTGTTTCAATTGATAATTCCATTATAACACGTTTTATTCTTCTATACAATATTTTAAAATCCCCAAAAAGAGTAAAATAATCTACTTGACTTTTTTATTGTCTTTATTGTATAATTTTATTATGAAAAGATATTTTAAACACAAGCTTGAAAATTTAATCAACGTTAGCAAAATCGTTACCATTCACTATTTTGAATTTGACAAACATTTCAAAACGGAAGGCGAAGCGCACGATTTTTGGGAAATCGTATACGTAGAAAAAGAAAGTATTTTATGTACAGCCGACGGCGTAGAAATCCCCGTAATGCAGGGGGAAGTCTTATTCCATAAACCTAACGAATTCCATACGCTTTCGGCAAACGGAAAAACGGCGCCTAACGTTTTTATTTTATCCTTCGTTTGTAGGTCGGACGCCATTCGCTTCTTTGAAAATAAAAAGCTTCGATTGGACTCCAATCTTGCCCGATTTATTTATTTTATTTTAGAGGAAGGAAAAAGAACGTTTGATATTCCCTATTCCGATCCGAAGTTAAAGAAAATGAAGCTTCTCTCCCCTCCCACGCTCGGCGGAGAACAATTAATTAAAAATTATTTAGAAGTTTTTCTCATTAATCTTTTACGTTCTCAAACGGAAACGAAAGACGGCAACCATACCTTTCTACCCCGCAAAGAACTTTCCAGTAAACCCGTAAACGACGTCGTTCAAGTTCTTAAAAATTCGCTCTATTCTACTTTAACCGTAGAAGAGATTTGCGAGAAAACCGCCTATGGTCGAGCATATTTATTCCGCATCTTCAAACAAAAAACGGGAAAAACGATCATGGAATATTATCTCGACTTAAAAATTGAACGCGCAAAACAGCTCTTACGCGAAAACGAGCTTTCCGTCAAGGAAATTTCCGAGCTACTCGCCTTTAACGAGCCGAATTACTTTACGAAAACTTTCAAACGAATCACCGGACTCACCCCCACTGCCTATAAAAAACGTTGTATCGAATTGAATTTATAATTTTATCTTAAAATTTTACACCCCCAAAGGCTTATATCGCCTTTGGGGGTGTACGTTATCTTAAAAACTTTTAATTTTTTGCTTTTTCTAACAATTCAGTCGTCGCCGATTTCATTTCTAAAAGTTTTTCATTCGCCGTTTTTTCGTCTTTCATACGCAACGAATAATAAATCTTTAACTTCGGTTCCGTACCCGACGGACGAACGCAAATGAACGAACCGCCTTCCAATTCGTAATAAACGCAATTACATTTCGGGATATCAAGCGTTTCCGTATCCCCGTTTGCCAAAATACGTTTTGCCGAACTATAATCACGTACAGCCAAAACGTTCAATCCCGCAAGAGATTCCACTTTCAGTCCTTTCAACCCGTCTACGACACCGTTCATCTCTTTCATAGCGTTCAAACCGGAATATTGTACCGATTCCGTTTTATCCAATACGAACCCGTATTTTGCATAAATTTCTTGCAAACGACCGTAAACGGTTTTACCAATCGACGTATAATAACATACCATTTCCGCGCAAAGCATAGACGCAACGACGGCGTCTTTATCTCTTGCGTGCGTACCGCGAAGATATCCGCATGATTCTTCAAACCCAAACACGTACGTATGCTTGCCGTCCCGCTCCCATTGTTTTATTTTTTCACCAATGAATTTAAATCCAACGGGCGTTTCGTAAAGGGTTACGCCAAAGTCGTCGCAAATCGCTTTCGCCATCCCCGTACTTACGAACGACTTTACAACGGCTGCGTTCTTGGGCATAGCGCCGTCTTCTTGCAATCTAGTCAAGATATAATCCAAAAGCAAAATCCCGACTTGATTTCCCGAAAGAGCGACGAATTCTCCCGAATCGTTCTTTAAAGCAACGCCCAAACGATCGGAATCGGGATCCGTACCAAATACAACGTCCGCGGAAATTTTATTCGCCAAGTCAATCCCCATCGAAAGTGTTTCTTTAAACTCTGGATTGGGAACTTTTACCGTGGAAAATTCCGTATCTTTCGCCGTTTGTTCTTCCACGACCGTAACGTTAATCCCTAACTTTTTCAAAACGTTCATTACGGGTACGTAACCACTGCCGTGTACGGGCGTATAAACAAGTTTCAAATCCTTACCGCATTTTTGCACCGATTCTTTAGAAAGACAAAGCTTGGAAAGTTCTTCGATATAATCTTCGTCCAATTTTTTCGGTACGGATACGATCAACGGACTGTTTTCATCGCCTTGCGGAGCGAGATAATCGTCGATTTTATTGATATATTCCACGACTTTTTCCGTATCTTCTGGCGACATTTGCGCGCCGTCCGAACCGTATACTTTATATCCGTTATATTCTTTCGGGTTATGACTCGCCGTAATCATAATCCCTGCGATCGTACCTAAATAGCGTACCGCATACGAAAGCATCGGTACGGGATGTACGTCGTCAAACAAATACGCCTTAATTCCGTTTTTCGCAAGCACAGCCGCGGACACTTTTGCAAATTCTTCCGACTTTCTACGGGTATCGTAAGAAATGACGACGCCTTGTTCTTTCGCTTTTTCGCCAAGCGTCAAAATAAATTCTGACAATCCTTGCGTCGCGCGCATAACCGTATGCGCATTCATCATGTTCATACCGTAACCGATAATCCCACGCATCCCCGCCGTACCGAATTCAAGTTCGCCACCGAAACGGAATTCTTTTTCCTTTTCATCCGTCGCTATTTTCAAAAGTTCTTCCCGACCTTCTTTAGAAAGTCTTTGATCGTTTAACCACGTTTCATAATTTTTTTGATAATCCATAATCAACCGCCTTTTCGTCTTAATCTTTGTTTTCTTCTTTGAGTTCTTCCTTTTCTTCCCCAGCGTGCGCGATAAACTCTACGGCTAGCGACTCGTCGCCATGCAATTCGTTCGTCACGATTCTTTCATGGGTTAAGAAATATTTTTTGCCCGTCAAAGTGTAATAATTGACGTATTGCAAACAAATAAAATAGAAATAAGATGCGGGTAACGTCAGGAAAACAGAACTTCCAAAAGTCGTAAGCAAACCAATGACGTTCACCGAGAGAACTAAATACACGCTTACTAAATAGGTGGAAAATACCCCCCAACGCAATTTTTTATCCACGCCGTTCCAAGCTTGAATTGCTTTTTTGAGCGACTTATCATCCGCCGTCATTGCCGGCATCCAAACGGAAGTAAGCGTAAGCTTTAACGCGTTGGCAAGAACGATACAAGTCACGGATAAAAATACGGACAAAACCAAATTTAAAAATTTCGTCAAATAGAAGAACAAGAAATAACAACCCGCCAAAATTACTGCGTCAAATAAGAAAATCGCGCAAACGTAAACGACGCTATATAAGCTACCTTTTGCAAGATTTTTCACGTATGAAGCCCAAAACGGTGTTTCAGCATACGATTCCATCTTATCTCCCAACATATCCCCCATAGAGAAATAACAAAGCGTATCCGTAAACCGCGCCAACAAATACACGAGCACGCAACCTACGACGGACAAGATTAAACCGATCGTTCTCGTCGAAATAAAAGAAAGAACCCCGTTCGCCGAAGAAATAATTTGTTCCCTAATCGCGTGTAATCCGTCGGAATTTCCATCCAATAAAGCAAATATAAATTCTTTAACGTTAGCAATTAATCCCGCCATTTCCACGCTTTCGAGTATTTCGATCACTTGCGGTAATAAAAGCGCGGAATACAGCGCCGCCGCTACGATTGCCACGATAAATTTATAGATCAAAATTTTATATACGTTTTTAAAATTCTCCATAAAGAGACGTAATGCGTTCCTAAACAACATACCTATTATACCTTATTCCTATTCTTTAAAAATTATATTTCTTTAAGTCTGCCCGTTCAATTTGCGCGCGATCGAAATAAACGATTTGCATCCGTACGCAATAGATTAATAAAATCACGGTAAAAAGTACCGTCCCCACCGCAAACGACATAGTCGCGGACTCCACTAAAATAACGGACAAGGCAAGCAATCCTTCACAGATAAGCAAAAACATCCATTGTCCCCAAATCAATCCCACACGAATCGGCGCAACGAGTTGATAGGAATACCGCAAGGCTTCAAAAGCTTTAAATCCCGTCATTTGCATACAAGGCAACCATAAATAAAACAGGGATAAAAAATAAAGTAAAACGAAATGCATCGCCAAATATACGATTCCTAAAAGGACGTAAGCGACTACAACGTCGGAAATCCCCGTGACTAAAAAGCATAACGCCGACAAAATCACCGACCAAACTTCGTAAATCACCAAACATAAAACGGAAAACCCAAACGTAGAGATTAAATTGTCGTTTACTTTGGAGAGCAAGCCGTTAAACGTTTTCTTACCAATTCTCAAATGTTTTTCCAAGAACGCCATGAGCATAGAAACGCTAAAAATAACGGCTACTACCCCTATCGCGCCGGAAAGCACCGTTCCCCACGACGAAAAATTAAACAGAGAAATCGCTTGGAAATAATTCCAAAAACTATCGTGTGGATTCCCGTTTAAAAGATTGGTCAAAACGCTTTGCACCGCGTCGTTACTGATCGATAAAGCCAAAAACAAAGCGGGAACGATCGCAAACGGTAACACGTAGAAAAAATTCTTAAAAATATATTTCGTTGTTTGAACCGTATAATTCATAAAACACACTCCTTACAAACAAACGTTAGTTTCTCGTCTTTATAATTCGATTTTCTCCATGGACTCGAATGCCGTCTTAATAAGACCTTCGACGTCCAACTTTCTTTCTTCCATCAAAATATCTTTGAGTTTAGGACGAATCGCGGGAAAATCGGGTAAAAATACCGTGCAACAATCTTCATACGGCAAAATAGACGTTTCGTACGTGCCGATTTTTACCGAACGGTCGATAATCTCATTTTTATCAAAACCGACGAGCGGACGCAAAACGGGCAACTTTTCCACGACGGAATTTGAAGACGTCATCCCCTCAATCGTCTGGCTAGCAACCTGTCCCAAGCTCTCCCCCGTAATCAAACACTGCGCGCTAATATGAAGCGCGTGCCGTTCCGCAATACGGAACATAAATCTCCGTAAAAGGGTAATCATAAGTTCGGGACGGCATTTTTTATGAATTTCTTCTTGAATATGGGTAACGCTTACCGTATACAATTTCGTCCCGCAAGAATAGCTTGCAATCGTCGTTGCAAGTTCAACGACCTTTTCTTTCGCTTGCATATTCGTATAAGGATAACTATGGAAATGCAAACATTCTACGTTCATACCCCGTTTCGCCATCATGTATCCGGCTACGGGACTATCGATACCACCCGAAATCAATAAAAGTCCTTTCCCAGCCGTACCGACGGGCATCCCGTTTGCGCCTTCGATAAACTCGCTAAATACGAGTGCCTTTCCACCTTCTCGAATATCTACGTTTACGGTAAAAGACGGGTTATGCACGTCTACCGTCAAATTATGATATACGGATAAGAGTCTACCTCCAAGCTCTTTGCTAATTTCAATAGACGTCAACGGAAATTTTTTATCTCCTCTGTGCGAAGCTACTTTGAACGAACCTTCTTGTTTGCATACCGTTTTTGCCACCGCGAAAATAGCGTCCATGTTCGCGTCCGTTTCGTACGCTACGCTAAACGTATGAATCCCAAATACTTTTTTCAGACGAACGATCATCTCGTCAATCACTTCTTCCGCAAAATTGACGACCAAATATCTTCCGCTTTGCCGAAGCAATTCGTGTTCAATTCCTTTTAACGCTCTTTGAATATTCGCTTCGAACGCCTTTTCAAAAAAGCCTCTATTTTTTCCTTTTAAAAAGAGCTCCGCATAACGAATAATAATTACTTTTTTCATTTCTTACGTTCCTTAATTCATTCTCTTTTTTAAATCTCTACCAATTTCGTTTAAGATTTCTATTGCTTTTTCCACTTCGTCTACCGTCGTAAGTGAAGAAAAACTGATTCGAAGTACGCCGTCCGCCGTCTTTTCGTCATGACCGCAGGCAAGAATCACTCGGCTATAACGGTTTTTTGCATTCGAAGAACACGCCGAACCCGTTCCCACAATCACTCCTTTATCGTTTGCAAGATGCAAAAGAATCTCCCCACGAAGCCCCACGGCAGAAACGCTTACGATATAGGGAGAAGCAGTTTCCCCAGATAATACTGTATAGACGTTCTTATCCAAACCTTCCGTAAACTTTTTCTTATATGCTTGCAAACGCTCGAAATCCGCTTTTAAGGTTGAGAACTTCTCATTTGTCGCCAAAACAAATTGCATGATTCCAAAGACGTTTTCCGTACCGCTACGGCGACCGTTTTCCTGTCCACCGCCCAATAAGTAAGCAGGCAAAGCGAGAGATTTTCTCTTAATCAATCCGCCAACCCCTTTCAATCCGCCGATCTTATGCGCGCTGACCGAATACAAATCCACTTCTTTTGCCAACTTAAACGGTAATTTCCCATAAGCTTGTACTCCGTCCGAATGAAAAATCGTACGTGGATTTTTCTTTTTGACAAGCTTTGCAATCTCGTTAATATCGTTGATCGCGCCCGTTTCGTTGTTCACGTGGATCACGGATACGAAAGAAGTTTTTTCATCCACGAGCGCAAGTAATTTTTCTACGTTCACCCTTCCGTCGGGCAGTAACGGCGCAAATCTCGCGTCAACGACGCCCCGATTTTTCAATTCGGTAAACGGCGTGAACACCGCGGAGTGTTCCCCCATCGTCGTTACGGCGTTTCCACGTTTTGCAAAACCAAAAATCGCTTGATTATCCGACTCCGTTCCGCAAGAAGTAAATATCCATTCAAAATCGTTTTCGTTCGCCACGAAAGAAAGCAAAGCGGAGCGCGCTTTTTTTAGCTCGCTCTGCAATTCATGTCCTTCCGTATATAAAGCCGAAGGATTATAATACTTTTCAAAAAGATATTTTTCCGTGGCTCGAACCGCGTTTTCACACGGTTTCGTAGTCGCCGCGTTATCCAAGTAAATCATTTCTTTTTCTCCTGCATTACGTAATCGTCGGCAAGCGTACCGCGCTTTACGAAATGCAAAATATTGACGAGTAATTCTTCTCTACATTCCAAAACGTATAATTTCTTTCCCGTTGGATCACTCACGTGGATGTACAGGAAAAATTTCCCTTGTTTCGGCTCTACGTTCGGCGTACAAACCACTTGTTTGTTCGTAGGATCGCTCGACAAACGCGTATAGCTCGAACTATCCACGTCGCCAAGTTGCAATATATTTTCATTTGAAATCTTCGTTACAAGCTTTCTTCTATTGATATTGAAAACTTTTACGATCCGAAGTTCGCCCGAAACGAACGTATAGTCGTAACTAATATTGATTCTGCGCTTTAAAAAGAAAAGTGCAAACGAAAGAGAACCACAAGTGATCAAAACGAACACACCTAAAAAGAAAAACGTCTGCAAAAAGGCAACCGCCTGTTTTTCTTCTTCTTTCGCGCTGGGATCTAATTCCGTCAATACCCCACCGATATTGGATAAAACAGTCACAAGCCCAATAATCGCAAGAATCAAGAAAAAATAATAAGCAACGTTTAAGATTTTATAAATCTTTTCACCTCGCGCCGAATTTTTATTGACGGCGCATTCTTCATATAAAACGTCCAAAATAAACTCCTGCGGAAGTCCCGCAATACGCAGGACTTCCGTCTTTTTTTAAATTTCAAACTGACCTTCGAATACCGTTTTTACGCTACCCATCAATTCCACTTCTCCGTTCGAATGATAGTTAACCGTCAAATCCCCACCACGGAGTTTGACCGTAACGTTCGTATCCTTTTCACAGTAACCGCAAAGCACCGCCGCAACGACGGCAGCCGCCGCGCCCGTACCACACGACCACGTTTCCCCGTTGCCACGTTCCCAAACACGCATTTTAATCGTTACTTTATTGACGACACGAATAAATTCCGTATTGATATGCGCAGGGAAATATTCGCTATTTTCAAAGTCTGGACCGATCTTTTTCACGGGAACAGCGTCCACTTTATCCGAGAACACGACGCAATGGGGATTCCCGACGTTCACGAGCGTAATTTCATAATCATTTCCACCGATTTTAACCGGCTTTTTCACGATTTGATCTTCGTTCCATACGCAAGGAATCTTCGCGCCGGACAATTCCACTTTACCAAGATTCACACTCGCCGACGTAACCTTACCGCTCAACGAGAATACTTTGACTTGATGAATTTGATTTGCCGTTTCAATCGTCATTTCGTTACGGGAAACGATCTTCTTATCGTAAAGATATTTCCCAACGCAACGAATGGAGTTACCGCCCATCGTGCTTTCCGAACCGTCTTTATTGAAAATACGCATTTTTGCATCCGCCACGTTGGACTTTTCAATCAGTACGATTCCGTCCCCACCGATTCCGTAATGACGATTTACGTAGTTTACGGCGATCGATTCGGGACAAGTGATCTTTCCGTCACGGTTATCGAAATAGATATAATCGTTTCCGCAAGATTGCATCTTCGTGAACGAAAGACGTAATTTTTCCTTACGGAGCGCGTTGATATCCACGAGTTCGGTATTTTCTTCCGTAAACTTACTTGCAATAATATCCGCAAGCGCGTTCGCGGTATCCAAAGACGTCAATACCGTAATACCAAGCAAAATTGCGTGGTGATGCAAGCGAATGAAGTCGTTAATCGATTCCATATCCGTTTTACCGGTATATACGATATAATCGACCTTTCCTTCGTCCATCAAACGAATGAGTTCGTCCGTGGCGGAAAGTCTATTGACGATCGAACAATCAAAGCCCAAATCGGAAATAACTTTCGCCGTTCCTTTCGTTGCATACATTGTACAACCCAGATCCCCGAACTTTTTCGCAATGGTGACCATATCCAACTTATCCATATCGTTGACGGTCATATATACGCCTACAGGACGACGTTCAGAGGGGTGACACATCTTAAATCCCGCCGAAACAAGGCCTTTAAACATTGCTTCTTCAAACGTTTTACCAATTCCCAAAACTTCCCCTGTCGATTTCATTTGCGGGCCAAGTTGAGAGTTTACGTCGTTCAATTTTTCAAAGCTGAATACGGGAACTTTAACGGCTACGTACGGCGAAGACGGGTAAAGACCCGTACCGTAACCAAGATTTTTCAGTTTTGCGCCTACGATAATTTTCGTTGCAAGTTCAACCATCGGAACGCCCGTTACCTTGGAGATATACGGAACGGTACGCGATGCTCTGGGATTCACTTCGATTACGTAAAGTTGCCCACGATAAATCAAATATTGAATATTGATAAGCCCTTTCGTTTTAAGTTCCAACGCAAGTTGCGTAGATACTTCAATAATCCGTTCGAGCATCGTATCGTCAAGATTGTACGGGGGATATACCGCAATCGAGTCGCCAGAGTGTACGCCCGTACGTTCGATATGTTGCATAATACCAGGAATCAAAACGTCTTTCCCGTCGGAAATCGCGTCTACTTCCAACTCCGTACCCATCAAATACTTATCGCAAAGCACGGGGTTTTCAATTCCTTGCGCCAAAATGACGTCCATATATCTACAAACGTCTTCTTCCGTAAACGCTATCGTCATATTTTGACCGCCGATTACGTACGAAGGCCGTAAAAGTACGGGATATTCCAATTTTTCCGCCGCGACAAGCGCTTCTTCTTTCGTCATAACCGTAAGCGCTTTCGGACGGGGAATAGAATATTTATCAAGCAACGCTTCAAATCGTTCTCTATCTTCCGCAATATCTACGCTATCCGCGCTCGTACCGAGAATGCGAATCCCATTTTTATCGAAATACGAACAAAGTTTAATCGCAGTTTGACCACCAAAGGTGATAATAACGCCGTACGGTTTTTCAACGTCCAATACGTGTTGCACGTCTTCAGGCGTCAACGGCTCGAAATACAAACGATCCGCCGTATCAAAATCGGTAGAAACCGTTTCAGGATTATTGTTGATAATAACGACTTCGTAACCAAGTTCTTTGAGCGTCCATACGCAATGCACGGAAGAGTAGTCAAATTCGATCCCTTGACCGATACGAATCGGACCAGAACCGATAACGACGATTTTCTTTTTCCCACTCTTGGATGCGAACGGTTTCGCTTCGTCGTGCGCCGTTTCGTCGAACGTCGAATAGAAATACGGCGTTTTCGCAGCGAATTCCCCTGCGCAAGTATCTACCATCTTAAAGACGGCTTTCTTGTGATAAGGAATTTTTTGACCACTGAAAATTTCGATATCTTTATCGAGATACCCTAATCTCTTCCCTTCGTTATAAATTGCACGAGTGAGTTTTTGCTTCGGCAAACTTTCTTCGTAAGCAATCAAATTTTTAAACTTATTCAAGAACCAAGGATCAATCTTCGTAACGGCGTAAATTTCTTCAACCGTAACGCCTTTTTTAAGCGCTGCATAGACGACGAAGATTCTTTCGTCCGTCATTTCCTTTAATTTCGCCTTCAACTCTTCTTTCGAACAGTTTTCAAACTTCTTATAGTTCATGGTAGACGTGGAAATTTCCGCGCCACGAACGGCTTTCATAATCGCCATTTCAAAAGACGTACCGATCGCCATAACTTCGCCCGTCGCCTTCATTCTCGTACCTAATTCACGTTTCGCGTACAAGAACTTATCAAACGGCCACTTGGGCATTTTTACCACGAGATAATCGATCGTCGGTTCAAAACAAGCGTAAGAAGTCCCCGTAACGTCGTTTTTAATTTCGTCAAGCGTATAACCGAGCGCAATCTTCGACGTTACTTTCGCAATCGGGAATCCCGTTGCTTTCGACGCAAGAGCGGAAGAACGCGAAACACGCGGATTCACTTCGATTACCGAATATTCAAAGGAATCGGGATTGAGCGCAAACTGTACGTTACAGCCACCTTCGATACCAAGTTCGGTAATAATTGCAAGCGCAGAACTTCGCAACATATTGTATTCTTTCGTAGAAAGCGTAACGGCAGGCGCGACGACGATCGAGTCCCCCGTATGCATACCAACGGGATCGACGTTTTCCATGGAACAAACGGTGAGCACGTTCCCTGCGCTATCGCGCAAAACTTCAAACTCGATCTCTTTCCACCCAGCAATATATTTTTCAATCAATACTTGCGTAATCGGAGAAAGCATTAACCCGTTATGGGAAATCAAGCGCAATTCTTCTTCGTTATACGCTACGCCACCACCAGCGCCACCAAGAGTATAGGCAGGACGAATAATGACGGGATATCCAAGTTGATTTGCAATAGCAACACATTCTTCTACCGTATACGCAATATCGGACGGCACGCAAGGTTGATGGATTTTTTCCATCGTTTCTTTGAACAATTCTCTATCTTCCGAACGGTCGATAGCGTCAAGTTTCGTACCGATCAAACGAACGCCGTGTTCTTCCAAGAATCCGGATTTAGCAAGTTTACAACCCATAGTAAGCCCCGTTTGTCCGCCGAGCGACGCCAACAAGCTATCCGGTTTTTCTTTGATAATGATACGTTTTAAACTTTCTTCCGTAAGCGGTTCGAGATAGATTTCGTCGGCAAGCGCTTTATCCGTCATAATCGTCGCAGGGTTGGAGTTACAAAGAACTACGTTAATCCCTTCGCTTTTTAAGACGCGACAAGCTTGCGCGCCCGCATAGTCAAATTCCGCCGCCTGTCCAATGACGATAGGGCCGGAGCCAATTACTAATACTTTTTTAATGTCACTTCTCTTAGGCATTGCGTTTCTCCTTCATGTTCTTCAAGAATTTTTCGTATAATACGTTCGGTTCGCACGCAGCGCTACAGGATTCGGGATTAAACTGTACCGAGAACGCTGAATATTCGGGATAATCGATTCCTTCACACGAGTCGTCGTTCGCGTTTACGAAATTGACGTTCCCAACCTTAACAGACGAAGTCGAAACGACGTAACCGTGATTTTGGGAAGAAATATACACTTTTCCGCTCTCTAAATATTTTACGGGTTGTCCGCCACGGTGACCGTATTTCATCTTTTCCGTTTCGCTACCGAACGCTAAGGCTAAAAGCTGATGACCAAGCCCTACGCCGAAAATCGGCTTTTTCCCGATAATCTTTTCGATCTCCGCAACGATACCTGAATTATCCGCAGGATCGCCGGGTCCGTCGGAAAGCATAACGCCGTCCACCGACAACGCCAAAATTTGCTCCGCCGTATAATTTGCGGGTACGCGCAAAACTTTACAACCGTAAGAAAGGAGTTGATTTACCGTACTGTTTTTCGCCCCGAAATCCCAAAGCGCAACGGTATACGTCGAATTGCCGTCACCATACGCTTGAAGTTCCGTCGCCGTTACTTCTTTTACGGGATTTTGAATCGTATAATCGTTCAAAACGGAGAGATCTTTCATCGGCTTAGACGAAATCGTAGCGTTCATTACCCCTTCGTCGCGAAGAATTTTCGTAAGCTCACGCGTATCTACGCCGTAAATTCCTACGACGTTTTCTTCTTTCAAAAAATCGTCTAATTTCCCTTCCGATCGGAAGTTTGACGGTTCGTCGCAAATCTCTCTTACGACGTAAGCTTTCACCCAAGCCTTCTTACTTTCAAGGTCTGAACGCATTACCCCGTAATTTCCAATCAAAGGAAATGTTTGCACGACGATTTGTCCGTAGTTGGCGGGCTCGGTCAAGGTTTCCAAATACCCTACCATACCCGTCGTGAAAACGAGTTCGCCCGTCGCGTCTTTCTCCGCGCCGAAACGATAGCCTTCGAATACTTTTCCGTTTTGTAACGTCAAATAAACTTTTTGTTTTTTCATAAATATCCTTCTATCTTTTATTTTTTCCAAAAGTTCGTATCAATCGCGCATCAATTTTACCATAACGGCTTTTTGCGCGTGAAGTCGGTTTTCCGCTTCGTCAAAAATTTCTTGCGCGTGCGCTTCAAGCACTTCTTCCGTAATTTCTTCCCCGCGGTGCGCAGGCAAGCAATGCAATACGAGTGCATCCTTTTTCGCGACGCGCATAACTTCGTCGTTAATTTGGAATCCCGCAAAAGCTTTCGCGCGGATTTCCCGTTCTTCTTCTTGCCCCATCGACGCCCAAACGTCGGTATAGAGCACGTCGGCGTCCTTCGCCGCTTCCATGACGTCGTCCGTCATTTCAAATAAACCTTCGTAATCTTTCGCCCATTCAACGAGTTCAGGCGCAATTTCGTAGCCTTTCGGACAAGCAATCGTGAATTTCATACCCATCTTCAACGCGCCTACGAGCAACGAGTTCGCCATATTATTGCCATCGCCGACGAAACACATCTTCAATCCGTTCAAAATTCCTTTATATTCACGAATCGTCATTAAATCCGCAAGAACTTGACAAGGATGCGCGTAATCGGTCAACGCGTTGATAACGGGAATCGAACCGCTATTTGCGAATTCTTCCACTTCGCTTTGATCAAAGGTACGAATCATAACCCCGTCAAGATAACGGGAGAAAACCCTCGCCGTATCTTTTACAGGCTCTCCGCGACCGAGCTGAATATCCCGATCGGACAAGAACAACGCCGTACCGCCAAGCTCGTACATTCCCACTTCAAAAGAAACGCGAGTACGCGTAGACGATTTTCTAAAAATCATACCGAGCTTCTTACCCTTTAAATAGTCTTTATGGATATTGTTCTTTCTTTCATATTTGAGTTGATCCGCCAAATTCAAGATATGATAAATATCGTCTCTCGTCAAATCCGCAAGTTTTAATAAATGTTTCATCGTAACGTTTCTCCTAATACCTTTAATCCTTCATCGATTTCCCGTTTCGTTATATTGAGCGGTGGTAATAATCTTACCTTTTCGTGCGCCGTCAAAACCAACAACCCCTTTTTCAAGCACTCTTCCGCAACTTGTCTTGCCGTTCGTTCCCCTTTTAAACGGACGCCTATCATCAGCCCCATTCCGTCAACACCGGCAACGTTAGGCATTTTTTTGATTTTTTCTTTTAAGTATTCGCCTTTTTCATTCACTTCTTTAAGCAGGCTTTCCGTCATGCGCTCCATTACGCTAACCGCACCAGCGCAAGCCACGGGGTTTCCGCCGTACGTCGTGCCGTGATCTCCGTAAGCAAATACGTTTTCCGTCTTTTCAAACAACATACAAGCGCCAATGGGGAGTCCGCCTCCCAAGCCCTTTGCCGTCGTTACGACGTCGGGCTCTATGCCAAAGCCTTGGAATGCGTATACGTTGCCCGTTCTTCCGTTGCCCGTTTGCACTTCGTCCACGATCAACAAAATATCCTTTTCTTTACAATACTTTGCAAGCTCGACAACGAACGTTTTGTCCAACACGTTTACGCCACTTTCGCCTTGGATAAGTTCCACCATCACGGCGCAAGTCTTTTCACCAACGCAAGCCTTGACGGAATCCATATTTGGCTCTGCGTAAACGAACCCGTCGGGGAAAGGCCCGAAATAATGATGGAAATGATTCTGCCCCGTAGCAGAAAGAGTTGCAAGCGTTCTACCGTGAAAACTTTCTTTAAGCGTAACAATTTCGTAGCGAACGAGATCCCCGTATTTTAAAGCGGAATACTTTCTCGCCACTTTGATCGCGCATTCGTTCGCTTCCGCGCCCGAATTTCCAAAAAAGACTTTTTTCGCGCCAGACTTTTCACAAAGCAATTCCGCAAGCCGTATTTGCGGTAAGGTGTAATACAAATTGCAAGCGTGTTGAACGGCGTTCACCTGCTCTACGACCGCCTTTTTCCAAAGTTCGTCGTTTACCCCGAAAGCATTGACGCCGATTCCGCTCGTAAAATCGATATATTTTTTTCCTTCCACGTCGATAAACGTTGCGCCGTTCCCCTTTTCAATCGCTACGCCGAAACGGTTATAAGTAGACGCGATATACGCTTTATCTTTGTTTTGAACTTCTTGAAATTTCATTCTACTACTTCCATTCAAATTCGTTGTTTTTTACAACCAAATCCCCCGTTTTTTCAAAAAATACGACTGATTTACAAAAAATCAGTCGCCGTTAATAAACATTGTTCCCATACCTTCGTCGGAAAGGAGTTCCATTAAAATGGAATGATTAACACGTCCATCGGTAATGAATACCTTTTGGACGCCACGACGAATTGCTTCTTTACAACATTCAATTTTAGGGATCATACCCCCTGAAATAATACCCCGTTTCACAAGCGAAGGAATATCCGACACTACGACCTTTTTAATTAAAGTCGATTCATCGTCCCTATCTTCCAAGAGTCCGCGGATATCCGTCATTAAAATCAAACCTTCCGCTTGTAACTCACCTGCGATTACGGACGCCGCCGTATCCGCGTTTACGTTATAAATATTACCCTCGTTATCATAGCCGACCGTTGAAATAACGGGAATGTATCCGTTTTTCAAACAATCTTCAATGATTTTGACGTCGGCATTGACAATCTTACCGACGAAACCAAGTTTTTCATCTTCTTTTTCACAGCCGAGCATATGCCCGTCAATACCGCTTAAACCAATCGCTTTCCCGCCCGACATTTCAAGTTCGTTGACGAGCGTCTTATTGATCTTACCCGAAAGCACCATTCGAACGATTTCTACCGTTTCCTTATCCGTATAGCGAAGCCCACCGATAAATTTACTTTCGATACCGACCCGTTTCAACATTTCAGAAATTTCAGGTCCGCCACCGTGAACGAGCACGACTTTGATCCCAACGAGCTGTAAAAGCACGAGATCGCGCATGACGGACGCTTTCAATTCTTCGTTGATCATGGCGTTTCCGCCGTATTTGATTACGAGAATCTTATCGTTATATTTTTTTATATAAGGCATTGCCTCCGCCAAAAATTCGGCTTGTTCTTGTTTGGATATCATATCTCACCTGTTTATTTTTTCTATTATAGCATCTAGAACCGGATTTGTCAACTTCTGAGTGCCAATTTTCGTTTGATTTTTTCCTAGATAAATAAATATTTATTTATATCTCAACTTTTAGGTACGATAATCCCCGTTAATACGCACGTATTCGTAGGTTAAATCACACCCCCAACCAGTCGCCGAATAATTTCCCGTATTCAAATCGATCAAGATCCCGATCTCTTTTTCCGACAAGACTTTTTTCGCGTGGTCTTCCGAGAAATCAATCCCCATTCCGTTTTTGCATACGGAAAGTTCACCTGCAAGCGACGTAAATGTAACGTCAATTTTTTCAACATCTACGTCTGCGCCCGAATACCCGATCGCGCAAAGTACACGCCCCCAATTCGCATCCGCGCCGAAGATCGCCGCTTTCAAAAGATTGGAACAAACGACCGATTTTGCTACCGTTCTCGCCACCTTTTTCGATTTTGCGCCAATCACTTTACATTCAATCAATTTGGTTGCGCCTTCGCCGTCAGCGGCGATTTTTCTACACATCTCTCTCGTAACCGCGTGGAGCGCTAAACAGAACTTTTTATAATCTACGTCCGCCGTTTCAATCAATTTATTCCCTGCAAATCCACTCGCCATTACGCAAAGCGTATCGTTCGTAGAAGTATCCCGATCGACACTCACCATATTCAACGAATCTTTGATATCAGCATTCAACGCTTTTTGAAGCATTGCAGGCGTAATATTTACGTCCGTCGTTACGAACATAAGCATCGTCGCCATATTCGGGCAAAGCATACCGACGCCCTTGCAAATCGCGCCGATTTTACAAACTTTTCCGCCGATTTCAAAAGAATACGCAATCTCTTTTTCAACAGTGTCCGTCGTCATAATTGCTTGCGCCGCGGCAAGATTATGTGCAGGCGTATCGCCAAGCCCTGCAACGAGCGAAGAAATTTCCTTTTCCATCGGTTCTAACGAAAGCGTTTGACCAATAACGCCCGTAGAAGCCACGACGATGTCCGTCGCCTTGATCTTCAATTCACGTTCGACGAGCGCGCACATTCCTTCCGCAATCTCAACGCCGTTCGCATTACAAGTATTTGCGTTCCCGCTATTGACGACGACCGCTTGCGCGTAACCGTTTTCCACGTGTTTTTTCGTCACGAGAATAGGCGCGCCTTTCACAAGGTTGGTCGTATATACGCAAGCGCAAGCGCATTCTTTATCCGCGACGATCAACGCGAAATCTTTTTTCTTTTTATTTTTACGGATACCGCAGTGTACTCCGTTTGCCTTAAAGCCTTTGGGCGCGCAAACGCCACCTTCTATACGTTCTAATTTCATATTTTTTATCCTTTTCCGTTATTCCAAATACGCGTCTTCGGGAAGCCCGAGCGCAATATTCATATTTTGCACCGCCGCGCCAGACGCGCCTTTACCAAGATTATCGAAACGAGCGCAAAGCAAAAGTTGATCTTCATTTCCGCCAACGTAAATCTCCAAACGATTGGTTCCTGAAAAGGTATTCGCCGCGAGAAAGCTTTCTTTCGCTTTGGAAACCGAAACAAACTTCGCCTCTTGATAAAAACTTTGGAAAAAATCTCGCATCTTTGCAGGCGTTTTCCCATCTTTTAGCATACTCGCATAAACGGGTACGGTTACGCACATACCGCTATAAAAATCGGCGACGATCGGATTGAAAATCGGCGCATGAGAAAGATTGCACACTTTCGTCATTTCGGGCAAATGTTTATGCGTAAGCGTTAACCCGTACTGACGGGGAGAAGAAAGTTCCTTTTCCCTTTCCTCGCTTTCGTATTGCGCAATCATTTTTTTACCGCCACCCGAATATCCGGTAATCGAATGCGCGACGAACGGATAATCCCTATCGATAAGTCCTGCGCTTACAAGCGGATATACGAGCGACACGAAACCGCTTGCGTGACAACCGGGATTTGCGATTCGCTTACCTGTCGCGATTTTATCACGAAACTCTTTGGAGAGCTCAGGAAAACCGTACGCCCAACCCTCCGTAGTACGATGCGCCGTCGACGCGTCGATGATCTTGGCATTCGGATTTTCGCATAACGACACCGATTCCTTTGCCGCCACGTCGGGCAAACACAAGAATACGATATCCGCTTCGTTAATCCGTTCTTTTCTCGCTGCGACGTCCTTTCTCTTTTCTTCCGAAAGGGTAAGCAAGACGACGTCTTTTCTCTTTTCAAGACGTTCGTAGATTTGTAAACCCGTCGTGCCTTCTTTACCGTCAATAAATACTTTTTTCATTTTTACTACCGTTTTTAGAGCCGAAAACGCTCTAAATTTTACCTGTTTTATACAACCGTTCGGGCGCAAAAAACTGCGCCCGAAACCGTCTATTTTTCGTAATTATTTCAATTTATTCGATTCCAACAAAGCTTTTACTTTAATCGGCAAACCGAAAAGATTAATAAACCCTTCCGCGTCGTTTTGATGGTACGCGCCACCGTCGTCGTCGAAAGTTGCAATCGTTTCACTGTAAAGGGAATACGGCGAAGTTACGCCTGCGTTCAAGACGTTGCCCTTATAAACTTTGAGTTTTACGTCGCCCGTAACCGTCTTTTGCGTTTCGTTTACGAACGCCGTCAACGCTTCGCGAAGCGGAGTAAACCATTGTCCGTCGTATACCATTTCCCCAAACTTAATCGCAACCATTTGCTTATAGTGCATCGTCGCTTTATCCAAACAAATGGATTCCAAAATCTCGTGCGCCGTGTAAAGAATCGTACCGCCCGGCGTTTCGTATACCCCACGGGATTTCATACCGACAAGACGGTTTTCTACCATATCGCAAAGTCCTACGCCGTTCGCCCCACCAATCTTATTGAGTTTATCAATTAACGCAACGCTATCCATTTTTTCGCCGTCGATTGCCGTAGGAATACCCTTTTCAAAATGAATCGTCAAATACGTCGGCTTGTCGGGAGCAGCCCAAGGCGAAACGCCGAGTTCGCAAATCTTATCGTAATCGGGCTCGTTTGCAGGATCTTCCAAATCCAACCCTTCGTGCGACAAGTGCCAAAGATTTTTATCCTTCGAATAGTTCGTTTCACGAGTAATCTTCAAAGGGATATTATGCTTTTCCGCGTATTCGATTTCTTCTTCACGGCTCTTGATGTCCCAAATACGCCAAGGCGCGATTATCTTCATTTCAGGCGCAAACGCTTTGATCGTCAATTCAAAACGAACTTGATCGTTCCCCTTCCCCGTACAACCGTGGCAAATCGCATCCGCGCCTTCTTTTTGCGCAATTTCAACGATTCGATTCGAAATAAGGGGACGGGCAAAAGACTTACCGAGCAAATACTTATTTTCATAAAGCGCTCCCGCTTGCATCGTCGGGTAAATATAATCTTCAATAAATTCCTTTTTCAAATCCAAGATATAAAGTTTGGACGCGCCCGTTTTAATTGCTTTTTCTTCCAAACCTTCAAGTTCCGATTCTTGCCCTACGTCCGCCGAAACCGCGATAACTTCGGGATTCCCGTAATTTTCTTTTAACCAAGGAATAATAATCGACGTATCCAATCCGCCCGAATAGGCAAGCACGACTTTTTTAACCGTTTCTTTCGTTTCCATAATATTTAAATCTCCTAATTTCGTATAATTTTATATCGTTTTCATAATACGTGACAACGGCTTTCGCCAATCCACGAAAGCCATTATACTCTTTGAAAATACTTTCGTCAAGCATTTTTCAGTATATTTTTTAATTTTTATAAATATTTTTCGAATCTTTTTGCATGAATATTCACAAAAATATACATTTTAAACATTTTTTCGTGAATAAATGAATAATTCTATATTTTTATGCGTTATCTCCGAAAACAAATTCCGTTGACACGACGATCTCTTGGTTTTGGTTAACGCCGAGAACGACGTAATGTCCCCGTTCCGTTTCTTTTCTATAAAAGCGCAACGCATCGCCTTCCTTGCACTGTTTATGGTAAGAAATTTGGAAACGCTTTAAAGAAAGTTTTGAAAGTTCCGCAATCGAAAAGCAGTTCAATGCATAATCAGCGTAACGGGTATTATTGACGTGATAATTATGATCGTATTCCGAATTAGCGATAACGAGCGAGAAACGAAGCTCCCCTTCATCCAACGGGAATGGCGCAATCTTCCATTGTTTCCAATCGAGCGCTCGACTCGTGTTATAGGTAGAATAATCTTGGTTTTCAATCGTTTTCGACGGCAAAATTTTTCCGTCCGATAAATTCACAAGACACCATCTCGACGTACCTTTACAAAGGGTTCTTCTTTCGTCCGTGGAACGGATTTCGTATTCCCGACCAAACACTGCGTACGACGGCGGATTGGGCCACGTACAAACTTTTACGATATCCCCTTGCTCCATCTTTTCATAAAACTCAACGCAAATGCCTGAAACCATAAACGCGTAACCGTTGGGTTTTAAGAAATGATAACCAAATCCCAATTCGTCCGCGCTAGAGCCCGCCACTTCTTCAAAATAAGCTAGCGTCGCCGAAAGTTTTAATTCGTCTTTAAAATCCGTTTCACAGTATTTAATTTGAAAGTCTTTTTTATGTTCGTATACATTCATATCCAAGCTATTATACTCTTCTTTTTCTAAAAAGTCAACACGGAAACTTGCTTATTTTCTCTTTTTTCAAAAATTTTTCCATTTTTCTCTAAATTTAGGTGAAATATTCTTATAGAATATTTGACAATTCGTTTTATTTGTGGTATAATACTTAATGAAAGGTGTCGTAGAGTACTTTGCGTCAAATAATCTTTGTTTTAAAGACTTTCCGCAAACACTCTCCCCACTACTTACTTCTGACAAAGTACTCCGTCAGGCGTAAAAACAGCACATAGGAGGAGTTATGGAACAAGAGAAGAACAATCTCCCTTTGGATGAGTCCATCACGGGAGGCGGTGACGAAAACGGTATGCAAATCAGCGCCGATTTGATTCGTGGGCACATCAACACGATTATTTTGCGTTGTTTATACGACGAAGATAAATACGGCTACGACATCATCAACGAAATCGAAAAGAAAAGCGGTGGCATGTATAGTTTGAAGCAACCCACTTTGTATAGCGCGTTGAAACGTTTGGAGGCCTTGGAATACGTGCAATCGTACTATGGAGAGTTTTCCAACGGCGGTCAACGCAAATATTTCCGCTTGACCGAAAAAGGCCGTAAGGCAATCGATCAAGACTTAACGGAATGGGAATATTCCCGTACGATTATCGACAGTTTGATTTCCGACGGCGATTCCCACTACGACTTTTCCTTTATTACGAAACGCCAAAACGAACTTACGGAATTGAAGAAATCGTTGGAAGCGCGAGAAACGGCGCTTGAAGACCAAAAAACGGCGTTGAATAATTTGAAAAACGACTTACAACGTGAACGCTCCCTACTTTCCGTACAAAGCGCGACCTTAAACGAGCAACGTTTGGACGTCAACGAATTCAAAACTCAAATTAGCGCGCAAAAGGAAACGTTGGAACGAAAGGAAAACGAACTTTTGGAAAAACAACTCGTAATCAACGAAAAGGAACGCTTATTGCAAAACAAGCAGTCTCTTTTAGAAGAAAAGGAGTCCGAGCTTACGGAAGCGAAACTTTCCATCGAATCTCTTCGCGTGGAAATTGAAAATAAGAGCGCAGAAATCACTCGTTTACAGTCCACCGTTGAAAATCTCGACGCCGATCTTACGGATAAAAATGAGAAGTTCGTCATCCTTTCCGAAGAAAAGGAAAAAGCGGAACAAGCACTCCAATCCAAAATGGAAGAAGTCGCAACGTTGGAAGGCGAATTGACCGCTTTAAAAACGGAGAACAACGAAGAGAAAAATACCGAACTTTTAAAACTTGAAGAACTTCGCGAAGAATTGACGAATAAAGAAGAAGAACTTGCGCAATCCAAAGCAGATTTTGAAACCGAACAAACGGAGCTTCAAGAACGTCAAAACGAATTAGAAGAAAAACAAACGGAACTCGACGAAAAACTTCAATCGCTCACTGAACGCGAAACCGAGCTCAATGAAAAAGAAACTCTTTTGCAAGAACAAAAAGCGGAATTTGAAAAGCTTTCCGCCGATTTCGTAGAAAAGCAAACTGCCTTTGAAGAACAACTCAAAGAATTAGAGGTTCGCGAAACCGAACTTGCAGAAAAGGAACTCGCGTTTGAAACCAAACAATCGGACGCAGACGAAAACCAAGCCTCTTTTGAAGAAGAAAAATCTAAATTTGAAGAAAAAGAAACGGAATTGGAAGAAAAGCTTGCTTCGATGGAAACCCAGCTTGAAGAATTACGCCAACGCGAAACCGAGCTCAACGAAAAAGAAACCGAACTTGAAACCAAGCAAGCGGAACTCACCGAAAAATCAGACGCTTTGACTTTACAGGCGGAAGAATTGGAAGAATCGAAAGCAAATTTCGAAACCAGACAAGCGGAACTTACCGAAAAAATGGAAAAGTTATACGCCGATTCCACCGCTTTGCAAGAATCTAAACTCTCTTTTGAAGAAAAGCAACGCGAGTTTGACAAAAAGACCTTTGAGCTTGCCGAAAAAGAACGCGCCTTGCAAGATCGATTACGCGAAGCGGAAGAAATCAATACCCAATCTCTCGCCGGCTCGGAAGACATCGAACGGCAACGTAAAGAATTCCAAGAAAAGCAAAATTCTCTCGATACCGAAAGCGCGCGCTTAAAAACGGAAGCCGAAACACTCCGTCAACGCGAACAGGAATTGACCGAACGCGAAAATCTTTACAACCAACAACAAATCGAATTTGCAACGAGAAAGAATACCTTAACTTCTCAACAATTTGAACTTTCCGACAATCTCGCGTCTTACAACTCCCAGTTAAAACAATATAGTGCCGACCGCGAAGCCTTTGAAAAAGAACAAACCGCTGTCCGAGCCGAACGCAGAGAGCTTGCCGAAAAGCTCCAAGACGCTGAAAAAACTACGACGGAATTGCAACGCAAAACGGAAGCGTTTGAACTTGAAAAAGCCGAATTCGACGCAAAACGTGAAAACGTTGAAAAGGAAACCGCCGAACTCAAACAATCCTTGCAAGCTCTTGCGGAAGAATTAGAAAAAAAATCGGCGGAACTCCAAACCCGTGAAGCGGTAATTATCGCAAGAGAAGACGAATTCCGTTCTTTAAAACAAAAATTCGATTTCAATTCTTTCGTAGCGCAACCGGAAAAGAAAGAAGAACCGAAACAACCTGTAAGCGTACCGCCTACCAATTACAATCAACCGATCAGCCGTACGCAAGCATTCGTAGCGCAAGAAGAACCGCAAAAAACGCAACCGCAAACCTTGGATTTTGAAGATATGCGCACTCGCGCACTCCAAGAAGGCATTCATTTGAATACCGCAGGTAAATTGCAAGGCTTTGCAACTAACGAACAACCGACGACCGCAAAGCCCGTAAGCGCGATTTTCAATAAAGGTTTCACCCTTTTCAAATCCGCTTTGGTGGTATTTAGCTTCATTCTCGCGGAATGTTTGGCAGTCTTCTTCTTACGCGACACGATCGGCGTATCGATACTTTACCCCGCGATTCCCTTTGCGCTTGGCTTCGTAGCCTTTATCGTTTGCGCCATTCTCTACGCTTGCAACTACCGTTCGCAAGAACGTAGAAGCAAACACGCGTCCTATTTAGTGTCCGCCGTTATCATTTTCGTGATTACGGTCATCGCGACTTCCATGGTAGCTATTTACTTCAAAGCGCACCTTGGCAACCCGACGGAACTTTTGAAATATATCATTCTTCCCGTCGTATTCCTGCTCAATATCGTTTTGTTTGCAATATTCTACCATCTTTTCTCTCGTCAATCGACAAAGTAAGATAAAACAAAAAAAAAAGAGTTCTCGACTTGAGATCTCTTTTTTTGCTACATTCTATACCCCATTACAATATTAACCATTTAACCGCAATAGATATAATACTTTCATTACCTTAATTCATTTCATTCAAAGGATGGAAAAATCTATGTTTTTCCGCAATTATGCCGATTTCTACCGTTGTTAAATATCCGTTTTCGTACGTTTCCGACAAGTCAAAAAATTTGCCGTTATAAAATACCGAAATCGGATTCGAATTACAATACGTAAAGTAATGTCCCGCAACAAAAAATTCAGAAACGACATTCTCGTAAATTTCATCGGTTGCCGTCATAATCGCGACGATTGCCCCGCTTGCAAACTGTCCGTAATAATGAACAACGCTTGCTTTTACCCAGCTTTCTTTTCCCGAT
>JAFTKR010000004.1 GCA_017453165.1 Clostridia bacterium | reverse complement strand
TTGGTTCTATTGACGCAAACCAAGGGGATTATCTGATTGGTTGGGATACGGATGAATTTCCGTTTGACGTATATACGGCTACTATGTGCATGTACGAAGTATTAAAAGCAGGCGGACTTACGGGTGGCTTTAATTTTGACGCAAAAAACCGTCGCTCGTCTTATACCGTAGAAGATATGTTTGAAGGCTATATTCTTGCTATGGATACCTTTGCGCTTGGTCTTATCAAGGCGGCGGAGCTTATTGCCGACGGTCGTATTGACGATTTCATTGCCGAACGCTACGCAAGCTATCGCGAAACGGAAATAGGTAAGAAGATTTTGGCGAATGAAACGAATTTGGAAGAATTGTCCGCATATGCGGAAAAGCTTGGCACACCTGCGCTTCCTAGTAGCGGTAAACAAGAGTATTTAGAGAGCATTGTAAACAACGTGCTGTTTAGTTAAGACTATGAATACGTATATTGGAATAGATTTGGGTACGTCGTCGATGAAGTTGCTTTTAGCAACCGCTGACGGAACGATTTTAAGAAGTGTAACAAAAGAATACTCCCTGCACTATCCGCAAAGCGGTTGGAGTGAGCAAAACCCGAACGACTGGTTAAAAGCCACGAGAGATGGCATTAACGAATTGTTAAACGGGTATAGCAGGTACGAAGTAAAAGGTATATCTTTCGGTGGACAAATGCACGGGCTTGTACTATTGGATGATCACGACGACGTTATTCGCCCTGCGATTTTGTGGAATGACGGTAGAGCGCAAAAACAGGCTGACTATTTGAACGACGTTATCGGCAAAGAAAAATTATCGCAATACACGGCGAACGTCGCGTTTGCAGGGTTCACCGCACCGAAAATTCTTTGGGTAAAGGAAAACGAGCCTGAAAACTTTGAAAAAATTGCAAAAATTATGCTCCCAAAAGATTATCTTGCATATAAGCTTACGGGTGTACATTCTACCGATTATTCTGACGCGAGTGGAACGCTCCTTTTGGACACGCAAAATAAGTGTTGGTCAAAGGCAATGTGTAAGATATGTTCTGTGGATAAAAAATGGTTACCAAAACTATTTGAAAGTTACGAACGGATAGGACAGGTACGCGAGGAATACGATTTACCGAATGCAATCGTAACGGCTGGTGCAGGAGATAATGCAGCCGCGGCAATTGGTACGGGTACGGTGAAAAATGGGGCGTGTAATATTTCCTTAGGAACAAGCGGAACAGTTTTTATTGCGCAGGACACTTTTTCGGTGGATAAAAATAATTCTTTGCATTCGTTTGCTCATGCAAACGGGAAATACCATTTAATGGGTTGTGTTTTGTCTGCTGCAAGTTGTAGCAAATGGTGGATGGAAGAAATTTTGCGTACGCAGGGGTTTGCAGACGAGCAAGAAGGGCTTGAAACCTATCTTGGTAATAATGAGGTGTTTTTTTTGCCATATCTCATGGGTGAGCGTAGTCCGCATAATGACGTGAATGCGCGCGGTTGTTTTATCGGTATGCGACCTGATACCACAAGAAAGAAAATGACGCTTGCAGTAATGGAAGGGGTTGCTTTTGCACTTCGCGACTGCATTGAAGTTGCAAAATCAAGTGGGTTGACGATTACCGCAACGAATGTTTGCGGCGGCGGAGCAAAAAGTGATATTTGGAAAAAGATTATCGCCAACGTATTTGGCGTACCCGTGTCTGTGCCTAGCGTGGAAGAAGGACCGGCATACGGATCGGCAATCTTGGCGATGGTTGGCGCGAAAGAATATACGAATGTGAGCGAAGCCGTAAATGCGTTGGTTTCCACAAAATCCGTCGTTGAGCCAAACGAACAGTTGATGGAAAAATACGAGAAAAGATATCGTAAATTTCAAAAATTATATCCTGCGTTGAAGGGCTTGTTTTCTTAACGATTAAACGTAGTGATGGTACAAAAAAGATAAAATGAAACTTAAAGGAGTTACATTATGAAAATTATAATTAAGGAACAAACGGGTGTAGCCACAGACATTATTCAAAATGCGCTGGACGAAGTATTTTTATCGGGTGGTGGCATTGTAGAAATCGAAAAAGGCTTATATACTATCGGCGCAATTCGCGTCCGTAGCAATACTACGCTATATTTGAAAAGCGGTGCGGTTTTGAAAGGTACGCGAGAGCCCGAAGATTATAATATTTTAGGGAGCGATAAAATCGAGCCTCTTTGTGAGAAAGACTTACAACGGGTAGAATGGGAGCTTTATACGAATAAGCAAACGGACAACGGTTGTTTTAGTATTCCTGCAAGTCGTTGGAATCACGCGCTTATTCGTACGGTTGACGCAAAAAACGTGTGCATAATCGGGGAAAAAGGTTCGATGATTGACGGCTCAAATTGTTACGACGCGCTTGGGGAAGAGTATTTTAGAGGTCCACACGGCATTTCGTTTTTTAGAAGTGAAAATATAGTTTGTGAAGGATATACCATTCAAAATACGGGCAACTGGGCGCATATCTGCTCGCATAGTAAAAACTTAACCTTCCGTAACGTAACGGCACTTAAAGGTCACGATGGAATACACGCAAACGGTTGCGATAACGTATATATTGAAGATAGCGAATTTTACACGGGCGACGATTGTATCGCAGGCTTTGATAACAACAACGTAGTCGTAAGAAATTGCGTATTGAATACGGCTTGTAGTGCGTTCCGTTTCGGTTGCACGAACGGACTGATAGAAAACTGTACGATATACGGACCTGCAAAAAACAATTTCCGTTGCGCACTTTCCTTGGAAGATAAAATTTCTGGTACGGACGCGCCTGCGCCTACAAGGAAAAATATGCTTTCAATGTTTACTTATTATGCGGATTACTGTTATACGATTCGTCAAAAGCCAGGGAATATTTTAATAAAAAATTGTACCTGTAAAAACGTTGACCGCGTGGTAAATTTCGATTATTCCGGCCGTAACCGTTGGCAATGCAATAGACCGTTAACGTCTATTACGTTTGAAAACTTAAAAATCAGCGAAGTGAGAATACCCCTGTTTTTATACGGGGATAAGAATGAGCCGATTGAATTTACTATGCGTGATTGCAGTATTTCCTACGAAGAACCGATTGATGCGTTTGCCTACGTTTGCAACTGCAAGGAAATTAAGCTTGAAAACGTACAACTCAATGGTGTGAAAGGAAAACTCGTGAAATCGTGGGGCAATTTCGGGAAGTTGACCTGCGAGAATGTTTCAGGGGCGGAAATCGGCGTCGTGGGTACAAACGAAGAATGGAATTTCCAAGTCATTTAACGATAACAAGCCGATAGAAAATTGCATAACTATGAAAAACCGTGGATTATTAAAAATCGACGGTTTTTTGCTATAAAACGGGTAAAAAGTATACTGGAAACCTTTTCATGCTTGTTTTTTTGGCGTCGGTTAAAAATCGCGGAAGTGGGTTGGCTTTTGAAATTAAAGTTCAAGTGTAGAAAAAACAGCAAGCAGGTTGCCATGCTTGCTGTTTTTAGAATAATCATTAATTTTCGTTTTCGTTAGAAGAGTTGAGGTCGTCGTTTTTGTCTTTCTTGTTAAATGAAGTGAGGAAATTTTTTTCCGTGCCTTTTATAATCCGTTTGATATTGTCAAGGTGTTTCAAAATGATAACCGCAAACGGAATTAGCGTAGTAGAGCTTGCGAAAAATTGTGGGATTCACTATAAAAACGGACAAAATACGGTTACGTATTTCACCTTGATATTATATTAATAGGGAAAAGCAAAATACAGGAGGACATAATGATAAGCAAAGAAAGAGTGAGACAAGTCATAATTAGTACTTTGATATGGTAGAAAATATGTCTCCTTTTTTAAAGTGGAGTATTGCATAGCCAATTTTGCATCATGAAAGCCACCGCATATTCGCGGTGGCTTTAACGGTTAATCAAAACCCATAAAGGGGCGTTTAAGTTAAAATACTGTCAAACGTTTCGTTAAAATATTCACACAGTTTTGCTAAAACGGCAAAGCTGGGTTCGCAAATACCGTTTTCCCATGCGCTTACCGTGCGTTGATCAACAAGCATAATCTCCGCAAGCTGTTTTTGCGATAACCCCATGCTTTTTCGTAAATTTTTTAAATTTTCAGCAAATTTTATTTGCATCTTTTTTATCCCCCTTTTTATAAAAGGCTCTAATCCAACATGTAGTTGGTTTTTGACGGAAAGCCTAACGCAAAATTAAGAATTTTACTAATCAACTATCGGTTCTAGCAGAATCTTATAAAAATATTACCAAAAATCTTGGTAATATACTTGACTTACCAAAAATATTGGTATATAATAAGATTGAAAAAGGATAGTGATAAAATAGAAAACAAAAAGGAGAAAAATATGATAGGAACTTTATTAGGCGTCGTATTTGTAGTTATTGCAGGGATAGCGCTTTTAATGGCGCTGTGGAAAAGCGGGAATTTGTCCTTGAAGGGCAAAAAAGCCGTAAGTAGAAAGAGCAAGTTTTTAGCGACCGTTTTCGCTGGGGTTGCAGTGGTATTTGGATGTCTTTTCGTGTTTATACCGCCGAGCATACAGACGGTAGAAACGGGGCAGGTGGCCGTTGTGAAGCATTTGGGCGAAGCGAAAGAGATTCGCACGTCGGGTACTTATTTCGATTTTTGGATTACGAATACTTACAGCTATTACGACGCAACGGTGCAGACCATTGATATTCAGGCGGCTGCGTATTCCAAAGACGCGCAAACTATGGATATTAGCATGACCGTTCAGTATCGTATTAATGCGGAACAAGCGATTGATATCGCGACCAAGTACGGGGATTTGCAAACCCTTTCAAGTAGAATTGAAAGTGTGTCCATTGAACGCGCAAAATCCCACCTGTCTTCTTTTTCGGCAATGGAAATCATTGAAACCCGTTCTTCGATTTCGCCTGCTGTCGAGCAGTCGATTCGCGAAACCATATCCGATCAGTACTACGTAACGATTGTGGCTGGCGTAGTGACGAATATCGATTTTTCGGATGCGTTTGAATCGACGGTCGAAAACAAGATGATTGCAGAGCAAGAAGTTCTCACGGCGGAATACGAAAAAGAAAAGGCGATTATTGCGGCGGAACAACAGCTTGAAGTGGCTAAGCGTGAAGCGGAAGCGGTCGTAGAAGCGGCAAAAGCGGATGCGAAAGCGCAAGAGCTTGTTGCGCAGGCGCAAGCGCAAGCGATCGCGTATAAATCGGTGGAAGTTGCAAGAATGTTGGGCTTTACCATTTTGGAAAATACGACGGACGAAGTAACCGTTTATACCATTGACTTTACGGGTAAAACGGCGGAAGAGATTGCGCTTATTTCCGAATACTTGAAATACGTTGAATATTTAGAAACTTGGGACGGCAAGTTGCCTACGACGCTTGTGACCGATTCTTCTAGCGCTTCGATTATTTTACCTATGCCGTAAAAGCAAAGGATTAACTTAAACATTTAACGAAATCATAGGGGCAGGTATGCGGTGAACGCATACCTGCCCCCTTTTAAAAGGAATAAGCAATAGGGAATAGTGAATAAGTATTACGCGTCAAGGGAAATTCCTTGACGCGTCTAAATAACGGATTTATTTATTTGAAACGGTCGCTAAATAGACCATTAAAACGGATACGTCCGCGGGATTAACGCCTGAAATTCGGCTTGCTTGTCCTAAATTCAAGGGACGGATGCGGTTGAGCTTTTCTTGCGCTTCTAAACGTAAACCTTTGATCGTGGTATAGTCTAATTCCGCGGGAAGTAGTTTGTTTTCTAACTTCTTCGCCCGTTCGATAAGTTCGTTGCCTTGCTTTAAATACCCTTCGTAGCGGACGGAAATTTCCGCCGTTTCCAATACGTTTTTCGCGTAATTCTCAAAAACGTGGTAGTATTCCATGATATCCTTTAAGGGGATCGATCTCTTTAGCATATCGGCGTAGGAAACGCTTCCGCTCGGTTCGCTATAACCGTATTTCGCAAGGAACGGGGTAGCTTCTTTTTGCGGTACGCGAATTTGAAATTCGGCAAGTAATTTTTCGTATTCCGCTTTCCGTTTTTGATATTTTTCATAACGGTCATGCTTGACAAGCCCAAGCGCGTAGCCCTTTTCCGTTAAACGGAAATCGGCGTTATCCTGCCGTAAACAAATTCTATGTTCCGCTCTTGACGTCATCATACGATAGGGTTCGTCCGTGCCTTTGGTGACGAGATCGTCGATCAATACCCCGATATACGCTTCGTCGCGACGGAGTACGAACGGGGGCAGACCTTTGAGTTTCAAAGACGCGTTCAAGCCTGCCATTAATCCTTGCGCCGCCGCTTCTTCGTAACCTGACGTACCGTTGATTTGTCCCGCCGTATAGATGCCTTCGATTTTTTTAAATTCCAACGTCGGGAGTACGTCGAGCGTGTCGATACAGTCGTATTCAATCGCGTATCCGTAGCGGACGATATTCGCCTTTTCCAAGCCTGCAACCGAGCTATACATTGCTCGTTGTACGTCGTGGGGCATGGACGTGGAAAGTCCTTGTACGTAGACTTCAAGCGTGTCCGCGCCTTCGGGTTCTATGAAAATTTGATGGCGTTCTTTGTCTTTAAACCGCACGACTTTCGTTTCAATCGAGGGGCAGTATCTCGGGCCCGTGGACTGGATTACCCCGTTATATAAGGGGGAACGGTCGAGGTTTTGCAAGATGATTTCGTGCGTATCAAGGTTGGTATAGGTCAAGTAGCAAGGCATTTTGTTCTCGGGCGTTTTGTCGCTCATAAACGAGAAGGGATAAATGTCCGTATCGCCGTTTTGGATTTCGCATTTCGCGTAATCGACGGTGCGTCCGTCCAGCCTTGCAGGCGTACCCGTTTTAAAACGTCGTACGGTAAAGCCTAAATCGATTAAGTTTTGAGTGAGATAGGTTGCGTTTGAGAATCCGTTCGGTCCCGATTTTTTAACGACGTCGCCCGTGATCGTTTCACTGTTTAAGTATACCCCCGTGCAAAGAATGACGCACTTGCAGGGGATTACGCTATTATACTCGGTGCGAACGCCGACGCATTTTCCGTCTTCGACCAAGATTTCCGTTGCTTCGGCTTGGACGATACGAAGGTTTTCTGTGGTTTCGAGCACCCGTTTCATTTCGCGGTGGTAGGCGTTCTTGTCCGATTGCGCGCGAAGGCTTTGTACCGCCGCGCCCTTGCCGACGTTGAGCATGCGGATTTGTAACGCCGTTTTGTCGGCAACTAAACCCATTTCTCCGCCCAACGCGTCGATTTCGCGTACCAAATGACCTTTCGCTGTACCGCCGATGGACGGGTTACAAGGCATGAACCCGATACTGTCAAGGTTTAAGGTCAAAAGTACGGTATTAACGCCCGTACGGGCAAGCGCGAGCGCCGCTTCGCAACCTGCGTGTCCTGCGCCAACGACGACCGCTTCCGCTGTATATTCAATAAAAGTTGCTTGAAAATCGTTCATAAACTTTTCGTTACTCTTTCAAAATAATGTTTTTGATATCGTCTACTTCTTTTGCGATTCTATCGTTGAGTTTGATGAGCTCTTGAATCTTATCACGGGAATACATGATCGTCGTATGATCTCTACCTCCCAACAAATTTCCAATGGAAACCAAGGGTAAAGAGAGCATTTCGCACATCAAATACGCGCAAACTTGGCGGGCTTTGACAAGGTCGGCTTTCTTGCCTTTGCCGAGTAAGTCTTCCCGTTTTTGCTTATAATAAGAACAAACGGCGTCGATCACCGTCTTGTGGGTGACGGCTTCCTTTTCTTCCGTTTCGCTGACCGATTCACTCAAAGCGCGTTTCGCAAGGGAAAGGGAAATAGGTTCTTCGTGTAATTTGCTTGCGAAAAGGACTTTCGTAAGTCTGCCTTCGAGCGTTCTAACGTCGTGCCCTGAATTGCTCGCTAAAAATTCAAGTACTTCGTCGGGCATGGGGCATTTCCGTTCCAACGCTTTCCGTTTTAAAATCGCAATCTTGGTTTCAAGATCGGGGGGTTGAATGTCCGTAATAAGCCCGCCTTCAAAACGGGTGCGAAGTCTTTCTTCGAGCGTGGAAATTTCTTTTGGATGCTTGTCCGACGTGAGTACGATTTGCTTGTTTTGCGAGAAGAGTTCGTTAAAGGTATGGAAGAACTCTTCCTGCGTTCCAGGTTTTTTCGCAAGGAACTGAATATCGTCGATCATAAGCACGTCTACGTTGCGATAGTGTGAACGGAATAGCGCGCTGCGGTCGCGAGCGTTGGGCTTGCCTGAAATCATGGAATCGATAAATTCGTTTAAGAAATTATCGCAAGTCGTATACAACACCCGTTTTTCGGGATGCGTGGTCGCAATTTCGTTCGCGATGGCTTGCATAAGGTGGGTTTTCCCTAACCCCGATTCGCCGTAGATAAATAAGGGATTAAAACTCTCGCCGGGATTTTCCGCAACTGCTTTTGCCGCAGCGTAAACGAACTTCGTACCCGAGCTTACGACGAAGGAAGAGAAAGTGTAATTCTTATTTAAAGGAACGGGGTTGAACGCGTCCATAGAATCTTCGATGGAGTCGAGATTATATACGTCGCTTCCGTCTACGACGAGTTTGAAGCCGTTCAAGCCTTGATCGCAAGATTCGATCGCTTTGCGTAACGTTTCCGTGTGACTGCGTTCAATGACGCGCGCTTTGTCTTCGTCTGGGCATTTCAATACGATACAACGGTTTAAAATGTCGATCGGTTCAATCTCGTCGAAGAAAGTATTGTAGGAAAAAATAGAGATTGCCCCCTTGACTTTCTCGCTAATTTTTTCCCAAATGAATTGAAGTTGTAAATTTCCTGCCATTTTTTCTCTACCTTGCAATTATTTTTCGTAAGTTTTCGTAAGAGCCGATAAATCTTTTGTGTTTTTGAAAATTATTTGATATAATTATAATACAAAATTCAAGAAAAAGAAAGTATTTTCGGCGGTATTTTTTAGTTTATGCAAATAAAAAAATTATTCCTGCAAAATTTTAGAAATTATGAATCGGAAAGTTTCGAGTTCGACTCGGGGCTGAATATCCTGTTCGGCAAAAACGCGCAGGGAAAAACCAACTGCGCCGAAGCGGTGTTTTATCTTTGTACAGGTTCGTCGCTCCGTATCCGTCACGATAAGCAACTCATTAAAATGGGCGCGGAGAGCGCGAAGATCGTTGCGGAAACGGAAAACCGTTACGGCCGTTTAACGATCGAAGCGAATATCTACGAAAATAAGCGCGAAATCAAAATCAACGGTAGCAAAATCACGAAGAACGCCGATTTGATGGGACACGTCAACAGCGTCTTCTTTTCCCCTGGGGAACTTCGCTTGATTCAAGACGGACCGGACGAACGTCGTCGGTTTATGAATATGTCGATTTCCCAAACTTCGCCCAATTACTATACCGCGCTTTTGCGTTATAATAAAATTCTCGACCAACGCAATACCCTGCTTAAAAATAAAGACGTTTCGTTGGTTTTGGACACGCTTCCCGTATGGGACGAGCAACTTGCAAAATATGCGTCCGTGATCGTCAAAAAACGGGCGGAATTTTTAGAGAAGTTGACGCCGTACGCAGGAGAGTTTCATTCCTTTTTGACGGACGGCGCGGAAGATTTGCGTCTTGCGCCCGACCGTAAATACGAAGGGGACGAGAGCGAGATCGCAAAGACGATTTTACGCAGACTTACGAACAACTACGAAAAGGATTTACGGCTTGGCTTTACGACGGTTGGTCCGCACCGTGACGACGTGGATTTCTTTATTGGCGGAATCGACGCGAAAGCGTACGCGTCCCAAGGGCAAACCCGTACGGCGGCACTCGCCGTCAAACTTGCCGAAGTGGAGATTTTCAAAGAATATTCGGGGGAATATCCCGTGCTTATTCTCGACGACGTCATGAGCGAATTGGATTTGCCGAGACGGAAAAAACTGTTGAAACGCATTTCGGGACTGCAAACGATCTTGACTTGTACCCACGCGGAACGGGTGCTGTACGGTACGGAATGTAAAAAAATTCGTATCGAAAAAGGCAGGATTAAACAGGAAAAGGGGGAACAAGATGCGCGCTGATTTGCATATTCATAGCGTATTTTCGGACGGGTTGTATACCCCAAGGGAAATTTGCGAACGCGCAAAAAAAGCGGGGTTGGACGCGGTTTCCATTACCGATCACGATTCGATGAACGGGGAAGAAGCGAAACGGGCGGCGACGAAAGAATTTGGGCTTTGCTATATCCCAGGTTGGGAGATTTCCGCGTACGATCAAGAAGATAAGATCCATATTACGGGTTACGGTTGCGAACTTGGAAAGGCGTATCAAGCGTTTTTAGAGCTTCGGAAAAACCTGTCTTACGAACGGGCGGAAGATTCTATTCAAAAATTGAAAAAATGCGGAATTTCAATTACGATTGATAAGGTTAAAGAAATGCTTGCCGATCTCGGCTCGCCCATTCATACTTTCAATATTTGTCGCGCGGTAGAACGGGAGACGGGAATGCCGAGCGAACAGGTGTATTTAGAGTATTTAGCGCCGAAACGTCCTGCGTGTTCGTTGATCGGTCGCCCCACGCCTTTGCAAGCGATTGAATGTATTCACGCGTGTGGGGGAGTGGCGTCGATTGCCCACCCGGGTAGATTGGAAATGGACTTTGAGAAACGGGAAAAGACGATTTACGCTTTAAAAGAAATGGGGGTTGACGGGATAGAAATATATTATACGACGCATACTGAAAAGGACGTACGTTATTTTCATTCGTTAGCTGAAAAATACAACCTTTTTGCAACGGGTGGATCGGATACCCACGTCGAAGACGGGAAACATAAAATCGGTACGCCAAACTTTACGATTCCACAGAAGTTTTTGGAAAAAGTATCGGTAATTTATCCTTAAACTCGTACCTGCTATGCTCGTTTTGTACATATGCGAATGAATTTTTTAGGAGATAAAAAGAAAAATATAGAAATAAAAGTCGGTCGGGGATCGACTTTTTTCATTTTTTGCCTGTTTTTTCTAAATTTAACGCTTTTTCCCGTCTTTACATTGTCGAATCGGGGGAAAGCGGAAGAAAATAAAAGTCCCACGTTGCAAAAAATTTGCTCGTTTTCTACTTGGTACAACCCAAACGACGTGGGCAGGTGTGAGAATATCGCGCTTGCAAGTTCTTTTATAGACGGGATTACGGTGCAACCGTACGGGGAATTTTCCTTTAATCAAACGGTGGGAAAACGCTTGGCGGAACGCGGGTTTAAGAACGCGAAAATTATTTTGAACGGCGCGTTCGTGAAAGGGATCGGCGGTGGGGTTTGTCAGGTGAGTACCACCCTTTATAACGTTGCCCTTTTATCGGGGCTTACCGTTACGGAATACCACCCTCATTCCTTATCGGTGTCGTACGTTCCGCCGTCCTTGGACGCCATGGTTTCAAGTTGTCACGATTTGCGGTTTTTGAACCCGTACGAGTTTCCCATACGGATCAAAATGAAAACGGTAAAATCGGGGGTGATAGCGACGGTATACGGGCTAGGTGGAACGGTGGGAACGGAGTATAAACTCGTATCAAACGTATTGGAAGAAATTTTACCGCCACCGCCGTTGGAATGTCAAGAAGGAGAACAAAAAGCGCAAGCTTCCAAGAAGGGAATGAAAAGCGAATCGTATTTGGAAAGGTATGAAAACGGTATCTTGGTGAGCCGAAAATTGCTTCGTAAGGACGTTTACGCGCCCGTGCGGGAGATTATAGTCAAAAAAATAGAAGATACGACAAAGAAAATGCCTTGAAACGTTTGTGTTTTTTCAAAGAAAATGTTATAATGATAGAGTATAAAAATAGATAACGACGAAATTGGTTTTCGACGTTGTCGATAAGCAAACGCGGATAAAACGAACACACTTTTTAGGTGGTTCGCCTTATATGTGTTTGCTTAAGCAAAAATTACTTTGAAAGGATACTCAAATGGACAAGATGCAACTCAAAGAATTGAACGGAAAATTTGCTACGCTCGACGGACAAAGCGTAACGGTCGCAGGTTGGGCAAGAACGATTCGGGACTCCAAGGCGTTCGGGTTTATCGAACTCAACGACGGGAGCTGTTTTAAGAACACGCAAATCGTGTTTGAACGGGAGAATTTGGAAAATTACGACGAAATCGCGCGGGAGAACGTTGGTTGCGCGTTGATCGTTACGGGGAAAGTGGTCGTCACCCCCGAAAATAAACAACCGTATGAAATCAAGGCGGAAAAAATCGTTGTGGAAGGGAAGTCTTCCCCCGATTATCCCTTGCAAAAGAAACGCCACTCGGTAGAGTTTTTGCGGGAAATCGCCTATCTTCGTCCCCGTACGAATTTGTTCGGCGCGGCGTTCCGTATCCGCAGTGAAGCGGCGTACGCTATCCATAAATTCTTTAACGACCGTGGTTTCGTCTACGTGCATACCCCTATTATTACGGGGAGCGACTGCGAAGGGGCAGGGGCAATGTTCCAAGTTACGACTTTGGATTTGGACGAGCTTGCAAATGGTAAGGAAAAAGTAGATTATAAAAAGGATTTCTTCGGCAAAAAAGCTTCTTTGACGGTTTCGGGACAGTTGAACGCGGAAACGTACGCTATGGCGTTCGGAAACGTATATACGTTCGGTCCTACTTTCCGTGCGGAAAATTCAAATACTTCCCGTCACGCGGCGGAGTTTTGGATGATCGAACCTGAAATGGCGTTCTGCGATCTTGCAGGGGATATGGACGTTGCCGAAGCGATGGTGAAGTACGTTATCGATTACGTAATGGAAACCTGCAAGGATGAATTGGCGTTCTTGAACCAATTCGTAGACAAGGGCTTGTTGGAAAGATTAAAGAACGTGTCCGAAAACGCGTTCGTACGTTTGACTTATACGGAAGCGATCGAGATCTTGAAACAAAACGCAGAAAAGTTTGAAGATAAGAATATTTTCTGGGGGAAAGATTTGCAAAGCGAACACGAACGGTTCATTACCGAAACGGTTTATAAAAAGCCCGTGTTCTTGACCGATTACCCGAAGGAAATTAAAGCGTTTTATATGAAACAAAACGACGACGGAAAGACGGTTGCGGCAGCGGATTTGCTCGTGCCTGGAATCGGGGAACTCGTCGGCGGTTCGCAAAGAGAAGAAAACTACGAAAAACTCTATAAACGTATTGAAGAATTGGGCATGAAACCCGAAGATTATTCTTGGTACTTGGATCTTCGTAAGTTTGGCGGTACGACGCATAGCGGATTCGGACTCGGGTTTGAAAGAATGGTCATGTATTTGACGGGGATCACGAACATTCGTGACGTCGTGCCCTATCCCCGTACGGTTTCCAATTTGGAATATTAATTTTTAGCGACGTAAAATTTCACGAAAAGGAAGAAGAAAACATGGTAACGTTATCGGTAGATATGATGGGTGGCGATTTCGCGCCGTACGAACAAGTCAAAGGGGTTGTGTCCGCGTTGAATAAGGACAAGGAACTGTCTTTGATCCTTTGCGGGGACGAAAAAGTTTTGAAAAGCGAGCTTCAAAAATATAAATACGACGAATCTCGCGTAACCTTCGTAAATACGACGGAAATTATTACGATGGAAGAAGAACCTGCGAAAGCGGTAAAGACGAAAAAGGATTCTTCGATCGTGGTAGCGTTTAGAATGCTCAAAGAAGGGAAAGCGGACGGCTTGGTATCCAGCGGTTCTACGGGCGCGGTATTGACGGCAGGCGTATTGTCGCTTGGACGGATCAAGGGAATCTCTCGCCCTGCGCTTTGTCCGGCTATGCCGAATTCTCGCGGTGGCGTAACGTTGCTTTGCGACTGTGGCGCGAACTTGGAATGTAAGCCCAACTATTTACGGGACTTCGCGATCATGGCAACGGCGTACGCGCAATCGGCGTACGGCGTAGAAAACCCCAAAGTCGGGCTTTTGAATAACGGTACGGAAGACCATAAGGGCTTGCCTTTGCAACAGGAAACGAACGCGTTACTTCGCGAAACACCTTGCGTGAATTATATCGGTAACGTCGAAGGGCGCGAGCTTATGTTCGGGGACGCGGACGTCGTCGTTTCGGACGGATTTACGGGCAATATCGCTATGAAAGCGGTAGAAGGTTGCGGGAAAGCGGTGGCAACGTCTATGAAACGGGAGTTCAAAAAGAATATTTTCACCAAGCTTCGCGCGTTGCTTGTCAAGGATATTATCGGTGGGATCAAGAACTCGCTCGACTACGAAAAAGTGGGTGGAGCAGTGCTTTTAGGGCTTCCGAAAGTCGTCGTAAAAGGACACGGTAACTCTAAAGAATTAGGTTTCTCAGTTTGTTTGCAGTTGGCGGCGGAAGCGGCGAGAAAGGACATGGTCGGAAAAATCGAAAACATGGTCAAAATTTTGAAAGAAAAGGAAGCGGAGTCCGCAAACGGCGGTGAAAACGCATGAAATTGCCGATCTCAAAAATAGAAGAGAAGATCGGGTACGTCTTTCAAAATAAAAGTTTCTTAGAACAGGCGTTCGTACATTCTTCTTACGGCCGAATCAAGGGGATTCCCGATAACGAGCGTATGGAGTATTTGGGGGACGCGGTATTACAACTTATCGTGACGGAATGGCAGTATTTCAAAGACGGCGCGGACGAGGGAAGAATGACGAAAGGCAGACAAAAACTCGTTTGTGAAGAAACGCTACTTGCCGAAGTGGAAGAACTTGGTTTGCAGGGGTATTTGCAGTACGTAGGAAAACGCAAACAAAACGTGGGCGAGAAAGCGTTTTCAAGTATTTTTGAAACGATCGTCGCCGCAATTTATTTAGACGGCGGATACGAGCCTGCAAAGTCGTTCGTTTTAGAGCGAATGTCCGATCGTGACGATACGAATTATAAAGGGAAGTTGCAAGAATTTTTGCAAAAGCAGGGTGAGAATTATCCCGAATACCAACTTGAAAAGTCGGGAAAGGACAACGAACCGACCTATCGCGCGGTCGTTTCAGCGCTTGGAATGCAAGCGGAAGGGATTGGCAAAAGTAAGAAATCAGCGGAACAGGTCGCCGCGAAAGCTCTTTTGGACAAGCTTGATAACATGGAAAAATAATAGAAGGAAGGACATAGATTTTGGATTTAAGGGAAATACAACTGAGCGGTTTCAAATCGTTCGCGGATAAGACGACGATTCGATTTGACGAAGGGGTAACGTGTATCGTTGGCCCGAACGGTTGCGGTAAGAGTAACGTTGCGGACGCCGTACGCTGGGTTTTGGGCGAACAGTCCTACAAGGCCTTGCGCGGTGGAAATATGCAAGACGTTATTTTCGGCGGTACGCTGGAAAGAAAACCGCATAGCTCCTGTGAAGTTACGCTTGTTTTCGATAATAGTAAGCATATCTTCAACATTGACGCACCGGAAGTTTCTATGACTCGGCGTGTTAACCGTAACGGGGACAGTAAGTATCTCGTAAACGGTCAGCCTAGTCGTTTGAAGGACATGGTGGCGCTCTATCACGGTATTGGGCTGGGTAAGGAAGGTTATTCCATTATCGGGCAGGGCAAAGTCGAACAAATCATGAACGCGAAACCCGAAGATCGCCGTTTGATCTTTGAAGAAGCGACGGGTTTGATGGTGTATAAGTCGAGAAAGATAGAGATTGAAAGAAAAATTCGTGACTCGGAAGAAAATTTATATATTTACCGTCAACGGATCGACGAAGCGGAACGCCGTTTAGGGCCTTTGTCCAAACAGGCGGAATCCGCGCGTGAGTTCAATAAGTACAGTGAAGCGCTTAAAATCGACGAAGCGAATACCTACATATACCGCTACGAAAACGCGGAAGGGGAAAAGGACAAGTTTAAAAAGGATATTTCCGTTTTGTCCGATAAGATCATTTCGCTCAATACGCAAATCGAGATCATTAACCGTCAAACGGAAGACAATCGTATGAAGATTTCTTCCGCAGACGCGAAGTTGACCGAACTCAACGATAGACGAGTAGAACTTTCCGTTGGGAACGAAAGAAAGGACGGCGAGTTCAAACTCATGAACGAAAAGATTTCTACCTACCGTTCCCAAATCGCTGCGGCGACGGAATTTTTAAGCGGTGGAAAGACGAGAATCGGTGAAATTGACGACGAACTTGCAAAAATCAGTGAACAGGGCAAGGCGAATTCTTCTCGTTTGCTTGCCATTGAAAACGAATCGGAAGTCTTGCGCGAAGCAATCAAGTCGTTGGACGGTAGAATTAAGTTTTTTGAAAAACTTGCCGAAGATAACCGCTTGGGACAACTTTCTTCCGCAGAAAACCTTTCCGAATTAAAGAAAAATCTCGGCGAATTATCGGCGAGAAAGGAAGCGGTTGCGGAGCGTATCAAGGAATTGGAAGGCGCGCTCGCGAAAACCCGTCAAAGAAAAGAAAACGTTGCGGACGAATTGGCGCAGGTCAAGAAAGATTTAAAGACTTTGCGTGATTCGGTTGCCGACGGCATGCGTGAGTTTGAAGAACGTTCGGAAGAAGTTCGGGATATGCAACTCACGATCCACGATTTCAACCAAAAGCTTTTCGCTGCGAACGGGCAACTTGCTTCTCTTCGCGAAAACTTGGAAATGTATATCGGGCTTAAGAACCGTTTTGAAGGGTATCCCGAATCGGTACGTCGTTTATTGCTCGTAGCAAAGACGAATCCCGAAATTAAGAACCGTTTACACGGCGCGGTTGCGGATATTATCACGACCGATCAAAAATACGAAACGGCAATCGAAACGGCGCTTGGGGCGGCGGCGCAAAATATCGTTACCCCCAACTCCGACGACGCGCAATATTTAATCGAATATCTGAAGCGCAACGGCGGTCGCGCAAGTTTCTTGCCTGTAAAATCCATGCGTCCCCGTCCCGACTCTCGGGAAATCCAACGCGCGACGGGTGAACGTGGCGCGTTCGGTACGGCTTTGGAACTCGTTCGTTTCGACGATTACTATTATAACGTAGCGAGTTTCTTGCTCGGCAATACTTTGATTTGCGATAATATCGCGAACGCGAACGCAATCTCTAAAAAGTACGGTAATACCTTCAAGATCGTTACGCTCGACGGCGATATCGTTGAAACGAGCGGTCGTATGACGGGCGGTAGTAGCCGTAAGAAGGACGCGTCGTTGCTCTCCAACGAAAGAAAGATCCAAGAATGTAAAGAAAAGATTGTCGCGCAAGAAAAGTATATCGAAAAGATGAAGAAAGCGATCGCGGAAAGCGAACAGGTACGCAAAGAAGCGGAAGAAGACGTAGAAAACTTGCGTGAAAAGTACCAAAGCGCGAACGCGGAAATTGCGGCGCTCGTACAGCGTGAAACCGCTTTGAACGCGCAACTTGTCGAAATCCAAGGCGACGAAGAAGTCTACGCGGCGACCTGCACGGAAATGAAAGCAAAGCTTAAGGCTTTGGAATCGGAAGCGGCGAACTCTTCGCTTGACGAAGAACAAATCAACGCAATGCGCCGTTCTGCGGAAGAAGAATTGTCTTCGCAAAGAAGTCAATGCGATCTTTATAAAGACGAACGCGCGCAAAAAGCGGAAACGTTGCGTCAATTGGAATTGGAAGACGCGTCGTTGCGTTCCGCGGCGAAGAAAGCGGAAGCCGATCAAGAACGTTTGACGTTGGAAAAGGAAGAACTTGTAAAACGCTTGATCGAAACGGAAACGGAAAAATCGAACGCGGAAGAAAACCTTGCGATTTTCGAAAAGGAAGCCGCTGCGAAAGAGCTTACCAAAGCGGAAAAGGAAGCGGTGCAAGCAATCGTAGACGAAATTGCTACGATTACGGCGGAAAAAGAAAAGATCAACGAGTTACAACTCAAACTCGAAGAAGAAAAGACCGCTTTGCAAGAAACGCATACCAAGAATACGGACAAGCGTTATAAATGCGAAATGGAAATCGCGAAAATCGATACCAATCTTGACAATATGCGTCAGCGTATCGAAGAAGCGTACGGACTTGACTACGAAGGTTGTTTGCCTCTCCGAAAAGAGAATTTCGACGTTGCACAAGCGGCGACGGATATCGTCGTATTGAAAGGGAAGATCACCAAGCTTGGCGCGGTTAACCCGAACGCGGAAATCGAATACGAAGAAGAGCGTATTCACTATGACGAGATGGTAACCCAACGCGACGATTTGCAAAAAGCGATCGACGACTTGACGGTTGTTTTGAATGACGTACGTGGGGAAATGCTCCGTATCTTCAACGAAGGCTTTGAAGAAATTAACGAAAACTTCAAGATTACGTTCAAGGAACTTTTCGGCGGTGGGAAAGCGGAATTGCAACTTGAAGAAGTGGAAGACGGCGATCCGTTGAATGCAGGCGTAGAAATCGTAGCTTGTCCTCCGGGTAAGAAACTCACGAAGATCTCTTTGCTTTCGGGCGGGGAAAGAGCGTTGACGGCGATTGCAATATTGTTTGCAATTTTGAAATCGCGTCCCATGCCGTTCTGTATTCTCGACGAAATCGAAGCGGCGCTCGACGATGCGAACGTAGATCGTTTTGCTTCCTACTTAAAGAGATTCTCCAAGGATACGCAATTTATCGTTATTACGCACAGAAAACCGACCATGAACCAAGCGGATACCTTGTTCGGGGTTACGATGCAGGAAAAAGGCGTTTCCAAGATCGTTTCCGTCAAGCTTTCGGAAGTGGAAACCAAACTCGGCTCGGGAACGGTGGAATAAGACGGAAAAAATATGTAAATAACTATTGTCGGCGGTTTTGCAGGTTTTGCAAAACCGCGCAATAAATATAAAGGAAATTTTGAAACTATGGGTATTTTCGATAAACTTTTCGGCTCACTGAAGAAAACGAAAGAAAACTTTTCAGGAAAACTTCGTATGCTGTTTTCCAAAAATAAGCTTGGCGACGAGTTCTACGAAGAGTTGGAAGAGATTTTAATATCGTCCGACGTGTCCGTTTCAACGGCGGAAGAAGTCGTGGAACGAATCAAAGAACAGGCGATCGGCGAACGGCTTAAAGACGAAGCTTACGTAACCAATCTCCTGCGTGACGTATTGGTGGAAATTTTGGAAGAATCGGAAGTGGAAGAACTTTCTTATCCTTGCGTTATCATGCTTGTCGGCGTGAACGGGGTGGGGAAAACGACTACGGTCGGCAAACTTGCACATCATTTCTTGAAACAGGGCAAGAGCGTTACGGTTGCGGCGGCGGATACCTTCCGCGCGGCGGCGAGCGAGCAACTTTCCGTCTGGGCGGATCGCGCGAAAGTTCGGATTGTAAAACACGAAGAAGGCAGTGATCCCGCGGCAGTTATTTACGACGCCGTTTCGAGTGTGAAAGCAAGAAAAACGGACGTCTTAATCGTGGATACGGCAGGCAGGCTTCACGTGAAAGACAATCTTATGAACGAACTTAAAAAGATGGATCGCGTCGTTACGCGTGAATTCCCCGAAGCGGATTTCATGAAATTGCTCGTATTGGACGCAACGACGGGACAAAACGCAGTCAACCAAGCCCGTGTCTTTGACGAAGCGGTGGAACTTGACGGTATCGTTTTGACTAAGCTTGACGGTACGGCGAAAGGCGGATTTATCTTCTCTCTTTCGCAAGAGCTTGCCTTACCCGTCATCTTTGCAGGCGTGGGCGAGAAAATGGACGATTTGGAAAAGTTCAATTCCCGCGCGTTCGTAGAAGCGATTTTATAAAAAACCAACGGGGCAGGTACGCGTTGAACGGAAAAGAATAGGAGTAAGGAGCAGATATGAGCGAGATTATACGGTGTAAAAATCTTACGAAAAATTACGGCGATACTTGCGCGTTGAACGGTTTGGATTTTTCCATTCCCGATAACGGCGGGATCGTGGGACTGCTCGGTCCGAACGGAAGCGGTAAAACGACTTTGATTAAGTTATTGACGGGCTTGCTTTCGCCAACGGACGGGAGCGTGGAAGTGGACGGGAAAGCCATCGGCATAGAAACGCAGTCGATCGTTTCCTATCTGTCCTACGCGCACGCTCTCAACGAGAATTATACGGTCGCGCAAGAATTGGAGTATTTTTCCGACTTTTTCGACGTTTTC
>JAFTKR010000021.1 GCA_017453165.1 Clostridia bacterium | reverse complement strand
TGTGAGAATTTAAAAATTTATGCCGAAGCAAGCGCGAAACAAAGCGGTTGGCACGAGCGTTGGAATGGCGAACGCCCCGTAGTTTGGGACTATAAGGCAGGGGCAGGTACGAGTGTAACGCCCAAAACCGAAGAAGTAAAAAACGTAGAAAAAAAAGAAATTCCTTCTTTGAGAAAGAAAAGAGCTCCTATAAGCGGATTAGCGTCTTTTTTAAATAAGGAAGATTTTGAAATCGAAAACGGCGTACTCAAAAAATATAATGGTAAAGGTGGTGACGTCGTTATTCCAAGCGAAGTAAAAGAAATCGGGGATAGAGCGTTTTATAATTGTGAAAACGTAACAAGCGTAGTGATTCCCCATGGCGTAACGTGTATCGGTCGTAGTTTATTGGGCGGTGGTGGCGTATTTAACGGTTGCAAAAATTTAAAGAGCGTGGTAATTCCGTCGAGTGTGACAAATATCGAATACGGATCGTTTGATAATTGTCCGAATCTTACAATCTATGCAGAAATAACGGATAAACCGACAGGTTGGATAAAAGATATTAAATGGCAACGATATTGGAACTATAGTTGTCCCGTGGTTTGGGGGTATAAAATCGGGAATAGTACGAATGATTTTGAAGTCGAAAATACTACGTTTAAAACCGTGCTTAAAAAGTATAAAGGCAAGGGCGGAGACGTCGTGATTCCCGACGGGGTGACGGATATTGCGGAAAACGCCTTCGCAAACTGCGATAAGGTGACAAGCGTAACCTTTCCCAAAACGGCAAATTTCCTTACAAGGGCAATGACTTCTTCGGGTGTGCTTTCAAGCATGAACATTGCAAGAAAGGTATTTGGTGTCGGCGAAAACGCGTTTAGCGGATGTCTTGGATTAAAGAGTATTGTAATCCCTATAAGTGTAACGGATATAGCAAAGAACACGTTCAAAGATTGTCCTAATCTTACAATTTACGCAGAAATGCAAAATGAACCAGAGAATTGGGTAAACGGTGTGTTTACAGGACGTTGGAATCCCGATAACCGTCCCGTGGTTTGGGGATATAAGGCGGGGGCAGGTACGAGTGTAACGCCCAAAACCGAAACCCAAAATCCCGACTTTGAAATCGAAAACGGCGTACTCAAAAAATATAATGGTAAAGGCGGTGACGTCGTTATTCCAAGCGAAGTGAAAGAAATTGGGGGGAAGGTGTTTTTTGATTGTCAAAGTTTACTGAGTATAAAGATCCCCAAAAGTGTTACAACGATAGGGGAGCATGCATTTTCTTGTTGTAAAGGTTTGAAGACCATAAATTTTTCGAATGGGGTAGAAAATATTGGTGAGTTTGCATTCAGTAATTGTGAAAATTTAGAAACCGTCAAATTTCCAAATAGCATGACGTCGATAGGTTGTGGCGCGTTTATGACTTGCAAACGTTTGCAAGAAGTTATATTGCCGAACGAGTTAATTTCTATGGGCGGTAGCGTGTTTATGGAGTGTTTTGCTTTAAAAAGTATAAAATTCCCTAAAAACATGAGTGAAATTCCTCGTCAAACGTGTACCGATTGTTATTCGTTAAAGAGCGTTATTTTGCCTAACAAATTGCAAAGCATTGGCAAAATCGCGTTCCGTAACTGTGGATTTTTAGAAACGATCGTGATACCAAAAACTGTTACGCAAATTTTAGGCGGAGCCTTTTTAAAGTGTTCGTCTTTGAAAATTTATGCGGAAATTAAGGAAAAGGATAAACCTGCTTATAATTTTGATACGGGAGATTGTCCCGTCGTTTGGGGATATAAGCCGTTGTTCGGCGGATTTGGCGTTAAAAAATAACCCAAAAATTACTGAAAATTAAGGAGAGAAGATGAATAAAATCGACTTAATCAATTCGATAAAGAAGAATTTTCAATCGGTGCAAGAAATGAAGATCGAGAACGCGCAGGCTTTCGCCGTCAGTATTCGGTCTTCCTTGGAGTTTGCCGTAAAATTGTTTTGGCAGGAAAAATTGGGGCAGATCCCCGCGTGGACGTCGGCAAACGGACGCTCGGATTTTAACTTGAACGAAGCGCTCCGAGATTCCCGTTTTTCCGACTATTTTGAACGCTGGACGATTACCTATATGCACTTGATTCGTCAAGACTGCAACGATATTATCCACGGTCATAAAAACTTAACCGTAGGAACGGCGAAAGAGCTCATTGAAAACTTGGAAAAATGCCTGAACGCGATGGAAAAATTGTTGGGGTATTCTTTAATCGCGCCCGTCGCGCCGATAAAAGAAGTTCCGCCGATTCCCAAAACGACGCCGAAAACGAATCTTACTCCTACGCCACCTGCAATACCTATTTCCAAACCCGCTTTGAAACCGACGGTAAAAGAACCGCCGAAAGCAAAACCGACGAAGACGGCAAGTAACGAGCCGAAAAAGGTAGAACCGCCGACAAAATCCCGAATGATACTGTTAGAGCAAACGAAAAGAGTCGTGTTGCGGTTTATGCAAATCTATCCCGATTGTGGCGTAAAGGGGCAGGGGTTAGCGCAAACGGCGATTTTCGACGCCTGCGGATTCAATTGGGGGCGGTACGCGGACGCGCCTGAAAGCGATCAAGAGTATTGGTTCTTGGCGTGTTTAAAAGACCTTGAAAAAGACAAAGTGATTGGGCAGGATAAAACGACGAAAAAATGGCGTTTGACGGTAGCAGGTGCGGAAGCAAAGGTAGATATTTCCGAGTTTGCAGGGTTAAAAGTACGGGAAGTCGGCGAAAAGATCCGAAAGCAATCTAGGGGGTACGTGTACGAGTACATGAAATCGAAGGTAGAATGTAGTCGGAACGGTACGGGGCTGTATTATTCGGAGCTGTTTTTGCGTTGCGGATTTAATTGGGGTGACTACGTAGGCGCGGAGTCTTTCCGTCAGCAATATTGGTTTATGGCTTTATTGCGTTCGCTTGAAAAGGACGGTTGGGCGCAATGCGATCCCACGGGCAAACGCTGGAAACTTTTGTAAGGATTTAAGAGATTGCCACGCCTACAGGGCTTGGCGAAGGGCGCGCCAAAGAAAACGCAAGCGTTTTCCGCAATGACAGAGAATAGTCGCACTTCCGCGTATGTCATTGCGAACGAGCGTAAGCGAAGTGTGGCAATCCCGCGGAAATGTTTGCGATAAGGCAAATGCCCGAAATCGGCAGTTTTCGCAAAAAAATTTATTAAAAACCGCAAAAAAGCCGAAAATTTCCAAAAAAAACTAAAATTACGTAGTAAAATGAGTTGCAATCGTCGTGCGATTATGATAAAATGATAAAGCTAAAAATTCACACTCGATCATTGTGCGCAATCCGTGTCCGTAAAATCTTTTAATGCGGATAAGTTGCGAGCCAACGCAATACGAGGAGGAAAAACGGAGGTTTGAATTATGGCAGTTATTACTATGAAACAGCTTTTAGAAGCAGGCGTTCACTTTGGTCATCAGACGAGAAAGTGGAATCCCAAAATGAAGAAGTACATCTTCGCGGCAAGAAACGATATTCACATTATCGACTTGCAACTTACGGCGAACTTGATCGAAGAAGCGTATAAGTTCGTTTGCGAAAGCGTAAAAGAAGGCAAGACGGTACTCTTCGTTGGTACGAAGAAACAAGCGCAAGAAGCAATCAAAGAAGAAGCGGAAAGATGCGGTCAATATTACGTAAATTCCCGTTGGCTCGGCGGTTGCTTGACCAACTTCAAGACGATGAGATCCAGAGTGGAAAGACTTGAAAAGCTTGAAGCAATGGAAGCAAACGGCGATTTTGAAGCGTTGCCCAAGAAAGAAGTTATGCTTTTGAAGAAGGAAATGGGCAAGTTGCAAGCGAACCTTGGCGGTATCAAGACCATGAAGTCTATGCCCGGCGTTATGTTCGTAGTCGATCCCCACAACGAAGACATCGCGATCAAAGAAGCGAAGAAGCTTGGTATTAAGATCGTAGCAATCACCGATACCAACTGCGATCCCGACGAAGTGGACTACGTAATCCCTGGTAACGACGACGCAATCCGCGCGATTAAGTTGATCGCAAGCGTAATGGCGAACGCGGTTATCGAAGCGAACCAAGGCGAAGAAGCATTGGTTGCTCCCGTCGTAGAAGAAGCTCCTGCTACCGATATCGAAGAAGTCGTAGCAACGGAAGAAAACGCGTAAGTTAAAAACATAGCGGTGGGAAGTAGTCCCACTATACAATATAATAATAAGGAGAAATAATTATGGCATTCACGGCAAAAGACGTAATGGCGCTCCGCGAAAAGACGGGCGCAGGCATGATGGACTGTAAGAAAGCGTTGGTAGATACCGACGGCGATATGGACAAAGCGGCAGACCTTCTTCGTGAAAGAGGGATTGCAAAGGCAGCGAAGAAAGCAGGTCGTATCGCAGCGGAAGGTATCGTAGCGTGCTATATCGAAGGCAAAGTCGGCGTATTGTTGGAAATCAACTGCGAATCCGACTTCGTAGCAAAGAACGACAGCTTCACGGCAATCGCAACGGAAATTGCGAAAGTAATCGTAAAGGAAAACCCTGCAGACGTAGAAGGTTTGCTTGCTAGCCCGTTTGAAGGCGCTGCAAACGTAGAAGAATATTTGAAGAGCCAAATCGCCGTTATCGGTGAAAAGATCGCGATTAGAAGATTCACCCGTTACGAAACGGACGGCTACTACGCGCAATATATCCACATGGGCGGTAAGATCGGCGTATTGATCGACATGGCAGGCGAAGCGACTCAAGCAAGCGAAAAGGCAGCGCACGAAGTAGCGTTGCAAGCGGCGTTCTCCAAGCCCGCATACCTTACGGAAAAAGACGTTCCCACCGAAACCCTTGAAAAGGAAAAGAACATCTTGAAACAACAAGCGATGAACGAAGGTAAACCCGAAGCAATCGCTGAAAAGATGGTTATGGGTAGAATCAAGAAGTTCTACGAAGAAAACTGTCTTGTTAAGTTGTCGTATTTCAGAGACGACAGCAAGACGATGGCGGACGTATTGAAAGAAGGCAACGCGCAAATCAACCGTTTCGTATTGTACGTAATGGGCGAAGGTCTTGAAAAGAAGAACGAAGACTTGAGCGAAGAAGTTGCAAAGCAAGTTGCGCAAATGAAGAAATAAGTTAAAAACTTAACGAAAATGACCGTAAGGCGTACCTGCCTTGCGGTTTTTCTTATTTCAATCGTTGACAAAGCCTACGAAAATTAGTATAATATGAATGATAGAATAATTTAGAAAGATAAGGAGCGGTTATGAAAGTATTAAGTTGTCCGCGTTGTGGTGGCGAATTGAAAAAACACGGCGATAATTTCGAGTGCGCCTATTGTCGCACGTTGCTCGCGGACGATACCTTGGAACGGGCGTATGCGGAGCTCAAAAATTCTCTGGAACTCGTCGTTGGCGACGGCTTGCAAGAAACGTTCGTACAGGAACGGGAGAGAACGCTTGCCAATCTCCGACGCGGACTTTTTGAAAAAGCGCGTGAAAAGTACGTAAATAGCAAAGCGATCGTGAAAATTTGTCGGGAAATGAAAAAACTCAATCCCGACGATTTTAGCGCGAACTTTTACGAGCTTATGAACGACGAGTCGGACGATCCCCGTCTTGTTCGAGAATTTTTGGATAAAATCGACGTTCGGAAACAAGAGCTGTACGTAGAAGACGTGATCGAATTTACGATCAAATCTTTAAAAATCGAATATCTGACTTCGCTCAATTTGCTCGTAGAGCGCGCGTATAAGGAAACGGACACCACCAAGTACGGGGAAATTATGACGAGAATCGAACGGGAAGCGGAAAAGCTCGAAAGCGGAATTTACGTTTTGACCAAACCGCGCGAAGTGTTCGTCGCGTATTCGAGCAAAGACGTGAAACAGGTCAACGAACTCGTGGAATGTTTGGAAGCGCAAGGGATTGAATGTTTCGTCGCCATGCGGAATTTGCAACAGGGCGCAAAGTCGGTGGAAAACTACGAAAAGGCGCTTGAAACGGCGATGGACCATTGTAAGGTTTTCGTGTTCGTGTCGTCGAAACATTCCCGTCGGTACGATTGCGACGCTTTCAAACGCGAGATCCCCTATATCAAGCAAAAAGACTTAGAAAATCATTTAGAATATAGAAGTTGTTACGATAAACTCCCCGACAAATACAAAATGCCCCGTGTCCAATACCGTATCGACAACGTAAAGACGTCGGCAACGGATAAGGAAATCAAAGAGTTTTTCGGTACGCTCCAATGGCGGACTTCGGTGGACGAAGTGGCGGAACAGGTAGGCGAATATTTAGGCAGAAAGGTAGAAGAAGAACAAACGGAAATCGCGCCTACTATGGTTGCGCCCGTGGCGGAAGAATCCGTACCTGCCCCCACGCAAGCACCGCAAGTCCCCGTCGTAGAACCCAAAGAAACGACGGCACTAAATTTTTCGTTTGGAGATTTGTGGAATGATTTCACGCTCAATAACGAAGAATTTGAGATTGGAAGTGGAATGCTTAAAAAGTATAAAGGTAAGGGCGGAAACGTCGTCGTGCCGAGCGGGGTGCTCAGTATCGGAGAAAAAGCGTTTGAGAACGCAAAAGGCATCAAGAAAGTTACGTTGCCCGACGGCGTAAGATATATCCATAAACGCGCGTTTGCAAATAGCGAATTGACGGGAATTAATCTCCCCGAAAGTTTAGAAGATATTTATGAAGAAGCCTTTTGTGGTTGTATTGGATTAACGAATATTGAAATCCCGAAAAACGTTTATTGGATCAAGGAGCACGCGTTTAGTAGGAGTGGATTGAAAAACGTAAAACTGTCGTCGGGATTGGGGAGTATAGGAAAGGATGCGTTTTCATCTACCGCATTGACAAGCATCACCATTCCAAGTTCGGTTCATACGATCAAAGAGAGTTGCTTTGCGAGTACGCCTTTAACGAGCGTTACGGTAGAGCAAGGAAACAAAACCTATTATTCGGAAGGCAATTGTATTATAGAAAAAGCGACGAAACGACTGATTTTCGGGTGCGAAACGAGCGTAATTCCCGACGGCGTGGAAGAAATTGCGGAAAACGCCTTTTTCGGGTCGAAGATAAAAAGTATTACCATTCCAAGTAGCGTAACGAGTATTTTGCCCGGCGCGTTTAGATTCTGTATCGAACTTGAAAGTATTAGCGTAGCCAAGGACAACGAAACCTATTACGCCGAAGGGAACTGTTTGATTGAGAAAGCAACGAAAAAGCTTGTTTCGGGTTGTCAAAAGAGCGTAATTCCCAAAGGCGTTTGGGTAATTGGCGCGTCTGCCTTTGAAAGTCAAGGAAAATTAACGAGTATCAAGCTCCCGTCCAGCGTTTCGAGTATTGAAGAAAAAGCGTTTGCATATACGGGCTTAAAAAGCGTAATTTTGCCCAAGTGTATAAGAACGCTTGGAAAAGAAGCGTTTTACATTTGTGATTCGTTGACGCGTATCGTATTTCCAAACGGATTGCATACGATTGGCGAAGGCGCGTTTTGCCTTTGTTTAAAATTAAAAAGTGTAAAACTTCCGACTAGCGTAAGCGAAATAAAATCTAGGGCTTTTGCAGACTCGGGATTAACGAGCGTTAAGATTCCAAAGGGGGTAACCCGTATTGGCGAAAGAGCGTTTGATCCTAATATTGGCGGAAAGTTAAAAATCTACGTAAGCGTGAAAGAAAAACCGAGTGATTGGGCGGAGTACTGGCAAGTGGGTTGCGACGTGGTTTGGAAAAAATAAGAATATGATAAAACGGCGTTTTCGACAAGGGAACGCCGTTTTTTTTTGCCAAGCATTTCCGCGAGATTGCCACGCCTACAAGGCTTGGCGAAGAACACGCCAAAGAAAACGCAAGCGTTTTCCGCAATGACAAACGCGGAAATGCGACTATTCCCTGTCATTGCGAACGAGCGTAAGCGAAGTGTGGCAATCTAAAAAAAGCAAATGATACGTACAAGCAGGAGTTCGTTGTCAAAAAAGAGAGATGGAAAAGTATAGGTCAAGGAATTATCCCTTGTAATTATGGTAAAAAAAGGAAAATTCGACAGGGGAAACGGTCGGTTTTTGGTCTTTTATGAAGAAAGAGTGAAAATTTTGCGAAAAACAATTGACAAAGCCTTTCAAAAGTATTAAAATATGATTGTATTCAAAAATTGGGGAAAGGGATTACTGCGCCCAAACGAATACGAATAACTTTGGATAGGACGGGGAAACCGTTTTATTAATAAAAATTTTTTTAGGAGTGTTTTTATGGCTAACTTCAAAGACACAGTCAAGGAAACGTGGGGCAAATGCGAAGCATGGCTCGAAAAGACGTTTAAACTTGGCGAAAACAAAACGAACGTTAAGACCGAAGCGATCGCAGGCGTTACGACGTTCATGGCAATGGTTTACATTTTGTTTGTAAACGCAGAGATGTTCCAAGCTCTTGGTGGCGCGCCCGGTAACCCTTCGGCTACGGAAATGTACAACACGGTATATATCGCGACGGCTATTTCCGCGGTAATCGGTACGGTACTTATCGGCTTGCTCGCAAAACTTCCCTTAGCGCAAGCTTCCGGTATGGGCTTGAACGCATTCTTCGTATTCACGGTTTGTGGCGCAGGCTTCAACGGTATGACGTATGCGAACGGCTTGCTTTTCATCTTGCTCGACGGTATTATCTTCCTTCTTTTGACGGTTACCGGTTTGAGAGAAAAGATCTTTAGAGCAATCCCCGATAGCGTTAAAGTTGCGATCCCCGCAGGTATCGGTCTCTTCATCGCGTTTATCGGTTTGCAAAACGCAGGTATCGTAGTAGATGAAGGCGCTACGTTGGTTACGTTAGTTTCGATGAACCTTTTGAACGGCGCGAAGCTTTCCACCGTATTCACGGTATTCGCTACGTTCGCAGGCGTTCTTGCGATCACGGTTCTTCAAAAGAAAGAAGTAAAGGGCGCGGTACTTTGGGGGATCCTTGGTACGACCGTTCTTTACTACGTTGTAGCGGCTCTTGGCGCGTTGCTTGGTAGTATCACGTTCACCGAAATGTTCAAGGGTATCACCATTCAAAACCCGTTCGCGGCGTTCGGCGATTTCTTCGAACACGGTTTCTTCTCCGTATTCACGAAAGGTTTTGATTTTAGCGGTTATCTTGGTATGGGTAACAACGCGTTCGATTTGATCCTTACCCTTTTGACGGGCGCGTTCGCGTTCTGCATGGTAGATATGTTCGATACGCTTGGTACGCTTTTCGGCGCTTGCTCTCGTGGTAACTTGCTTGACGAAAACGGCGACGTTCCCAACCTTAACAAGGCTATGCTTGCAGACGCAGTTGCAACCTGCGCGGGCGCAGTTTGCGGTACGTCCACGGTTACGACGTTCGTTGAATCTTCCGCAGGTATTGCGGTAGGCGGTAAGACCGGTCTTACGTCTATGGTTACGGCGATTTGCTTCTTCATTGCAATGTTCTTCTCGCCTTTGGGGAGCCTTATTCCTAACTGCGCTACGGCGGCGGCTCTTATCTACGTAGGCGTTCTCATGATGAACTGCGTAACGAAGGTAGATTGGCTCAACGTTGAAACGGCAGTTCCCGCATTCGCTACGATCGCGATCACGGTTATGACGTACAGCATTTCCTACGGTATCGGTATCGGTTTGGTAGCAGACGTTGCAATTCGTCTTTGCTTGGGCAAGTTGTTCAAGGAAAACAAGACGACGGACATCATCACGACGGTTATCGCTGGTTTGTTCTTGCTTATGTTCTTGCTTACGCACTAATTCGCGAAGTAGACAAAAATTGAATTTTTGGACGGACGGGTTTTTACCCGTCCGTTTTTCATTTGACAAAAGAATATTTAAGTAGTATAATAATCTCGAACAAAAGTGAATTGGAGAGTAAAAAAATGAGAAAGAAACAAAAGACGATTGCGCTGATTGCGCACGATAACAAAAAGCACGATATCGTAAATTGGGCGTTGGCGCACAAAGAAATTTTGGCGAACTATAACCTTTGCGGAACGGGTACGACGGCAAAGCTCGTATCGGAAGCGACGGGGTTGGACGTGAAAGGCTATCTTTCAGGACCTATGGGTGGAGATTTGCAGATCGGCGCAAAGATGAGCGAAAAGCAAATAGACAAAGTGGTTTTTTTCTGGGATCCGTTGCAAATGCAACCGCACGATCCCGACGTTAAAGCCTTACTTCGTATCGCCGTTGTGTACGATATCCCGATCGCAACGAACAAAGCCACGGCAAATTTGATTATTCGAGAATAAAAACTACGCCCCGTTTTGCGAACTTTCGCAAAACGGGGCGTTCGTATGCTTGGTAGAGTTTATCATTGTAAGCATTTTCGCGAGATTGCCACACTACGTTCGCAATGACCTACGCAGAAATGCTTGACTCCTACTGTCATTGCGAGCGAAGTGAAATGAAGCGTGGCGATCTCTAAGCCTATTCTTTCACGATATCGGTGATTTTCCCGTTTTCGACTTCTACGCGATATTCGTCTACTTCAAATAATCGATCGGCTTTTTTCCGAACGAGTCCGCAGACCTTCACGCGTTCGGTCAAAACTACGCTTTCAAAATCCCCTAAAAATTCTTTTAAGGATTGGGCTTTTTCGCGTAAACTTTCAGAAAGCAGTTCCGCATAATTCGCGCCGATCAGTACGCTTTCAAAAAAGGCGTAGGGCAATAGTTCTTCCCGAATATTTTCCGTCGTCGGGGGTTCAAGCTCCGCTTTTTCATTGCCGAACGGCATCGAAAACTTGGTTTGTTGGCAAATGGAAAAGTTGGTTTGTTTTACGCTTTCTTCCGTCAGTTCCCAAACGCATTTCGCCGTACGGCAAAGCCTGTCGGATAGGGGCAGGGTGGCGGTGAGTTTCCCGTTTTCGAGCGTAAACTCTTTTACCCGTTCCTGTAAAAGCCGTTTCCCGCTACGGGTAAATAGCGCGATAGCGTCGGTGGACGAGAGCAGGATAAATTCGCCGTGGAACTGAATTTCGCAAGGATCGAAAAGGCTGGGCAAGGGGGAGATAAAAAATCCTTTTGGGCTTTCAATCGACACCTGCGTTTCGCCTTGTCGAAAGACGGTGACGAGCGTATCCCCGTCCCGTTGTTGCGCGATCGCGCGAAGCGTCATATCCGTCGTTGGAAAGTCTTTCGCGTAGATGGCAAGCCCGTCTTTTAAAAGATAGATTTCGCAACGCTTCGGGGGGTGGAAACGAATGGATTCGTTGACGAAAAATCGGATAGGTAAACCGTCCTCGGGGGTGAATTGCGCGAATAAATTATCTTTGGGGGAGATTTCTGCAAACCGTTCAAAGGAATCGGTCAAGCCGAAATACGCGCCGTTGAGTGTGAGTATACAGGGTTTGGAAGACAAAAAATAAACTCTCATAACGTAATATATTCAAAAAACTTTGGAAAAAATGTATAAACGGGAGAAAATACGGTAATAATTTTTTCAAACTTTAAGTCGAACGGAAAAATCCGCGTCGCAAAGGGAGAAAAAGTCATGAATAAAATTAACGGCTATACGGAAGAAGAGGCGAAACGGCTCGTCGAGTACATCAAACGCGGAAAGGAAGAAGGGAAAACGCTGACGTGGCTGTTTGCAAGCTACGGCGAAATGCACGGTAGGGCGCGCGGTAGCGTACGCAATTATTACTATTCCTTAATGAAGAACGAAAAGGGGGACGAACGGATCGTCAAACTTCTTGACGGGAGCAAACTCCGCGTAGAAAAGATCCGAGAATTTACCGAAGACGAAACGAACGAAACGCTCAAAAGTATTTTACGGGAAAAGAGTAAAGGGTTGAGCGTGCGTCGCGCGATTTGCAACTTGGCGAAAGGGGACGACAAACTCATGCTCCGCTTGCAAAACAAGTACCGCAACGTACTCAAAAAGCAACCGGAACGCTTAAAGGCGCTTGCAGGGGAGCTGGATATTCCGGTGGAAGAGAGAGAAAAACTGCTTGCAAGGGGGCGTAGAGTCCAAAGCGAAAAACGTCCGACGGAACGGGATTTTTTACAGCGCAGGTTAGAGAATGAAATCAACCATTTATACGATAAGCTGACCAAAGCGTTAAAGGAAGAAAACGAACGACTTCGCGCCGAAAACGAAATTTTGAAAGGGAAGAAAGAGTGTTAATCAAATCCAAAAAAGAGTGAGTATTT
>JAFTKR010000020.1 GCA_017453165.1 Clostridia bacterium | reverse complement strand
TCAATCCCGCAATAGGGGCATATTGCCGTACCCTTTTTATCTTTTAGCCATTCGGTAATTTCCGTCGGCGCAAAAATTTTCAAGCAATAAAAACAACCGCAAATCGAATCGTTTTGCAAGCTTTCCTTGTGGTTGATAGAATATTCATGCGCTACGATAAAATCCTGCTCTTGCATTTTATTTCTCCCAGTGACCTATGGCTAAAATTTCATCTTTAGAAAGTATGTTTTTACGAAGTCGCTTTTGAATCTTTCTAACAAGACATTGTTCGTCATAGCCGATAATATTCCCACAGGAAGGACATTGAAAATCATACTCCGTCACTTCTACGTCGCCAATCATATAGGTTCTACGACTGATTTTGTTATATTTTTTATAGTCCGACTCCCCAGGTTTTACTGTTCTTGTATTCGCTCTTTTCGTTAATCTTTCGCCACACTTGTGGCAATAAAACTTTTTGATTACCATACCTATTGGAATAGAAAAAGATTTATTTTTCATTTTGTAGTCCCTTTCAATATATTGCCATAAAACAAAGAGCATAGAATATATATCCTGCGTTGCAGAATGTATGTCCGTCCCTCGCCGAAACATTTACTAAAAGTTCAAAACTTTTTCAGGATCCATTAAAAAGTCTTGCAAGGATAACATCAATATCCCTTGTTCGTTATAACCACTCATAATCGGTTGATTTACGATAATAATCTTTCTAAACGCATCGTTGATAGAAAGCAACGACGCTTGTTCTTGCGCCATTTTTTCTTCCGAAGGAATGTTATAAGCCGATTGGATATAATATCTACGATTTCCAAGATTCACGACAAAATCCACTTCTAATTTTTTTCTTACCAATACCCCGTTTTCTTTCTTAACGTTTTCTACAACACCCACGTCAACGGAATACCCACGCAATCGCAATTCATTATAGATTACGTTCTCTATAATATGCGTATATTCTTGCTGACGGAAAGACAGTCTAGCATTTCTAAGTCCCAAATCCACAAAATAATATTTTGCAGGCGTATTGATATATTTTTTTCCTTTTATATCATACCGAACCGCTTTTTCCACCAAAAAAGCGTCTTGCAAGTAATCGAGATACGTGGAAATGGTATTTGCGGACAGTTTTACGTTTTTCGTACTTGCAAAAGTATTGGATAATTTTAACGGATTGGTATGCGAACCAATCGATGACGCCAATACGTCCGTTAATTCGTTAATCTCCGCATTCCCACGCAAATTGTTGCGGTTTATAATATCTGCCAAATACGTCGTCTTGAATAAGTTTTTTAAATACTTCGCTTTATCCGCTACCGTTTCCATTGAAAGGCATAACGGCATACCACCGTAATTACAGTACATAAGCCACGCTTTATCAAAATCTCCACCGTAAACGGAATAAAATTCCGAAAAGTTCAACGGGTATACTCTTATTTCATCTCCACGTCCACGAAACTCAGTTATGATATCACTTGATAAAAACTTTGAATTACTACCCGTAACGTAAATATCCGCATTAGGAATATGCAAAAATCCGTTTATAACGCTTTCAAATTCAGGAACGAGTTGTATTTCGTCAAGCAAGATATAATAATCTTCCTTGTCCAAAATTCTACTCTTTACGTAATTATATAATTCATCGGGATTTTGCAACTTTTTATTCCCGAAATCATCTAAGGCAAGCGAAATAATATGATTTTCGTTTACACTATTTTCAAATAAATAATCCCGAAATAACCTAAACAACAAATACGACTTTCCCGAACGTCTTACGCCGGTAATGATTTTAACCATACCGTTTTTCTTATGCTGAATTAATTTGTTTAGATATAAATCCCGTTTAATCTCCATAAAGGACTCCCATTTTTTCTTGCTATTATTATAGCCCAAAATTTAGTAAAAGTCAACACTCTATTGAGAATTTTTGTAAATATTTGCATTTTTTCTAAATAGATTGCTTCATTTCGTTTAAAAAGCAAGAACCCGAACGAACGAGCTCTTGCTTAATGTTATAAATATATCCGTAATTCGACACATATCTAAACACACGAGATTAAATTCTTAATCACTTTGGCTTTATGCCTAAAAAACGTTTATCTCGTTACTTTATTTTAGATATATTCTCAAAAACGACAAAAAATGAATTAAAAACTATTAAATATTGCTTATTTTCGACATAGCAAAACTAGAGTCTCCACGTGCTTTGTTTGGGGGAACATATCATACGGCTGGACGGATACGATCTCGTAAGCACCGTCGCCTACGCCTTTTACTAAACTGCCGTCCTTTTCTACTAAATTTCCCGTCAAAATCCCTAAATCTCTCGCTAACGTGGACGGATTACAACTAATAATCGTGAGTTTCGGAATTCCACTCTCAATAATCGCTTTTAATACGCTTCGCGCAATACCTGCCCTAGGCGGATCAAGGATTAAACGAAGTTTTTCGCCCTTTTCTTTTTCCATAACTTCGCTCAAATTCGCTTCTACGTATCCGCAGATATTCGTCATATTTGAAAGTTTATTTTTCTTTTTCAAGCTATCCGCGCACGCGACCGCTTCCTTTTCCAGCTCGATCCCGTACACCCGTTTCGCTTTTTTAGCGAGCATCGCCGTCAAAAGTCCGCCACCCGAATAGGCGTCGATTACCACTTCGTCACCTTCGCCCGTAACCGACTTCACCGCCGATTGGTAAAGTTTCGTTCTGACGTTTTCATTCACCTGCAAAAAGGTAAGAGGGCCTGCTTCATAGCGGATGCCCTGTTCTACGCTTTCAAAAACCGGACTGCCGTAGACAAGCTCGAATTTCTCCCCAAAAATTACGTTCGTGTCCTTATCGTTAAAATTCAAAAATAAACTGAACGATTGGAATTTTCCTTTTAACAACGAAATCAGACGGTCCAATCCTTGTATACCTTTCTTTACGACGACGAGCGTGAAGATAAAATTCCCTGCAATCTCTCTTGCGACGATATGACGGAGCAAACCCGTTTTCGTCATTTCGTCATACCCAGGTATGCGACATTCCCGCATATACGCTTTCATGATCGCGATCAGTTTTTCCGCCCAATCGGGGTGAATCGCGCATTCGTCAATCGGTACGATTCTATGACTTCTTTCGGCGTAAAACCCAATGGCGTTCTCGCCGTTTTTATCAACGCCGACGGGGAGCTGAAGCTTATTCCGATACCCGTAGGGAAAATCGCTTTTGACGGTCAAAGGCACGTTCCATTCGATTCCGCCAATTTTCCGTAAACAGTCTTGCACCAAAGTCGTTTTGATTTTCAGTTGCGTGGAATACTCCACGTGTTGCAAACGACACCCCCCGCAACGCATATACGCCGAACATTTCGGTCTTGCCCGTTCTTCCGCAGGCGTTAAGACTTCTTCGAGTTTCCCATACCCGATATTGTCTTTGATTTTTAAAATTTTAAACCGAACTTTTTCGCCCGGTAAACAAGCAGGCACGAAAAACGTAACCCCTTCGTGCCTGATAATTCCTTCTCCGTTCGAGCCGATCCCTTCCGTGACGGCGCAAACAATCTCGTTTTTTTCCATACTCCTTACTCCCAAGTTCCGTTTGAGATTTTATCCTTACTTCATAAACCGACAAGCGATTTCGTTGACTGCGCCACGCGCTTTATACAACGTATAATCGTAAAAGACGAAGAACCCCGTACCCAAAATCAATATAATCGGAAGAATATACCGATCGACAATCGGGAACGTGGATTCCATTCCGAACAAAAACCGCCAAATCACGTACATAGTCCCGTCAAACCACAACGCTTTGAGAAAACAAGCCACCCAGGTATTGAGTTTCGTCCGAAGTTGCAGTTCGTTTACAAGCGGATGCAACCCAAAGAACATCACGAATGGCAACAGTTCGAAAAACCTGCCCCCTACGAAAATAAATCCAAGCACCGAGCTTCCTATGTACGCTAGTACGTACCCTTTATAACTCTTTTTGGCAAGCGGTAAAAGAAGCGACGCGCTGGCAAAAAGATAGCCCGTAAACCGCAAGATCTCCACGTACGCGCCAAGCGTTAAAAATAGAACGCAAAACGCGCAGGAGAGCGCGGACAAAGCGATTTCATACGCCGTAAACTTCTTCATACTCTACTTACCGACAACCACAACAAAGCGAGAACAAACAGTCCACGCAAAGATAGGTATAGCAACAGGAAATACATTCCGAACACGCGTTTCCGCCCATTTGCGGATCTTCGTAAGAGCCGTGTTGACCTTGCGGTTCGGAAGAATAGGGATTTTGGCGATCCCCCTGCTTATTATACGGATTCTCAGTGTTCTTATAGTCCGTTTTTGCTTTAAGCTTATTATACTCTTCGCGATATTTGACGTTCGTAGGATCCATTTGCATAGCGATTTCCAGTTGTTTTCTGCTCTCGTTTTCCCAATTCTTTTTATAGAAAACGACCGCTTGCAAATAGTGCCATTCGGCGCTACGTTCGTTGAAATCGTCCAAAAGCCGTTGAGCTTCCGATAAATCTCCGTTCTTCAAACAAGCGGAAACCTTTTCAAACGCGCTTTGTCCTTCGGTGTTTTGCGCCTTTTGTTCTCTCGAAGCGCGGATTTCGTTATACGCCGTTTCGAGCTTATTGAGCATTTTTGCGGCTTCGTTGCCCGCTTCGCCGTCCTGCCAACGGTCTTCCATATACTTGCCTTTTAAGCGATAATACGCTTCGCGAATTTGTTCGTCCGACGCCGTTTCCGGCACGCCGAGAATTTTATAGTATTCTTTCATACTCACTCCTTAACTTTCTTCTTACATTTTTCCGTAGCCTTTACAGGAAAGCCCCGACGCAATCCGTTTGGTCATGGCAGGCAATCCGCGAAGCAATACGTTATCCGTTAAATCCCGATTAAAATGGAATTTGATTTTCGATGCGTTCTCTCGAATTGAGTAGAACAAGGTGTGGAAAATAAACTCTACGTCCTGACCGTGTTCTTTGATAAGCTCTTTTTTGTTCGCCGAATGATAGCTCAAAAGAAAGGGATTGTACGCGCCTTTTTTCTTGTCTTTATCGTAATCGTCGAGCGCGTCTATCAGGTAAATCCATTTCCCCAACGCGTAAAAGAGCGCGCGTGTGTGTTCCGTTTTCTTATCTTCCAAAAGATAATCGGAAAGTTCGGCAAGCATGGTCGCAGTTGCGTCCGCCGCCCGATCGACGCTCTCCGTACCCGATTTTTCCGTCTTTTCCTGTTCCGCCAAATTCTTCGCGATAATTTGGTTGATTTCGGGATATTTTTTCAAGACCTTTTTATGCCCAGATACAAACCACAACCGTTTTCCGCGTCCCCTATCTCCGTCTTGTATATCGTCGGTATATTTATAGTAGACGAGTTCGGTATTGACTGCGCCGAGCTTTCTCGTCAACTCGTCCACTTCCGCCATCGGTTTTTTGCGGATGCGGTGGGTTAAGCAATGCCCCTTTTCAATTTTGACGTCGATTCCTAAAATATTATGAAGAAGTACGGAAAGGAAGGTCACGTCGTAGGAAAGCCCCATTCGCGCGCAATGCCCGCAGGTTTCCCCAATCCCTTTACAAACTCCGCAATACATCGCTTTATATAGAACGTCGTCTTTGATAAATAAATACGGAAAATCCGCCCGAACGTACCCGAACATACCTTCTCCCTTATTGTTTGCCTTTTTCTAAAAGGCTATGCTTTATTTTTAGCCGTTCGTAAAAACGTAGCTTTTTAGAGTATAACCCTTCACTATATTATTATAACACTTGAAAATGTAAAAGGCAAACAAAAAATCCGCTATTCACAAGAAATAACGGATTTTATCACCGAATTAACAAAATTTGGATAAAAAATCGATTCTATTTACTTTTCGCTTGCAGGTTCGGGAACGATGTTTCCGTCCACGAAATCCAAGACCGACGCGCTCATCTTCTTTAAATCGTTCGGGAGCGTCGTCTTAAACCGCAACGGCTTGTACCGAAGCTCCGTAAGCGCTTTCGGCGGTTTCATTGCCGTCAATAAATTCAAACGCTTTACCCCTTTGAAACTGTCCTTGACGTCGTTCCCCGAAAGAGCGTACAATACGTCTTGCGGGAATTTGTACGGGTTCGCCGTGGAAAGTACGATTAGCGGTGTGTCGTCCTTTTCGTCCACTTCCTTTTCTTTATATACGTTTGAAACGGCAACTGCGACGCCCGTGTGCGTGTCCATCGCGTATCCGTATTCTTCAAAAATATCGTACATTGCTTCAACGGTATCGTCTTCCGTGGCGTATCCGCCGTAGAAATCTTGCTTGATTTTTTGAAGTTCGGTTTGCGTGATCGAATATTCCCCGTTCTTCGCGAGATTTTCCATCCGCGTTTTGATAACGTCCGCCTTTCTACCGCTCATTTCAAAGAGCAAACGCTCCAAGTTCGACGAAATCAAAATGTCCATAGACGGGGACATGGTACGGAAGAAATTACGTTTTACGTTGTACGAACCCGTCGTAAAGAAGTCTGCAAGAACGCGGTTTCTGTTCGACGCGCAAATCAACCGTCTTACGGGTAAGCCCATTTGTTTTGCGTACCAACCTGCCAAGATATCCCCGAAATTTCCCGTCGGTACGGCGAAATCGATTTCGTCGCCGACTTCGATTTGCTCGGACGTCACAAGGTCGATATACGCCGAGAAATAGTACGCGATTTGCGGAGCAAGACGACCGAAATTAATGGAATTCGCGCTGGAAAGGCAAACCCCTTTTTCTTTCAACCCTGCGTTGAACGCTTCGTCGGCAAACAGGTTCTTGACCGCGCGTTGACAGTCGTCAAAATTTCCCTTTACCGCCGCCACGTATACGTTGTTTCCGCTTTGAGTGCACATTTGCAAGCGTTGCATTTTCGCCACCCCTTCGTCGGGGAAGAATACCGCTACTTTCGTGCCTTTTACGTTCTTAAACCCTTCCAAAGCCGCTTTGCCCGTATCACCGCTCGTTGCGGCGAGAATAAGTACGTCGTCTTTACTACCCGTCACTTCCAAACTACGTTTTAAAAGATAGGGAAGAACGGTCAACGCCATATCCTTAAAGGCGCACGTCGGGCCGTGGTAAAGTTCGAGAATATACAAGCCTTCGTTCACGCGAACAAGGGGAGCAGGATCGTCCCCTTCAAAAGTGGAGTACGCCTTTTCACAAGCTTCTTTTAAGAAGTCTTCCCCCAAATCGTCCAAATACTTATTAAGCACGAATGCCGCGCGTTCGGGGTAGTTCATCTCCGCCATTTTATTTAGTTCGTCTCTCGTAATCTCAGGGAACTTTTCAGGCACGAACAATCCGCCGTCACTCGCAAGCCCTTTTACGATCGCTTCCGCGCCCGTCACACATTCGCCACTTCGCGTACTAATAAAATACATATTTCACCTACTCGTTTTTATTCCCGCGGTACGAATTTCGCCCACGGTTTATTATACTATGACAATAAAAATAAAACAAGCCGAGCGAAAAAACGCCCGACTTGTTCGTCACGCTATTTCGCGTATTACAAAGATTAAAGATACTTCGTAATGAAATCAGGCAATTCTTCTTTTGCCGCGGAAATGGAAACCGTAATGGTAAGATTGTTCGTTACGGAAACTTTTTCAAGCATATAGAAGAACGCTGCAAGTTCGTTTGCGGGTTTGCCAGCAATACGAACGACGCCGTCGATATATACGTACTCGTTGTCGTGGTTGCCCGCGATAACACCTTTCACGAAACCGCAAAGCGCGGATTCGCCTGCTATGTCGTAATCACTTACGTCAATAAAGCGAACGTCTCGTTCCAAATCATACATCCCCCGTTTCGTATCGGTAATGAAAATGAGATGGCCTTTCGCCTTTTCAACCGCCGCGTTCGCCGCGTCGATCAACATCTTCGTCTTACCCGTGCCTTTGGAACCGTAAATTACTTTAATCATATTAAAATCCTCCCGATTTTTATATTGAATTTTTGAAGACCGAATTCTTTTCTTCGGGTTTATACTATTCTACCAAATTTTTCAACGAATTTCAAGACTTTTGACAAAAATTTTTTTATAAAATCCAAAATTTTTTTTATTTTTATGCAAAATCCCCCTTTCCCCCTGCTTATATCAAAAAAAGGAAACGTAACCAATCGAAAAAACAAATCAATTTTACCGTATTTTATAAAATTTTCGATAATTCTTTTGAAAAGCTTATAAAAAGGGTTGCATTATTTTTTAAAACAAGGTACAATAGAGAGCGATTAAACAAAGAATACAGGAGAAAAGTTATGAAGAATAGGATTTCCACGAAAATTTCGTCGATTTCGCCGTCGCTCACCCTTGCGATCTCCGCAAAGGCAAAGGCGATGAAAGAAGCGGGCGAGAACGTCGTTTCGTTCGGCGTAGGCGAACCCGATTTCAATACCCCCGGGCATATTATCGACGCGGCGAAAACCGCGCTTGATCAGGGTAAGACCAAATACACCCCGTCGAGCGGTTTGTTGCCTTTGAGAAAGGCGATTTGTGAAAAGTTTAAAACGGATAATAACTTGGACTACGAACCCAGCCAAATTATCGTATCGAACGGCGCGAAACATTCTATCTTCAACGCTTGCTACGCTATTTTGGAAGACGGCGACGAAGTGATTATTCCCGCGCCTTATTGGTTGACCTATCCCGAAGTCGTAAAAGTCTGCGGTGGCGTACCGAAATATATCGAAGGGAAAAAGGAAAACAAGTTCAAGTTCACTGCAAAGGACTTGGAAAACGCCATCACCTCCAAAACGAAAATGCTCATCTTCAATTCCCCGTCCAATCCGACGGGCGCGGTGTATACCGAAGACGAAGTGAGAGAGATTGCGAAAGTTTGCGAAGAACACGAAATTTTCGTGCTTTCCGACGAAATTTACGAAAAACTTTGCTATAACGGCGTAAAGCCTTTCTCGATTGCAAGCGTAAGCGAAAAGATGAAAGACTTGACAATCACGGTCAACGGCGTATCGAAAACGTACGCCATGACGGGTTGGAGAATCGGGTATCTTGCCGCGCCCAAAGACGTAGCGAAAGCCATCGACTCTTTCCAAAGCCACGCTACGAGCAACGCTTGCTCGATCGCCCAATACGCGACGATGGAAGCGTTAAACTCCCCCAAAGCGGAAGTAGACGCGATGGTCCACACCTTTGATCTTCGCCGTAAAATGCTTTTAAAGTTCATTTCCGAAATTGACGGCGTAAGCGCGGTAGAACCGGACGGCGCGTTCTACGTAATGATGGTCGTTGGGGATTTGTACGGCAAGAAATATCAAGGAAAAACGATCACCGATTCCGTTTCGTTTGCGGACGTACTTTTGGAATCGAAAAAGGTAGCGACCGTACCCGGAATTTCTTTCGGCGCGCCCGATTGTATTCGTCTTTCCTATGCGTTAGGCGAAGACGATATCCGCGACGGCTTGGCTCGCATTAAGAGTTTCGTCGAAGAATTAGAATAAAAATAGAACGATATATAAAAGAAGAACGATAGTATTACCGTTCTTCCCCATAGAAATTTTTTAAAACGATATAAAAACGAACGAAATTTAAAGTCCCCAAAAAAGTAGACAAATAAAGATTAAAATCGCGAATGAGTTCCGTACAGTGCGGGACTCATTCTTTTTGGTTAGGATAAAATTTTCATAAAAAACGTTTAAATTTTCATTTATTCCCATTTTGCAACACTTTATTGGCAAAAGTAAATATTTCTTGAACGTTTGCGCCTTGGTAGTGTCCATGATTTAATTCTGGAATCAAAATCATTCGCGCATACATGGCAGTGCTCGCGCATTTTGCGGTGGCATCAACCGTGAAAAAAGGATCTCTCTCCCAGTTAACAAAAAGCATGGGCGTACGACAATTACGCAAAATCTCGACGTTATCCCATAGAAAAGAACATCTTGGATAAGTGTTATAGAGCGTACCGAAAATCCCCGACGTACCCGTCATTGCGACGGCGCCGTACACAGGCGCAACGAAGGCAAAACGATCGTCGTAAGCGGATACGTTCGTTGCTATTACACCACCCCAAGAAATGCCCGTAAGCCCTATTTTATTACTATCCACTTGTTCAAAAGACGACAGAAACGTGTTGGCTACAATAGTACCTGCTATCGCGTGATAAAGGAATTGTTCGTTGACAGGCTTTGCGTAATCGCTATAGCTTGCGTTGTTTGGGGCATGATGTTTTACACTTTCAAAAGAAAAGTTTGAAACGGAGCTCAAACTTGCGCCCGCAGTGGGAATTCTGCCCTCAGTATCAATGGCAATAGCGGCATATCCTTTATCATTCCACATTTTCACCCAGTCTGGGAAAGCGGTGCCATCCCCGCCGTGAACAAGTACAACGCCTGGAACGGGGTTATCTTTTGTTGCCGTAGGGGGGATCCCCACAAAAGCAAAGACGTAGGTCGGAGCACCGTTATAATCCACACTTTGTAAAAAGTAAGCCTGCGCTCCTTGGTCTTGCCGATCGTATTGAGTTGCTCTTTCACAAACAGTGACACTCCAAAGTTGATTGGGGAATCGGATTTCGTCAATACCCGTATAATACTGCCTATCATCAACTATATTTTCTTTTGTTGGAAATACGTATTGCTCTCCATCAGAAGGGTTTGGCTTAATATTACCACATCCAACGCATAAACTACAAATTAAAGACACCAGCAAAATTGCCAAATATTTTTTTATCATATTCATTGTTTTTGAAATTTTACGATTTCGCGGGATTACCGCGCTTCGCTCGTAATGACAAGCGCGGTAATGTTTGCAATTATCGTTTAATTAACTATTCGCGATATTATATTCAGGAGTCGAACCACCCCAAGACGAAGTTGTGGAAGAAATCGTACCGCTATTTTTACAACTGTAAAACTCTGAACTTTCCGCATACGGGCAAATCCCTGCCGAGCGCGCGTTCCCTGCAAATACCGTATATTTCGCTTGCACCGCGCCCGTGTTCGTACAACGCGTAAACACCGACGCTTTTGCTCTGCCCGCGATACCGCCTGCGTTCGCCGAACCTTTCGACGCGTACACGCTTGCGTTATTCGTGCAGTCGGTAATCTTTGCCGATTGCGCCATACCGCAAATCCCGCCGACGTGGGTATATCCGTCCTTAACACCCGTCATCTTCACGCTACCCGAAACGGTTACGTTTTCGATCGTCGCGCCGTTCGCGTAACCGCAAACCGTTCCAACCCGTAAATTTTCCCTATCGTCCGCGCCCGTCGTCGCAATCGCAACGTTCGTAAACGCAATATTCTTTACCGTGCCCGTAAGCGTTTTTATGAGTCCGTACAATTCACCGTTCGCCAAAGCTTTCGACGATTTCAAACCGTTAATCGTGTGATTGTCGCCGTCTAAAATCCCCGAGAAACTCCCAATCGCCGTCCAAGCGGAAGCGGAAAGGTCGATATTTTCAATGAGCATATATTTTCCACTCGTCGCCATTCCTGCAAGCCCTGCGCGCGTATTGATATAGGTATAATCGGCGTACGTTTGACTCCACTTCGCCGTAAGCGTTACGTTGTCGGCGTAAATCCAATTCCCGTTCGCGTCCGTATAATTGGGTACGTTCGGTAAAATTTTACCCGTTCCGTCCGTGATTTGTACGTCCCCTACGCTCCAACCGTTAAAGGCGTAGTAGTCCGCCGTCGGTACGTCCAACGTGGCGGTCGTCATAAACGTAACGGTAAACTCCGTTTTCGCGCAAGTCGGCGTTTTTAAGATAGAACTTGTATTCAAATTGTAATTCAAAGTATACTCGTTCGGTTTCCATACCGCGTATAAGGTAGCCGAATTGCTCGGATCGGGCGTATCGATTACCGCGATCCCGCCGTCTTCAAATACTTTTTCGCCGTTTCGAGTCGTACTCCAACCCATAAACGTATAACCCGTTTTCGTAAACGGCGTCTTTTGCAAAGTAAATTCTTCCTTAAAAGGCGTCGTCGTGCTTGCCATTTCCCCGTCACCGCCGTTTGCGTCGTAAGAAACGGTGTACTCGATCGGAATCCATACCGCGTAGAGAATAAATTCGCCGTCTTGTTCACTCGTCAAATTCTTGACTTTCGCCTTGTCGGCGTATTCCACCGTTTGCAAGCTCGGCGCTACGTTCCAACCCTTAAAGGTATATCCACCTTTCGTAAAGACGTTTTCGGCAAGCGTGGTTTCCTTATCGTACGTTGCCGTCGTCGAAGACATCTCGCCTACGCCCCCGTCCGCGTTGTACGTGATTTTATAGGCGTTCGCCGTCCATTCTGCCGTCAAGCGCACGTTTGTCGTCAGTTTCCAATTACCGCTCGTGAAAACGTTACCCTGTTCGTCCCGCCAAACGGCGTGGTAACCCGTCTTGATCGGCGTTTCCAACACGTAGTCTTGATCGTACGTAACGGCTTGGGACGGAATGACTTCTCCGCCGTTGCCGTTGTAATAAACGGTATACGTATTCGCGCTCCATACGGCGTACAAGGTCACCGTAGCGTTATTTTCGCTCGTCAAGTTCTTGATTTCCTGCTTATCGGTATACACGACCGTTTGAGAATTGGGCGACGTCGTCCAACCCATAAACGTGTAACCCGTTTTCACGAATTTATTCTCCGAAAGCAACTTCGATTCGTCGTAGGTATGCGAAGTTGCGTTCATGCTACCGTCACCGCTATTGGCGTCGTAGCGAATCGTATAAGTATTCTTCGTCCATTCCGCTTTGAGATAGACGTTTGAAGTCGTTTTCCAAGTACCGTTTATAAACGGTTGATTCTCTTTATCAAACCAGCCTAAGAAGGTGTAACCCGTTCTAATCGGCATTTCCAATACGCAAGCTTGGTCGTAAATAACCGTTTGTTCCGTTTGACACGTTCCGCCGTTGGGATCGTAATGTAAGGTATATTTATTTGCGCTCCAAATCGCGTACAGGGTAAGCGTGTCCCCGTTCCCCGACGATAAATTCATGACTTTTTGTTCGTCCGTGTACGTAGCGAATACCGAATTATGCGTTCTACTCCAACCCATAAACGTGTAGCCCGTTCTCGCGAACGAATTTTTCGTGAGTTGTTTTTCGACGTCGTAGGTGTGTAAACTTTCCCCCGTCGTACCCGTACCGCCGTTCGCCTTATACGAAATCGTGTACGTATTCGCTTTCCATACGACGTAGAGCGTAACGGTCGCCCCGTCTTCCGCCGTCAAATTCTTCACGCTTTCGGCTTGCCCAAACTCTGCCGTTTGCGCCGTCGCATTTCTGCTCCAACCTGCAAACGTGTAACCCGTTCTCGTAAAAGTACCGTTATTCATATACAGAGTTTTCGATACACCGTACGTATGCGTTTGCGACGATTTACTTCCCGTACCGCCGTTTGCGTTATAGGCGACCTTGTAAGTATGCGCTCGCCAAATCGCGTAGAGCGTGATGGTATCTTCGTCCACCGTCGTCAAGTTCTTGATTTGTTGTTCGTCGGTATATTCCGCAGTCGTTGCCGTTTGCGTTTGACTCCAACCCAAGAAAGTATACCCCGTTCTTTCAAATACGTTCTTCGGTAAAATTTTCGATTCGTCGTAGAAAAGCGACGTGTCGAGGATCTCGCCCGTACCGCCGTTTGCTTCGTACTTGATCGTATACGTATGCGCTCGCCAAATCGCGTAGAGCGTGATGGTATCTTCGTCTGCCGTCGTCAAATTTTTGACCGTTTTTTCGTCCGCGTATTCCGCAGTCGTAGCCGTTTGCGTTTTACTCCAACCCAAGAACGTGTATCCCGTTCTTTCAAACGAGTTCTTTGCAAGCGGTTTTTCTTCGTCGTATTGATATGCGGAATCGGACATCTCGCCCGTACCGCCGTTTGCTTTATACGAAATCTTATAATCGTACGCCCGCCATGACGCCGTCAAAGCGACGTCGCTAAGCCCCGTCCATTTCCCCGCTACGAACGGCGCGTCGTTCTCGTCCAACCAACCCAAGAACTCGTAACCCGTTCTCGTCGGCGTTTCAAGTGTAAAATTCGTAGCGTAGGTGACGAACTGTTCGTCGTTCTCCACACTACCGCCGTTGGGATCGTAAGAGATTTTATAGGTATTGATTTGCCATTTTGCGGTGAGATGCACGTCCCTGCCAACGATGCCCGTCGAGAAATTCCAACGCGTTTCGCCGTCGTACCAACCCATGAACGTATAACCCGTTTTTTGAATGGGCGCAGGTTCTTCGATCAAATCCCCCCAAAGCACTTGTTCGGTCGATACCGTGTCGTCGCAATTCGTTTCAAAAGTCACGATATACGGTCTTTCCGCAATAGCGTACAAACTGAAATGTTCGACTTCAAACGTGACCGAATGGGTGGCTTCGACGTTCTCCGATTCAATGAGATGACAACTCCCGTCGTCGGCTATGTAATAAACTACCACGTTCCTGAAATAATAATCTTCGGGCACGGGGATAGTGACCTGTACCTTGTCGTCGGGCTGGATTTTGTTCGCGCCCGAAAGGACGTTAATATCGTAAACTTTGAATTTTTCACTTTCGTTTTTCAAAAGTTTCGTCGTCGCTTCGTACTCTACCGCGTCTTCGGTGAGTTCGTTCGCGTCCAATTTTACGAACCATTTATCAAATAAATTATAATCCCCCGACTCCAAGTATACGGAAACCCCCGTTTCGTCGCACGCGATCGTCCGTTCCCCGAAATGCGCAAGAAGCGGAGTTCCTACGACGAAGCAAGTCGCCACGGAAATCATAGCGATTTTCGCCCACTTCGGCATCTTGGCGGATTCACGCCATTCAAGATAGCGTTCTTTGAGTAGCATCCCTTTTCCGTCGAGAGCCGTTTCTTCCGACTTTTCCAAAAGTTGTTCCGACGTTTTATAAAGGCGGTTTGCATTCTTGCAAAGTTTTTTCGTAGCACGGTAACGGTCCTTGAAATTCTTCGTCGAAACGACGGCTTCCGCCAAGAAGTATTGCGGATCGTTAGACGTATAGTAAGGAAAGCGAGCGCGTAAATCTTCCAAATCCTTTTCGAGCGCGTCAAAATTCGGCTCTACCGTTCCATCGATAAAACCGAGATATTTATTGAGTTCGTCGCGGTAATCGGCGAAGGAAGTGACGACTTCCCCTTTAAAGCGAACTTTACAATACTCGCAAACGTATTCTTTGTGCGTCGCGTGTTCGACGGAGACTTTCAACTGTCCACCGCACAGCTTACAGCGCGCGCCCATTTGTTCTACGTGTTCCATACCTTTCTCCTTAATTTTTCTTTGTTCCCTTGCATTTTCGCTTAAAAGCGATAAACGAGCTTTGTCCGTATTGCGCCTTAAGGACACTTTTCCAATTCTATTATACTAAAAAATAGTGAAATTGTCAATACGGATTGTTAAGAAAATGGAAAATTCCCAAATTTCAGACCTATTCCTTTACAATAATATAAGACAATAATACAAAAAAATACCCGTGCAACCAACGTTACGCGAGTATTCTTTTGCTAACTTCTTTATTGATTTTTAACGATTTATTTAGCTCACCCGTTCGAAATCTTCCGCAGGGTGATTGCACCAAGGACAAATAAAGTCTTCGGGAAGCTCCCCTTCGTGTTCGTAACCGCAAACCGTGCATACCCATTTTTCCTTGCCGTCCGTCGGCTTTTCCGCCGTTTGGGGTTTGGATTTAATATTTTGTTGATAATATTCGTACGTCGCGCTCTTTTCGTCGGAAAGCTTTACCGCTTCCGTAACTTCCGCAACGAACAACGTATGCGTGCCGTAGTCCAACGCATCTACGACTTTACCCGATATTACCGCGTTTACGTTCTCGGGGATATAGATTAGACCGTTCGACGTTCTCGGATAGCTTTCCCCCGACGTCTTGTCTACGTCTCTACCGCTTTGAAACCCAAATTTTTGGAACACTTCAAAGGGCGCGCTCTCCGTCAAAACGCACGCGTTAAATAACCCCGTCTTTCGCATTACTTCTTCCGTATAATTCGCCTTGTTCACGAATACCGTCACGCGCTTGGGATTGTCCGTCAACATAGCTACCGTGTTTACGATACAACCGTTGTCTTTCTCTCCCTTCGTCGTCAATACGAATAACCCGTACGTTAATTTATACATCGCTTCTTTTTCGATCATAATCTCTCCTTTTCAAACCTTTAGTCCCTATTTGCCGTTATTTAATAAATTTTTTACGCTTTCCAAAGCCCGTGCAAGTTGCAGTACGCGTATACCGCTACCACCTTTTCGCCCGTTGCAAGTCCGAACGATACTTCCGGCGCGCCGTCAACGGTCAACTCTTTGAATTGATAACCTTGATCGGTCACGAGCAATACCCATTCAATCCAATGCTCCGCGGTCATGGGATGCCCAACGCTCCCCACCGAAACGCGTACCTTACCACACTTCGTCGCAACCACGGGTACGTGCTTTTCCTTCGACGCGTCCGTCACCCCCGCTTGAAGCTCTACCCAACCGTCTAACTTCAATTCGTCTTTCGATACGATTACCTTCTTGCATTTTTCACATTGATAAATTCTAACTTCCATATTTTTATTCTCCCTTGATTTTTTTATTATTAGGATTAAATCCTATTTATATAATAGCATATGAAATGCAGTTTGTCAACAGTTTTTGCGAAAAAATAAAAAATATTTGTAGAAAACTCAATTATTTTATTTTAACGAATATAAGAGTTCGTTTAGATAATCGGCAGACTCTTTCAGCTCTTGGACAGTTTGGTAGTCGTCTTTATAGACTTCGATAAGCAAAGGACCGTCGAAACCGACGTCTTTAAGTCGTTTTAAAAGTTCTTTAAACGGGAAAATCCCCCGACCGGGCAGACAAATTTTACCCTTTTCGTCGATATCGGAAAGGTGGACGTGGGTGATACTTTCCCCCATCTCCGAAAGGTAATCCCGATAATCGTAGCCTGATATGCGGGCTTGCTTGATATCCAACACTCCGCCTAAACTCGGCGCGTACTTTTTCATTTCTTTAAATACGCCAAGGCGATTGTAGGTCGCCCATTCCACGTTTTCCAAACAAAGTTTCAGCCCGTAGTCGGCGCAAGTTTCGTAAATTTCTGAAAACGCTTTTCCCATCAACGGAAAGTTATCGAGCTTTCCCGAACGCGACGCCTTTTTATAACGAGCCGTGCCGTGGAAAGTGTAACAACTCGCGCCCAATTCCCGACCGGCTTCCATCACCTTTTTCAGCCAATAGAACGCGTCTTGTTTTACACGTTCGTGGGTACTGAATAGTTGTGGCTCGAATTGTGAGTTTAAATCGTGAATGGAATGAACGGATAATTCTCCCTTTCTTGATGCAAGCAGTTTCCCGAACGATTCGCCGTATTCGGAAAAAGACGTCAAAAATACTTCCGCCGTCTTGATCCCTAATTCATTTAAACACGGTAACGCGTCTTCGTTGTTTTTTCGATCGAAGAGCGACGCCGTCGATACGCCAACTCGCATACCTGCCCCCTGCATTTCTTTTTTCTTCTTCCGTGAATCGTAGTTTTAGTCTATATAGTATATGCGATTTTTTACGCGGGGTTTCACGTTCGGCAATTCGCCGTCGGGATAACCGATCACGCAATTCCCAATCCCTTCGTAGTCGCCCTCAAGCCCAATCGATTTCAAAAGGGCTTTGCCTTCTTCCGTTTCAAACGTTTCTTTCGCGCGGTGAATCCAGCATCCGCCAAGACCTAACGAATGAGTGGCTAACAACATATTCTCCATGACCAAACTTCCGTCGTAAAGGTAGGTGTTTCTCGATTTGTCCGCCAACACGACAAGCACAACGGGCGCGCCGTAGAACGGATCGAAACCGTCCGACATACCCATAATCTTCGCGTTGATTTGAGAGAGTTTGTCCCGCCAAGTCTTGTTGGTGATTGCAAGCACGATCGGCGCTTGCCAATTTCGCCCCGACGGCGCGGCGATCCCCGCTTCTACGATTTTTTCTATCCATTCCCTTTTCACTTCGTCGGGTTTATATTTTTTCACGCTCACCCGCGTAAGCATATTTTGAAATACTTCGTTCATAGTTTATACTCCTTTACCACTCTATTTTCATCCAAAGATGGGGCACGCCCTCTTCTTCGTCTTCTTTCCCAATCGGTACGAACCCTTGTTTTTCGTAAAAGATCCGCGCCCGTTTTTGCGCGTGTAGATACACTCGTCGTACCCCTTTTTCCGCCAAAATTTCACGGGTTTTTCGCAACATAAACGCGCCGATCCCCCTTCCGCGAAATTCTTTCAAAACCGCAATTCTCCCTACCAAGTATTCGTTCAACGTAGGATTAAAAAAATACCGACAAGTCGCGATCGCTTGACCGTCTTTAAATACGATTAAATGCGTCGCAACGTCGTCCACGTCGTCAAATTCTTCTTGAAACCCTTGTTCTTCCACGAATACGATCTCGCGGATCTCTCTCCCTTCTTTTGGGAAAAAGTCGTACGTTTTTACTTCCATAGTGTTCTCCTTACTATTCTATTATATTCCTTTCCGCGCCCCTTGTCAATTCCTTGTTTGCATATTTTTTCCAAAAAACCTTTCGTTTCCTTTGACAAATGCTTTGGAAATCTCTATAATAAAAATAAGTAGACGGGACCGCCTACTGAAAGGAGTTCGTATGTTTAACGTAAAAAAAGTTACGGAAGATTTGGTAGAATGGATTCGGAATTGGTTTGACGAAAACGGTAAAGGCTGTAACGCCGTGATCGGGATTTCGGGCGGGAAAGATTCGTCCATCGTCGCTGGTCTGTGCGTGAAAGCGCTCGGGAAAGACCGCGTTATTGGGGTGCTCATGCCCAACGGCGAACAGGCGGATATCGCCGACTCGAAACAACTCGTTGAATTTTTGGGAATTCAACACTTCGTTTGCAATATAAAAGACGCTGTGGACGGGGTGTTAAAATCATTGACCGATTCGAGCATCACACCCAGCGAACAAACGCGAATCAATCTTCCGCCACGGATTCGGATGAGTACACTCTACGCCCTTTCGCAAACCTTTAACGGCAGAGTCGCGAATACTTGCAACTATTCGGAAGACTACGTAGGGTATTCCACCCGTTACGGCGACGCCGCAGGGGATTTCAGTCCGCTAGGGAAACTGACGGTACGGGAAGTTTTGGAAATCGGTAGATTTTTAGGCTTACCAAAAAATTTAGTAGACAAAACTCCGTCGGACGGACTTTGCGGTTCTACAGACGAAGATAAACTCGGGTTCACCTACGCCACGCTCGACGCCTACATTCGCGAAGGCGTTTGCAAAGACGACGAAACGAAAGCAAGAATCGACCGCTTGAATAAGCTCAATGAGTTCAAGTTAAAACCCATTCCTTCCTTTGAACCTAATCCAAACGATTTATAAGATAAAACTCTCAAAAAACTCAACAGGCAAACGTCCACGCTCTCGGTCGTTTGCCTGTTTTTTAATGATTTTATCCGTTCGTTTTTTCTTAAAGTAAATCTTCAAACAATTTTATATTGCTTGCTTGGGGCTTTAATTCTCCCCGTTCGCATTTTTTTACAATCTCAACGATCCGATTGTTAATCGGCGTTTGGACACCGTGTTTCTTCCCCCATTCACAAACCACACCATTGATTGCGTCAATCTCGCAAGGCTTGTTTTTCTTCAAATCTTGGAGCATGGACGGTTCGATATTACGATGTTTTTTCATAGCGATGGGAATGAGCATCGTAGCAATCGCACGTTTGAACGCGCCTTTATAGTAAAATAGAGCGGTGATATTTTTACCCTGCACAGGCGCAAACTCCGCGCCCGTAGCACGACCGACGTCAATACATTCTTTCATACAACGGATTGCAACTTTCCGCGCTTCCTTGCTTTCGGATACGTCGCCAAACACACCGCCGACCACCGTTCCAAGCCCCGAAAAGGTAGCGTTTATCAAAAGCTTCGACCAACGCGCGCCAATCAAATTCATTTCTTCGTGGACGGGACACATCAACTCCAAGAGCGCTTTGACTTCGTCAAATTTTTCATTCGATCCCCCGTCCATTTTTCCCATGTGGAAAGAAAGACTGTCCACCTCGCTCGTCAATTCGCAAACGCCGGGAGAAACAAGCGCCGCGCCCCATTCCACAACGCAACCCATCGTTCGATTTGCGCCGACGATTTCCGCAATACCAGGTTCGGGCAAACCGTTTTGCAGGGTAACGATTACGCCGTCGTCGGCAAGATAGTCTTTTAAAAAGCTAACGACTTCCTTATTCAACAGTTGTTTTGTCAAAAGCAAGATTACGTCGTATTTTCCCGTCATTTCGTCGGTGGTAAGTGCCGTCACGGGCACGGTCATTTCCACCGTTCCCGTAATTTTCGCGCCGTTTTTCTTTAACGCTTCTACGTGCGCTTTGTTACGATTGATAAGATCGATCTGTCCACCATTTTTCGTGATGTACGCGCCGAGCACCGTACCGAGCGAGCCTGCGCCATAAATTGCATATCTTTTCATAATTTTATCTCCTTATTTATCGCCTTTCGGCTATTTTTATATTGGTCTTAAGCGTTCACTCCGTCCAAATTTGACGGGCAAGTTCCAACACTTCGTCGGGCGTTTCCGCTTTGAATAAACGCTCTTTAAACGCCGCCGCGCCACGCATACCTTTTACGTAAAAGGACGCCATCTTCCGCATAAATACGGTGGTAAATCGTTCGTCGTACACTTCTCTCGTCATAGACAATTGATTTGCAAACATCTCGTACCTGCTACCCCGATCCCGTCCTGAAAATTCGCAAAATACCTGCGGATCGAAAAGGGATGCGCGCGCGATCATGATCCCGTCCGCGCCCGTTTTTTCCATAAGCTCTTTCCCGTCTTGCAAGGAAAATACGCCACCGTTCGCAATCACGGGTACGTCTACCGCCTTTTTTGCCTTTTCAATTTCCGAAAAGTTGACTTCGCCTGCGTACATTTTATCTTTCGTTCTGCCGTGAACAGTCAAAAGGCTCGCACCTGCCCCTGCCATTCGCTTTGCAAATTCTTCCGTCACGATTTTTTCCGCCGACACGCCGATACGGAATTTCACCGTTACGATTTTACCGCTTTTTACACATTCTTCAACGATTTTTTCCGCCAAAGCGGGATTTTCTAAAAGGGCGCTCCCTTCCCCGTTTTTATAGATTTTCGGTACGGGACAACCCATATTGATATCAACGATGGGGAACGGGGCCAATTCTTCGCTCTCACAGGCAAGTCGCATGACGTCCGGCTCGCTCCCGAAAATTTGCACGGCAACCAATCCTTCGTCGGGACGGGTATAGAGAAGTTCTTTTGTGTTCTCGCTTCCGTACTTCAAGCCTTTCGCGCTCACCATTTCCGTATAGCAAAGTCCTGCGCCGTACCTTGCGCAAATTTTACGGAACGGATAATTCGTATACCCTGCCAAGGGAGCTAAAAACACGTTTCCACGCGTCGTCACGTTCCCGATTTTCAACGGCTTATTCATGCTCTACCCCTTTTAACGCATTTTTCGCCAAAAGATAATATTCGTCCCATTCCTTCTCCGAAAACTTCGTAACCGTCTTTCCGTCCTTCAACGCCAATTCTTCGGCAACCGTAAACCGACGAGCAAACCGATCCGCGCTCTCTTTCAAGGCTTTTTCCGTATCGCAACCCGCCTTTCTCCCAACGTTCACCGCCGAGAACAACAAATCACCCAGCTCCTTTTCCGTTTCAAATTTGTCCCCCGATTCGTAAGCCTGTATAAATTCTAACAGTTCCTCTTTCAAGCGTTCAACCGCCGACGGCACGTCTTTGAAATCCATACCCGCTTTCGCCGCGCGTTTACCGATCTTTTGCGCGCGCATCGCCGCAGGAAACCCTTTCGGCACGTCGTTAACCGATTGCGCGAACGTTTCCTGTCCTTTTTCTTTCATTTTATTTTGTTCCCAAACGGAAAGCGCGCCGTTTTCGTCCGTCACTTTGTCCTTCCCAAAAATATGAGTATGGCGAGTAATAAGTTTTTCCGAAATTCCCGTAAGCACGTCCGTCAAATTAAAGACGGCGCATTCTTCTTTCAAGACTGCGTGGAACACCGCTTGCAACAAAATATCCCCCGTTTCTTCCAACACCTTATCGTCGTCGCCAGAATCGATAGCGTCTACTAATTCGTACGCTTCTTCAATCGCATCCATTTTGATGGACGACGGAGTTTGCGCGCGATCCCAAGGACAACCGTCGGGCGCGCGAAGCCGTTCGATGATCAATTTCAAATCTTCCATCGTGAACCGCGTTTTTTCTAAAAGTTCGATTTCGTCGATAGCGATTGCGGAAGAATAATCGTATTCCTTTTGCCGATCCAATTCGTACACGCCGATCTTCTTCGCTTTGCCTCCGCAAATATATCTTGCGTTCACTTCGTCCCCGAACAAATCCCCGAGCAAGAGTTTCACGTCCCCTGCCAGCGCGCGATCGTCCATATCGTAAACGAGCAAAGGAAGTCGAAGCCCCGTTTTCGCGCGGTCAAAAATCTCGTACGCCGACACCGCCGTATACGAACAAGTCTTAAAATTCGCTTTCTCGGCAAGCGCGCTAATCTTGGAAACACCGCCGATAATCTCAACCCTGCCCCGTTGATTTTTTTGCAACGCCTTGACGGAGTTATCTTCCGCCGCCGAGCCGTCTACCAAATATACCGTATTCTCGCCGAGCGCAACCACTGCTTTCGCCAAGTTCTTATTCAAGGTTTCAAACGAACGACTTTTCTCGTAAACGTAGTCCAAGCAAACGTGCGGAACGTTCAATTCTAAAACGCTTTCATACGAACGAGTTTTTCCCGTTCTCACGGCGATTTTATCCCCATGCGCCACCGCGTTTAAAATCGCGTTTTTGCCACGCTCCGTCAAATCCCCTTTTTCTACGCCAAGCCCTACGACCGTGATCATCTCTCTTTCTCCTTTCGTTGTATTTATGTTTTTGTAAACAACCCTTAAAAAGGTCAAGGGAATTATTCCCTTGTGGGGTGCAGGGGTGAACCCCCGCGAATATATTGAACCGTTAATAGAAAGCTTTGCTTTCGTCTTAAGGCGTAGCCTTCCGTCGCTATTTGCGAAAGGCGCAATCCAAAACAAGGAGCATACCCCCTTGGCTCTTAAATTTATTATACACCAAACCCGCAAAAAAAGCAACGAAAAACGGGACGAAGTCCGTCCCGCCTTTCATTTTCTATTATTTCCCCGAAAATTAAAAAGTAAGTTGAGTAAAAATATGAACGCGTAACAGGCGTTGGAAGCGAACACCGCGCCCATAATCGAATACTTTGGATTGGAAACGAACACTACGTCGAGTAAAATTTTTACTCCCACGCCAAGCGCCGTGGAAAGTACCGCGTATTTCGCTCTCCCTTGCGCGGTCAAACACGCCGACGCTGTTTGCAAACCCGAAAGGGTGACCGCCGACAGAGAAAAGGCTCTCACCAAGCGTACGAGCGTTGTTTTCTCACTTGCGGATAAAGCGCGGTAAATCAACCCCACCGCCGTCGGCGCAAATAGGTATAAACCGATCGCGCACGGAATACTAATCAAAAGGGTAACGATCAACGCGCGAAAAACGGATTTTCTCGTATTCTCGTTCCCTTCCGCGCGGTCTTTGGAAACGGACGGCACACTCGCCACCGCAACCCCGTAACAAACGGATACGGGCAGATTGATAATCGTAACCGCGCCCCCTGAAAATAAACCGTAAAGTGCCACGGCGTTTTCCGCGTATCCCCCCAATAGCCGTACCAAAAGCACGCTTTCCACTAAATTGGATAAAGGCAATAATAACGACGATAACGTCACGAATACGCTCGTTTTTAAAATCTCTTTCGTAGGGACTTTTACAAGTTTTTCCTTTAAAAGGATGGGGGCAGGTACGCGTTTATAGCGAAAAACCATAAAAAGCAACGCCACAAACTCGGAAATCGTGACCGCAAAGAGTAGCATCACGACCGCCTTTTGTATATTTCCCCTATACAGGTACGCGAATAAGAGTCCAAACCCGACCTTGACAACTTGTTCTATAATCTCGCTAATCGCGGTCGGGCGCATTTCATTTCTGCCTTGAAACCAACCGCGAAAAACGGAAATTGCGGACACGAGCGCAACACTCGGCGCAAGCGCGATATACCCTGCAACCAAGGACGATTCACCCTGCGCGTTCGCAAGAACGGGAGATAGCATAAGCATCAAAATCGTACCTACAAGCCCTATCCACAAAAACAGTTTTAAAGCGGGGCGAAACACGTTTCGCGCGGTATCGCCTTTTGCAAGCTCCCCCGCTTCCAACGTTGCAATAGACGACGGAATCCCCGTCGCCGAAACGGTTAAAAGAAGACAATAAAAAGGATAGACCATTTGATATAGCCCGATTCCGTATCCGCCGATTAGGTTGGTTAAGGGAATACGGTAGAGCGCGCCGATAAGTTTCGCCACGAATCCTCCCGTCGCAATCGTAACCGCGCCCTTTAAAAACGGTAAGTTTTTCGTCATACAACTTTCTTTCACGTTATTAGTTTTGCCGTTTTTCCCAATTTTTACGCAAAAAAAGCCAAGGCTTATTCCCTTGACTTCATTTTCTCTCTTTCTTTTTCGCCAACGAATTGCAATTCGTCGCGTACCTGTACGTATCATTTACAAGAGATTGCCACGCATTTGCGCGATTGTCATTGCGAGTGAAACGAAGCAATCCCGCGAAAATGCTCGCAATGACAGTAGAAAAACGAAGTATTCCAATCGTTGACTTATCAACTAAGCCCGTTCACGCGAGTAAAACGATTCAAATACGAGCAAGACAAGGAGAACGCGGATTTTGCGAAACGAGCGTACTCATACGTACGCGACCGAGCAAAAACGCAAGTTCGACGACGTATTGCAAAATTGACTTATCGACTACGTTTATTATCCCGAAGTAAAACGATTCAAATACGAGCAAGACAAGGAGAACGCGGATTTCCCGACGGGACGTTTACAAATAGTAAACGAGCAAGGGAAAACGCAAGTTCGACAACGTATTGCGAAGTATTTCAATCGTTTTACACTTTACCGATCGTAGCCGTGTAATTCGTCTTTCTTCGCCCCCCGAACATACTTCTTCATCTCCGTATCGCAAGCGGAAAAATGTTTATAATTGATACGAGCGGTGGCAAGAGAAACGTGGTTTGCGCCGTTTTCCATAGTGGGGTTCGCAAACTGGACGGGATCGTCTTCCCAGAAACATACGGGACAAATATCGTACGTACGTTCTTTCTTTTCAAAGGTGAAAAATCCGCAACAGGGGCATTTGTATTTTTTAGGCTCGTCCTTTTTCTTGATCAAAGGCAGAACGGACACAAGCACACCGCCGATCAAGTTCCCAAGCAAAGAGATCGCGCAATAGCCGACTTGCGACCACGTAATCGACTCTCCCAAAAACATATAAAATACGTTGGCGAGAGAATTGTCGAATCCGCAAAATACGAACACGAACACGGGAAAGATTACTCCTACCGTCGTGGAAAGTTGTTTCTTGCTTGCGTATTTGGATAAAATTACCGAAAGCCCAATGAGCGTACCGCAAAGAATCCCCGAACAAAAAGAATGAAGAATCCAACCGTCGTCGCAAAGTTTGGTATCCATAAGCGCGGTTGCCGTGACTTCCACTTCGACGTGCGAATATACGACGAGTAACGCCGAAAGCGCGATCCCGATCACGTTAAAAAATAAGCTCACGGGCAACGACCATAAGTTCTTGACGCCCATGGTCAAAATACGGGTAGAAAGCCCCGTTACTAAGTACAGCCCGAACGTCGTAACCACGAACATTGCGAGCGAGAATATGAGCGCGCCTATTACTTTCCCCCACGCCCCATCGAACGACGACATGGAGATCAGTAACCCCACACCGCCAAAACCTACCAACATACCGCCGAATACGGACGCCACGCAAAACACGCAAAAGTCCTTTTTCGTCATTTTCTCAAATCTCATCATAGGCGCTGGCTTGCTCCTTAAATGCTCGTATGACGAGTAGTGTAACGGTCAATATTCTCGTTCAAGATTTTCACCGCTTCGTCCGCCGTCTTAACTGCGTAAACACGGTCTTCGGGGATATTGGGATAGCGGTTGGTGTCGTCCAAACGAGTACCAGCAAGCTTTTCGCTCCATCCGCCAGAATTTTCAAACGCGATAATAAGCCGTTTCATAGACCAAGCAAAAGCATACTCACAAAGCGTACCTGCCCCACCGCCAACGCCGATTACGGCGTACGCGTTCGCAACCATGGCGTTACGCATCATATCAAGCCCCGTCGGAATTACGATATCTGCGTATTCGTTCGCCGTTTCCGTATCAAACGACGGCACGAGCGCAATGGTATCTCCTTCGCGGTAGTTTTTGGAAGCTTTCGCGCCTTCTAACACTGCGCTCATTACCCCTTTCAACCCACCCGATTGGACTCTGTAGCCGTTATCCACCAACGCTTTCCCAAGCTCATAAGCGAGTTGATAGCGGATTCCGTCTTTTTCAATCGATTTATTCCCGATAACGGACACAATTTTTCTTCTATCTGCTTTCATATCCTTCTCCTTATCAAAATTTCTACGTAATTTCTTATTATTGTATGCTTATTGAATAAAATTCGTTCTGATTTTATTCTCTTTTTCCGGCTCGACGCCCGCCGTCTTGCCAAGCTCGATACAACGCATGAGCCAAGCCATGTTATAGCCCAAAATCCGCATGGTTTGTAAGCCTTCTTCGTCCTTTTCGACTTCCGACGCTACGTTGCCGTGGACTTGATTCCAATAGTTCGACGACACCACGGGCATATTGTTGATGGTGAAATATTTATTCATTTGATCAAAAGTAGAGCTTGCGCCACCACGACGACAACTGACGATCGCCGCCGCAGGTTTATAAGCAAGATCTTTGCTTGCGCTATAAAAAAGCCGATCCATAAACGCCGTCATCGCGCCACCGCCCGACGCGTAATGTACGGGCGAGCCGAACACAAACCCGTCCGCTTCAGAAAGTTTTTTCGCAAACTCGTTCACGACGTCGTCTACGACGCATTTCCCCAATTTACGACACGTAGCGCACCCCAAACAACCCGATACGGGTTTCGCGCCAATCCAAAAAATCTCCGTTTCAACCCCTTGTTTTTGGAGCGCGAACGCCACTTCTTCAAGCGCTCTGTTCGTGCAACCGTTTTTATGCGGACTTCCGTTTACTAACAATACTTTCATGATTTTTTCTTCCCTTTTATTTTATCTTAAATTTTTCTTTCAGCCAAGAAATATCCGTCGACCAGCCTTCGATCTTGTTACGACGGCGATACTCCAAATTTGCCTTGGCAAGAGCGTCGTGATAATCCATTTGCGAGCAACGGTTGACTTTCATAAATTGTTCCATCGCTTCCGGCTCTTTCCCGACAAGTTGCGTACGACCAATGTGTTTAACTAAATGACACTTATGACAAAGCGCGACGACGCCTTCCAGCTTTTGCAAGGCTTTCTTGTCGTCATAACTCCACTTTTCATGCGCTTCCAAACGACCGCTTGCGCCACAAATCTCGCACCTGCCCCCTGCATTCTTGTAAGCGTAACGCCGTACCACGTCCCAATCAGTCGGAGATAAAATGCTCCGCAAATTCGCATACCAACACTCTTCGGGTACAAGTTCAAACTCTAATTTATAGCCCATTTTCACTCCTTTAGAATCGCCAAACACTGCTTAAACGCCGTCGGGAGCGAGATCTGGTTTTCAAGTTCGGAAAGAGTGTAGCAAGGCAAATCCACGTAACCCGACTTTACGTAATATACGTCCATTTCCCAAACGATATGCGTGAAAATATGCTTAAATTTACGATGTCGTATAATCGAAAATTCGTACAACCCAAGCTCTTCCAAACACGCTTTAAAGGATTTTTTCGGAAAAGACGGAAACTCGTTCATGCCTTTCAAGACTCCGTTTTCGCGTTTGCGAACCGCCAATCCGTTCGGCGTTTCCAAGATAAATACGCAAAGTTTTTCGACTTTTTTCTCCTTTTTTTGGGGTAAAATGGGGAAATTTTCCTGCGTTTTATGCGCAAAACTACGACAAATCTTAGACAACGGACAAAGACCGCAATCGGGGGATTGAGGCTTGCATATAAGCGCGCCAAGCTCCATTAAACTTTGAGTGAAATCGCTACAGCCTACCCCTTCTTCGGGATAAATTTCTAACAGTTTTTCCGTCAAATACGCGCGGTATTTCGGCTCGGAAATATCCGTCGGGTTCTCCGTCAAACGGGAAATCACGCGGAATACGTTCCCGTCGATGGCAGGCGTTCTTTTATAGTGCGCGATCGACGAAATCGCGCCCGCCGTGTACTCCCCAATCCCAGGCAACTTCAGTAATTCTTTGACTGTTTCGGGGAATTTTCCGTCGTAGTTTTCACAAACGAGTTTTGCCGTCTTTTGTAAGTTCCGCGCCCGAGAATAGTAGCCCAAGCCTTCCCAAAGCTTTAAAAGCTTGCTCTCTTCGCAATTCGCAAGATCATAGACGGTGGGAAGCTCGGTCAAAAACCGTACGTAATACTCTTTTACCGCTTCTACGCGCGTTTGCTGTAGCATAATTTCCGATACCCAAACCCGATAGGGATCGTGATTTTCCCGCCAAGGCAGATCCCGTTTGTTTGCGCGATACCAAGAAATCAACGGGGCAGGTATGCGTTCAAATTGATAATCGTCCGTTTTAATCATTAAAATTTCTCCACGAAAACCACCGCTTCCGCTACTTTCGGTTCACTCGGATAGAAAAAGCTCGAAGGCAAGGTCAGTCCGCCGTCTTCTTTTACGTACGTCACCCCTGCAACCCCTTCCGTCATGGCGGTAATAAGACAATTCCCCGCGCCAACGAATTGATCGGGAGAATTGACAAAAACGCTCGATTTAAAATCTATCCCCGTGATTACGTCCGCGCCACACTCCGACGCGATTTTTAAAAAGGGCAAGTATACGTCCATACCCCCGTTGGATAAGGTTTCTAATCCGTCCAATACGAAAAAGAGCCGTCCGAACACCCTTTCCCCGTTCCCACGGCGAAGCCGTCCTTGCGCGCGCGCAAACCCTACCGACGTCCATACGTCTTCGATAGACGATACGACGGGCGCAACCACGTCCGCGCGGTTGAGCTTTAAAAGTTCCGCGTACTCACGCTTGGGGGAGAGAATCAAAAAAGCGGATTGACCGCGATCGTATACGCTGGAAAGGGTTAAAATTAAGCGACGGATAAACTCCGTTCTTGCCGTTCCCACGACACAGGTATGCTGAAACGCGTTTATTCTGCCCGTTTCTCCGTCCTTTTCGCTACGTATTCCCGACAGTATAATTTTTCCGTCCGCGTCCATTCCCAAAGGCAGGCGGGAACGTAAATCGGCGAACCTGTATTCGTTATTTTGCGCAATCGACGCCAATTCTACTAAAAATTTTTCCGTTTCCATAAACGCGTTCTCCTTTCATACTTAAAAATGAGATTGCCACGCCTAACGGCTCGCAATGACAGTTTGGACAAGATTGCCATATAGCAAGCTGAGCGCAATAACAGTAAGAATTTTTCGCTAAAAATTATACTACTTTTTGGTGAAAAAGTCAATAGACTACCGACAAGTTTTTTTGAAAAGACATAGTATAGTATGTGATAAATGTGAAAATTGGTTGAATTTTTGTCTTTTTACTTGACAAGCCCCCACCCCCGTGTTATAATGAAACGACAAAAGGCGATAAAAACGTTATACATAGTATAACGCCTTTGGAAAAATTTGGGAGAAAAGCCATGATTTCGAAATGGAAAATGGAAATGTTGACATTTTTGACGTCCCTGACGCTTGTAAGCGTCGGGTTTTCGTCGTGGCAAATTTCCAGTTCCCCCATTCCCGATTTATCTGCAACCGTCGGCGTAGATTCCGTTGTCCATACGGATAATTTTGTAGGCTTAGGCGATCCGACTCTTTTTGAATATAATGCCGAAGATGGGTGTTTCATTTCATACGACCAAGATGGTATACCTGTTGACAGTGGCACCGTAGCGAATTTTACTTTGAACTATACACTCTATCCCGAAACATGTAATAGTGAAGATTCGCCTTTTATCGAAACTTCGTACGTAGAAAATGACGGCTCTTTATTCAAACAATACTATACGTATGCCGTTATTACTTGTAAGATTTCGACAATAACTACAAACGGCGCAACCGCTACGTTTTTTAATAACGTAAACTCAGTTAATCTTACTAACGTAACGTTTGACACGGCAACTATCACATCATTATGTTCGCTTTCCACGGACGGAACTTTGACGATACGTTTTGAAACAGAGCGATTCCAAGATCCTGACTTGGAAGCGATTCCCATTACTTGTAATTTCTCGTTTACCATCAAAGAAAGCTCCATGAAAGCCGTATGCCAAGAGCTTGCAACAAGCAAGTTCACTTTCCACACGCAATTAAGCGGTTCTTATCAAATATAAAAAGGGGGTTAAAGAATGAAAAGCAGAAAATATATCTTAATCGTTTTAGCATTTTTAACTTCCTTGCTTTGCACGGTAGGCGCATCCCTTTGGGTTGTTTTAACGGATAAAATTGTCGAACTTATCCCTTATGAAAAAATCACGCCGACCGTAACCGCACCAACGATAAGTAATGCGGTTTACTATGGTGAAAACGTTACCCCCACAGGCGGTACGGCTACCGTAAACGGAATTTCGATTAATGGAACTTGGTCGGTTGACACATATATCTCTACTTCAGGAACTAGCCCTGCTATCTCTACAATGACAACTTGCACCTTCAACCCTACAAATTCTAAGTTATATAATCAAGCTATCGTATCCACAAGTATTACCATGAACACGGTCGCAACTTATGGCGGTTCACATTATACTACAATTGATGGTGCATTAACGAAAGCCAACGAAAAAAATACTGGTATTATTTATGTAACACCTATTACTGATTACGCAACTCAATACAAGGACGGTACAACAGGCAATAATGTACTCGCAAGAACAATAACAGATAAAATTGAGGAAATATTCTCAAATGTAACATTAATTTTACCCTATAGTGGCACAACTTATAAAAATCGAGAAAATTCATTAAAAGCAACTGATTTTGCAGACGCTAAAGAATCCACTTATTTAAAAAATTTTTTATCGATTGCTGACGGTCATACTTTAGCCAATAAAGGCACGATTATTGTCGGTGGTGTTTTGGGCTCAGCAACCGAATCAGGCAACCAAGGCCATACTTCAGGAAATTACGCCCAAATCAATATGGGAGAAAACTCCCATATTCAAAATAGCGGTACTATTGATTGTTATGGTTTTATAAAAGAAACCTCTAAAGGTAAAAATAAAAGTTTCATTTATAATACGGGAACAATCAATGCCCCTTTCGTTATATACGACTACCGTGGTCCTAGACACACCATTGGCTCATATCAAGCAGGTCCAATCTCTCCGTTTGCTATCTACGATATGCCTAATATTTACTCGCAAATAACAACGACTGCCAACGCACAAATTATGGGATACGTAGATCTATTCACCGAAGGCGATGCACCCATAATCGGTTATATCGCACAACATAATTTGGAACATATTGCCGTATTTCATAAATCCGATGCTGTTATCAATTTGACCGATAACGCCACGGCAATTATCGATTACACTACAACGGCAAGCCCGAATAAATCTACTATCGGAAAAACTTACATTACTATTTCCGGTGGTGCGACATCGGGCTCTTTGACTTTAAATGTTTCCCTTATGAATATTATCAACGAGACCGTTGATATGAGCGCTATTCTTTTCCCCGTGTCTTGGAAAATAGACATTACACTAACAAACGGAATTTATAATCTCAATTCTCAATACAAATTTATGCCCGGTTCAAAGCTTACAATTTCGGAATCCGCCATTGCCAATATTTCCGATAACATAATTTTTTATACAAGCGATTATAGCTCTAGCTATTATCCAGCGCAAAACACGGATGCAAGCTTTATAATTGACGGAACGGTAAATATTACCGCAGGCTCTTTCGGCGGATATGTTACAGCAGGGAAAAATAAAGCGATTTTAAATATCTCCACAAAATCTTTATCTTTAACTAGTAAAGAAGGTACTGGAAACCTTAGCAATACTTACTCAGGAACTTTTACTGAAAGCGGAAGCGTTACTGAAAAAGCAACTGCGGATATCAATAATAGCGGAACGATAAACGAAGATTCCGATCTTTCAACTGGGTTTTATCAATCTGACGGCACGACTTGGACTCTTATTTCCAACCCTAGGCTCTATACCATTAAACTGAATTACAATTATGACGGAGCAACCGAAAGTTCTTATTCTATCTTATTGGAAGATGATCAAGATAGCGTAATTGTTACAAATGTTTTTGCTAGCGATCCCGTAAGAGCACATTGGGAATTCACGGGCTGGTATACGGATGCCGAATGTAAAAATCCTATCGAAGATAATGAAACTACTACGTCATTAGGAGAATCTATAACCGTTTACGCAGGTTGGAAAGAAATAGAATATACGTTATACTATAACGTTATTTATGACGATGGGACATCTAGCGATTCTATCTATGATTCCGTCAAATTTAAGTATTCCGACCTTTCGAGCAACCCTATAAATCTTCCTTCTAGTCCCCCTGAAGGATCCGCTTCAACTTTGAAATTAATCGGCTGGTCTTTCTCTTTAAACACTACATCTAACCTTATTTCCGTAATCGATGCAACTACCAATTTCGTAAAACACGTTGACGGCGACACTATCCATTTGTATGCAATGATAACGGAAATGTACACTGTAATAGTTAATCCTGGAAAAGATACTAATTATAATGGAGGCAATCTTCTCGCCAAGAAAGACGGCACAATAACAACAGAATTGCCTATTCTTAACGATCAGAAAAACGTTCCTACTTCCGAATATTATTTTACCGGAAAATGGTACACCACTGCAACTTATGACGAAGGAACAGAATTTACCGCGGATACAATTGTTACGAAAGATAATATTACAATTTATAGCCAATGGGTAAAGAAAGCTAAACTTTCCTTTGATATTAGCAATGCTTCTGTTACGTATTCTCTTGATATTGATGGTCAAATAACAGGAGATACAAAATCAAGTGATATTAATTATTTCTTTAGAGAAGAAGCGATTATTACTATTA
>JAFTKR010000019.1 GCA_017453165.1 Clostridia bacterium | reverse complement strand
TGTTTATACGGTATAAGGAAACGGGCGATATTGCTATTCGGAATCAAATCGCGGAAAAGTATTTGTAAATAGCCGATATCCTTGCGAAAAAATTCGTAGGACGTGGCGTGGAATACGACGATTTGAAACAGGTAGCGTCGCTTGCGCTTTTGCGTGGCATCGACCGTTTTAATCCCGAACTTGGACTGCAGTTCTCTACGTTTATTACGAAAACGATTACGGGTGAGATCAAGAACTATTTTCGGGATAAGTCCAGAATCGTCAAAGTGCCGAGAAGATTGAGTGAGATCGGTTCGCTCGTGCGGAATTTTTCAAACGAATATCAGGCGAAAAACGGTGTGAAACCGAGCGTGAAAGAGATTGCGGAATCCATCGGCGTGTCCGAAGAAAACGTCATTCGCGCTATGGAAGTCGTGGGTACGATTTCCTTGGACGGCGTTGCGGGAACCGAAGAAGACGGCGAACAGTCCTTATACGGCTTGATTGCGGACGATCACGACGAGTACGAAGCGTTTGAAACCAAAGAAGCTTTAAAATCGGCGATGGGATGCTTGACGGAAACGGAAAGGAAAGTTGTCAAATATCGGTTCGTGGACGAATTGTCACAAAGCGAAACGGCGAAACGGCTGGGCGTATCGCAAATGTTCGTATCCAGATTGGAACGGAAGTTGCTCGTGAAGTTAAAGGAAAATTTGGCGGAATAAGAAAATAAAATTAAGCTAAAACGTAAAATAATAAAAAGGGGGTAGACGGAATGATTCTCGAAATTAAAGACCGAAAGAGTATGCAAGACGGGATAGAACGTCTTTGCGCCTTTTTATTAGAGTGTGACGTTGCGAACGAACGGATATTTGACAGTAAGCTCGTGGCGAGCGAATTGCTTGGGAACGTTTTCAAGCACACGAACGGAACGGCGCTTTTAAAAGTCGAAATCATGGACGGAGAAGTGCGTTTGAAAGTTTCGTCTAGCGTGGCGTTCGTTCCCCCAGAAAAGACGGTGTGTTCGGACGTGTTTTCGGAACACGGTAGGGGATTGTATATCGTGGATTGCGTATGCGAAAGAAGAACGACGACGGACGAAGGAGAAATCGTCGTGACCATAAAAACCAAATAAAAGCAAGGAACTCCCGATAGGTAATTACTATCGGGAGTTCCTTTAAAAGTATAGAGAGAATAAAAAGTCCCTGTTTCGGGAAACCGAAACAGGGACGGTGTTATTAGTATTTCTTGATCATGTATTGATACATCTTTTCGATAAGTTCGTCGGAAACCTTCGTTCTATATTTACCAAGGTCGCGGAAGAACTTATGGAAGAAGTCATAGTTGTTACCGCCAGGTACGTAATCAGGCAAGCTGGATACGTCGCAACGATCTTTAAATACGAACATTTCCATGAATTCCAACTTTTCAGCGTCGTTCAAGTATACGTTGATGAACCAATCGAAGGAAGCAACGTTTTCTTTCGGTTGTTCTTGTTTTGCTTTCATGTAAGCTGAACCGAAGCCACGATGCGTGGTGCGAGGCGCGGGAGCAGGCGTTTCTACTACGGGAAGATTTTCCGTTTCAACTTCTTCTTCCACGGGTTCTGCGTAAGGAACTTCTTCAACCGCTTCTTCAACAACGGGTTCTTCAACCGTTTCTTCAACGACTTTTTCTTCAACCGCTTCTTCAACAACGGGTTCTTCTGCCGTTTCTTCAACGACTTCTTCAACTTCTTCAAGTTTTGCAGCTTCTTTCTTTTCTTTTACTTCTTTCTTGAAGTTGATGGAGCTTAAAACAACTTGGATCGCGGATACGACGAGCGCCGCCAATACGATACCTGCGAAGTTCTTCATTCTATCAACGATGAAGTAGCCGACTACGAATACGCCAAGCGCCATCAATGCGTTCAATGCGAAGCAGATAAGGTCGAGCACTTTGAATTTGTGCGCAATCAAACGGATCAACGAGAAGGTGAATACTGCGCCAACCAATGCGAGCATGGTAAGGTACATAGCTACGTGCAAAGGAGATTGGCTCATGATCTTGATCGTGTCCGCCGTGTAAACGAATACGACGCCACCAACGTAGCAAAGCGCGATTACGGAAGAAAGGACGAAGGAGATTACGGGAGCAACCGCTTTTCCTTTCAACGCCTTAAACGTAAGAATAACGAGCACTACTGCGGAAACTACCGCAAGAACAACGGATACGAGATCTAAGCTGATTGCGCCCGTGCCCGTCTTTACGTTGTAAGAGCAATAATAAGTGGTACATGCTACGAATAACGCATAACCGAGATAAATCCAGAAATTCGCAAGAGCGATTACGCGAGAGAGAAGGTTTGCCGTCTTAGGCGCGATCAACGTAATTACCATCATAACGACGGTTGCGATCATAACTACTGCAAGCGCGGACAACAATAACGTGTAAAGTTCGCCAAGCGTGCCGGTCGAAGAGACTGCGACGGTGCCCATGCCAAACGCGCTCATAACAGCGGAAAGAAGGGTGCCTTGGATCGGTTGATTCTTCGTGTTCAACAAGGTTGCGTTCATAACGCAAGCCAAAGCGATGGGAAGAATGGTAAGCAGGATTGCGAAAAGGTTGTAAATACTAAATTTACAAGCTTTTTTAGGTTTTTCGCAAACAGCTTCCGTCGTTTCAACGGCTTTCGTTTCAACAACTTCCGTTTCGACAACTTCCGTCGTTTCAACCGCTTCTTCTACGGGTTGTTCGGTTGTTTCCACGATGGGATCAAGGTTCTTGTTACTCATAACACTAAATCTCCTAAAAAATTTTGTTTTATGCTTGTTTGGGAGTTCTCTCCCATGCGACATATTTATGTATACACAATTATAGCACTTTTTTTTGACTATGTCAATACTAAAAAATACCTTTTTTATATTTTCATGAAAAAGTTTTTAAAATTTTTTATAAAAGTTGGGAAATTTTCGCAAAATTTTCTTGGGGGAATGGAAAATCCTTGAAATTTTCTTTGAACTTTGCTATAATACAATTTGAGAATACTTGGAAATTGTTTTTTTAGGAGAAAGGAATGCACGAACTCGATAAAATCGCGAAAAAAATTGCGAATAATTTGGGCGTAGAGTTTTTCTATTACAAAGAAAATTCTCGCCCCAACGATATCCCCGTTTGCGATAAGCAATTCGACGGGGTTACGGACGATGGTACGCATACCTTTTTCCGTTTCTTTTTTAAGCGGATTGGCTACGTCGGCGTGCTTTCGGGCGACGTTGCGATGGCAAGAAAGTTTGCGACGCTTTTGCCTACGTATATCGAGAGTTTTGCCGAAAAGGACGCAGACCTTTCCAAAGCCGAGTATTTGAAGAAAATCCTGTTGGGGGATTGTACGAGCGCGTCGGTGCAAAAGTTTGAAACGAAATTTTCGGTGGCAAGCTCGGCTTGTTTCACGCTCGTGTTATCCGTGCCGAAGTTGATGGAAGAAGCGATTGCGCTCATTTCGCAATACAGCGGAAATTCCTTGGATACCGTCGTAAAAATGGACGATACCCATTGCGCGCTCGTGAAGTTCGTAAAAGACGAAGACGAATACCAATCCGCCGCCGATTACGCGGAATTTTTGTTCCAATCCTTGAATGAAGAATTGGGTATCGAAGTCGTGGTTGGGGTAGGTTCGACGGTCAAAGGATTAAAGGACGCAACTGTGTCCTTCTTGCAGGCTTCGTCGGCGCTCCGCTACGCGGAAGTGTTTGAAGACAAGGGCAACGTACACACCTATCGGGAGTATATGCTTGCGAAAATGTTAGAAGACGCCCAAAAGAGCAAACTTGCGGAGTATTTTTCCGAACTTGCGGACGAAAAAGCTAAAGAAATTTTGGAAGACGAAGAAATGGTCGGTACGGCGGAAGAGTTTTTGCGTTGCAGTTTGAACGTGAGCGAGACGTCGAGAAATTTGTATATGCACCGCAATACGCTACTGTATCGGTTGGACAAAATCGAACGGGCGACGGGTTTAAATATCCGTTTGTTCCCAGACGCCGTTTCCTTCCGAGTTTTGATGATTTTATATAAACTTTTAAAACCTTGATAGTATAGTTTTTTTACGAAAGAAGACGCGTTAGAACGTTAACGCGTTTTTTTCAAAAAAATTTTATCGTATACGCCGTAAGGCGGAAAGGAGAAGTATGGAAAATAACGGGAATTTTGAAGAAACGAACCAAGTTTCCACGAACGAAAAACAAGAAGGTTTTTCAAAAGAACCAAAGCAAGAAAAACGGAAAAAGACCTTAAAAACGCTTGGTACGGTCGGGCTTGCTATTTTAATTTTCGTCGGCGGGTATCTCGCTAGCGCGTTGCAGTACGACGAAGGCTTGCAGGACTTGCGACGGATCAAACAGGCGATTCAAAATAATTATTACGAAGAAATCAGCGACGAAAGGTTCTACGACGTCTTATTTAGCGCAATCAACGAAGATTTGTTAGATCCTTATTCCGAATACATGACGGCGGACGAATATATGGAAATGCAAACTTCCGCCACGGGACAGTGGAGTGGGATCGGCGTTACTTTTTTGACGAAAGACGGGCTTGGGAATAAGCAGATGCTCGTTCGTCGAGTTTCGGGTAATTCTCCCGCAGAACGGGCAGGTGTTGTAGAAGGGGATTTCGTCGTCGGTTACGGCGTGGACGAGAATTCAATCGTGGAATCGAACGACTACGATTTATTCTATGCCTTTCTTGGCGAAAGGGTGACAAACGAACCGTTTTTTGTGAAAATCCGTAGGGCAGGTACGCAAGATTTCCTACTTGCTTTACAAAAAGAGACTTTCGTTGAAAGCTACGTAAGCTACCGTACTTCGACCTATTCGCTTGGTTTTTCGGGTACGAACGCCTTACAACCGACGGAAGGAAATAATCCGCTTACCGCTTTGGACGCGGATACCGCGTACGTGCGTTTGACGCAGTTCAACGGTTCGGCAAGTTCGGAATTTAAAACGGTAATGGAACGGTTTAAAACGGACGGAAAGAAACATCTCGTCTTGGATTTAAGGGATAACGGCGGGGGATATATGAATATCCTGCAAGAAATCGCGTCCTATTTTTGTAAAGGCGGTTCGGGAAGAACTACGATCGCGGTGGCGGAATATAAAAACGGCATGAAAGAAATCTTTTCTTCTCAAGGAAGTTGGTTTGAGAATTATTTTTCCGAGAATAGCGAGATTAAAGTTCTTGCCGATGCAGGTACGGCGTCCGCGTCCGAGTGTTTGTTGGGCTGTATGATCGATTACGGCGCGATCGACTACGAAGATATTTGTTTGATTGAAGAAGGGGGCGTAGCGAGAACGTACGGTAAAGGGATCATGCAATCGACCTTTCCGTTCGGGTTTGGAAACACGGACGCCATCAAATTAACGACGGCTAGGATCGTGTGGCCAAAGAGTGGAAATTGCATACACGGTAGGGGCATTTTGCCTGAAGACGGCGCGAAAACGACGCAGGCAAGTTATGAAAAAGATAGCGAAATACTCTCCGCGCTCGCGACGTTACAGTAAAACGAAAAAGAATGGTAAAAACAAGAGAGCATACCTTTTGTGGGGTATGCTCTCTCGCCGTATTTAGGAGGTATAGTTTAGAAACCTTAGTCAAGCCTAATAACTCGACCAACGAAAAACGGGGAAGGAAAACCCGTCTTGCGTAGTTATACTATAACAAATAATTGCGATAATTTCGTTTTCGGAGTGTGAAGATTTATTGAAAAATGGACGAAAAAGAGGCTAAAAGTAGGGAATGAAGAAATATTTAGACTACTTATAAAAATTTTGTTGATTTTTTTAATAAAAAATGATAAAATAAAAATATAGACTTTATGATAAAGGAAACGAAAGAAAAATATGGCGGAAAAATTAACGATTTCAAGAAAATTGGCAAAGAGAAAGTATCGCCCTGCGCCTAGAATTATTGCAGGGATTTACAAATTTATTATGGTGGATATTATAGGTAGAAAATATAAACCTAAATTCCATATTATCGACGACGTGAACGATTGCGACGGACCTTGTTTCGTTATCTTCAATCACTTGTCGAGAATCGATCACTTGTACGTAATGGGTTCTTGCTATCCCAGAATCACGAACATGATGGCAGGTTGCAGTGAATTTTATCGTAAGAAATTCTCGTTTATTTTCGGACTCAACAAAGTAATTCCAAAAAAGAACTACGCGCCCGACCGCGTTGCGATTCACGGCGTTAGTCAAGTTATCAAAGCAGGTGGTTGCGTAACCTTCTCTCCCGAAGGCTTGGCAAGCGATTACGGTGGAAATAAACCGATCGTACCGGGGACGAGTAAAATGTTTAAGCATTTCAAGGTGCCCGTATATTTCTGTTATTTGGAAGGACAATACTTGCAAAACACGAAAGTGTGTTTAGACGAACGCTACGGCGAAACGCACGCTACCATGTCCTTGCTTTTTTCCAAAGAAGACGTAGAACGTTTGTCCGTAGACGAGATGGACGATATCATTAACGAAAAGTTTAGACGAAACGAATACGCTTGGAACGCCGAAAAGAAAATCAAGTGGGAAACTAGGGGCAGGATTTGTCACCGTTTGGAAGATTTCTGCTATAAATGCCCGAAGTGTGGGAAAGAGTTCACCATGAAAGGGGAAGGGGATAAGATTGAATGTTCGAACTGTGGAAACGGGGCGACCATGGACGATTATTATCAATTCCATCCGTATAAAGACGCAGTGATTCCCGCTTCGCCTTACGATTGGGTGGAACAGGAACGTATGGATATTATCAAGGAAATTCGCCAAGATCCGAATTATTTCTTTGAAGACGATTGTCAACTTGGTATGTTGGACGAATATAAACTCGTCGGCAAGAACAAAACGAGCTTTATCGTTGGCGAAGGGAAGATCCGTATTGATCACAAGGGGTTGCATTACAAGGGTACGAAGAACGGCGAACCGTACGAATTTACGGCGGAATATAAGAATTTGTATACCTTGATTACGGAAGTTGATTCCAGCTACTTTAACTTCTACCACAAAGGGGAATACGTGGATATTTTCCCCAAGCACCAAACGGTGGGTAAGTTCTCGTTGTTGGTGGAAGAAATGCACCGTTACCACGTGAATTATTACAAGAACTTCAAGTGGAACGATCATATGTACGAAGGTATGGAACTCGGCATTGACGAGAAATAATTTTTAAAACGAATATATAAAATTTAAGCATAAAAAAGGAAGCCACGGGTACAACCCGTGGCTTCCTTTTGGTTATTCTTCAAAATCATTGAAATAGTCTTTATCAAAAAATTCTGATAAAGTTATCCCTGCGCCTTGGCAAAAGGCTTTTATTGTGGATACCTTAGAACATTTTGTCCTGCCTTTAATCAAATCGTATATCGCAGACGGCGATTTCCCGCCGTTTAACGTTGCGCCACATACGTTTATATTTTTTTCTTTACAAATTTCTTCAATCCTTTTAATAATAGCATCATTTATGTTCATATAATCACCTTCGTGTAATTCATTATCGCTATTCCACGAAAATATTATATGGATTGTTAAAAATATTATCTCGTGGAGTTCCACGAAATTGACTTTATTGAATATTTTTTTGGCGCAGGCGAAGGGATTCTCACCTTTAGCGGTGTACAAAAAAATACGGGATATGGGAAAACCATACCCGTATTTTTGGCGCAGGCGAAGGGATTCGAACCCCCGTGGGCTTTCACCCAAACGGTTTTCAAGAAAGTTATAGAACTTCCCAAATCGTCCCTACTCGTCTCCAAAATCGCTCCAAAATCCTCAATTTAAATGCGAGATTAGCGGTTTTCTCGCAGGTTTGCGAGAAAAAGTGCGAGAAAATAAAGGAATTTTTAACGAAAAAATAATAAGAATAAACCGCAAACAACATAATAAGTATAACATAAAAAAATATTTTAGTAAAGCAATTTTGATTGTC
>JAFTKR010000018.1 GCA_017453165.1 Clostridia bacterium | reverse complement strand
TCTCATTTCTTTCTTATTCCATTTTTAATCTGCTTTTTACCAAGCTTCAGCTCGGTACTGCCGCCTTCCTCGGCGAGAGCTTGTCTATAATACCACAATCCCTTTACCTTTGTCAAGCATTTTTTCAAACTTTTTTGAAAATTTTTTATTTTTTTACAAGTTTTTCTAAATTCTTGCCTCTTCTTGCGGACAGCCTGTATATATTACCACATCCGCTTTTTATTGTCAACTGTTTTTTCACTCTTTTTTTAATTTTTTAAAAACGTTTTTACGGAAATATTCTCTTTTCCAAAAAACAACTCCGTTTTTTCTATTTTGCGAAGATAATCGGCAATTTCTTTCGCAGTGCGAAGGGTTCTCGGCAAAAAAGTTCCCCCTTTCACCCTACCGTCCGGCGCGTGATAGTCGGTACCGCAAACGACGAACTTGCCCATCTCTTTCGCAGTCGCCAAGATTTTTTCTCTCGTATCAAAATCTCTTGGCGTGCAGTTGATCTCTAGCCCGTCGAGCGAATCGGGATACCCGGGGCGCATATCGTCGCAATAGGTCAAATTTGAACGGTAGGCGTGCGCCTGTACGAGCAACACTCCGCCGTCTTGACAAACTTTATAAAGTTCGCGTTGGTTGAGCTTATAAAGACAGGGCGTATCTCTTAAAAATTCTTCCGTCGCGCCGTACAAAAGCCAATCGGAATAAAAAGGATCGTGAATGGAAACTTCCAATCCCAAAAAGACCTTAAATCCTTTCAACATGCCGTAGTCTTTCGCGCGTTTATATTCGTCGATCACTCTTTCGATATATTTTCCGTGCTCACGTTCGGGATAGTAAAACGATTGGCAGTGATTGGTCAAGACGAAACCGTCGTAACCGTCCGCCATCTTCAAGTCCACCGCTTCTTCCACGCTGACGCAAGAACACTTACTCACCCCTTTCGTATGCACGTGCATATCAATTCTTAAAAATCTTCCATTTTTGAAACTCCTATAAAACGTCGGATTATAGTATACCTCTTTTCGTTGAAAATGTCAACCGTTCGATTTACGCGCGCGCGACATATTTATATATATTAATATAATAATTCGACAATCGCAAGATCGTTTACTTGACTTTTTTGAGCAAAAAGAGTAAAATAGTCATATACTATTTTAGGAGTTTATGGGAAATGATCAAAAAACTTCAAATTATCTTTACCATTCTTTCGGCAATTTGTATCGCGGGAATCTTGCCAATCGGCGCAATCTTCGGATTCACGTGGGCGTTTCTCGCCGTGTTCGCCGCAGGACTTTTCTATCTTTTGATGATAATTTGTAAAAAACGCCAAGAGTTGGCGAAAGGACGAAGCTTGGACGAACCCGATTTTTTCCATCCCCAAGAAAATTCGTCCAATAAAGACGAATAATCTTGTTTTTCGACAAAAACAAACAAGATAACTCTTTTACGGAAAAAACTTTTTCCGTAGAATTATTGACAAAAGCTACAAATTATAGTATAATATCCATAGACTAAAAAAGGAGGTCTTGACAATGGATTTGAAGAAACTTTTTCCTTATTCTTATCAAAAGTCCTTGCTCGTATCGCTTATCATTTATATCGTGACGGCAATCGTAGCATCCCTTTTGATTGGTTTTGCAGGTTTGCTCACCGGTTGGATTCCCGCCGTTGGAACGTTGGTTGGCTGGGCGCTTCGTATCGTAGGTATTATCGTTGATATTTACGTTGTCGGCGGAATCGTCGTTTCCATTCTTCTTGCTTTGAAAGTAATTAAGTAATATACGACAAAATTGAACGTGATAGAAACTCGGCTTTACATAAGTCGAGTTTTCTTTTATTGTATAATATGTACTGTGAAAAAAGGGAAAATTTTTATCAAATCGCGGAAGAAATTTACGAACGAAGATTTTAAAAACTTCATTATACGACAAAAAATTTGGGCTAACGAATTTTCGTTAGCCCTTTTTCTTAATCTTCAAATTTCTCAACGATATCAAGCAATTCTTCAAACCGATACAAATCTTCCGCGCTGTAATAGTCGATATAAATTCGACCTTTCGAGCCGTTGCCGATCAAAGAAACTTTCGTCCGATACACCTTTCGCATACGCTCTACGAACGCCTTTAACTCCGCGCTCTTTTCCTGTTTTTCTTCCTGTTTTTTTCGGTTGATGACTTCTGGTGGCGTCAAGAACGCTTTAACCGCGCGCTCCATCTCCCGTACCGAATATCCGCGCTTAATCCCTTCCGACGCGAACGCGAACTGTTTGTCTTTGGGAACTTTGACGAGCGTACGCGCGTGACCTGCCGACAGTTTTCCGCTTTCAATCAACCCCACGACTTCCGGTTCTAAACTTAAAAGTCGCATAGTATTCGCAATCGCAGGACGGGATTTTCCAACGAGCGACGCCACGTCTTCCTGTTTAAAATGAAATTCTTTGCAAAGCCGTTCGTAAAGATACGCTTCTTCCATCGCGCCGAGCGTCGGATCTTTGAGCTTTGTTAAGATGGAAAAGATCTCCGCATCCTTTTCGGTGAATTCGTAGACTTTGGCTTTGATTTCCGTGATTCCTGCCGACTTCGCAGCAAGAAAATCCGCTTCCGACGCCAACAACCGATAACGCGTACCTTCTTTGTTCAACGCGAACACGGGTACGCCGTCAATCAAAAAATACGCCGCGCGTTCAGCCAATTTATCCTTCTTATACGCCGAAACACTCTTTTCCGTATCCACGAGCGCAACACGAACCGTTCTTTCTTCGCAAACCGCGTTCCAAACTCTCCTTCTCTTCATACCTGCTCCTATACAAACGAAGTCGCCGTAGGGCGACTTCGTTCTTTTACGTTGTTTTAGTCGTTTTTCGTTTCGCTGGGTTCTTCCACCGTAGGTTCGGAAGAAGAAGATCTCGTCATTGCTTCAAACGGGTTCGTACGACGAGTACCGTCTTGCGAATCCATAAACGCAATTACTTCTTTGTAATCCGCGCCTTTCATAAGCATATCGACTTCTTCGGTGTAGATGGTTTCCTTTTCTACAAGCACGCGAGACATATTATCCAAAATACTGCGATTTTCTTTCAAAAGCTCGGTCGCTCTCGTATGCGCCGTCTTAATGAGCGTACGAATTTCTTCGTCGATCGTCGCCGCCGTTTGCTCGGAATAGTTTGAAGAACTGTGTCCGTATTCCATACCCATGAACACGGGTTGATCGGAATCGTACGCAACGAGTCCCAACTTATCGCTCATACCCCATTGCGTAACCATTCTACGCGCAATGGACGAAACGTGTTGCAAGTCGGCGCTCGCGCCCGTCGTAACGTCTTGAATTACCAATTCTTCCGCAACTCTACCACCGAGCGACATACAAATATTATCCACCAATTTATTGTAGGAAACGTCGTTGTCGTCATTGTCGGGACGAGTCATGGTATAGCCTGCCGCCCTACCGCGAGGAATGATGGAAACTTCGTGAACGGGATCGCAATGCTTGCAAAGACAAGCGAGTACGGCGTGACCTGCTTCGTGGTAAGCGGTACAACGCTTATCCGATTCCGTGACGACACGGCTCTTTTTCTGCGGGCCCATCAATACCTTATTGATACCGTCGTAAAGCTCGATATTGCCGATAAGTTTCTTGCCTGCGCGCGCCGCAAGGATTGCCGCTTCGTTCAAAAGGTTAGCAAGATCCGCGCCCGAGAAACCTGCCGTAATCCGCGCCACCGTTTTGAAGTTGACGTCGGGGGCAAGGGGTTTGTTTCTTGCATGCACTTTCAAGATTTGTTCACGGCCCTTTACGTCGGGAAGATTAACTTGAATTTGTCGATCGAAACGACCGGGACGAAGAAGGGCAGGATCGAGAATATCAACACGGTTCGTCGCCGCCATGACGATAATCCCTTCGTTCGTTTCAAAACCGTCCATCTGGACGAGAATTTGGTTCAAGGTTTGTTCACGTTCGTCGTGACCACCGCCAAGTCCTGCGCCACGACGACGGCCTACGGCGTCAATTTCGTCGATAAAGATGATACAGGGTTGGTTCTTTTTCGCAACGTCGAACAAATCGCGGACACGGGACGCGCCGACGCCGACGTACATTTCCACGAAATCCGAACCGGATACGGAGAAGAAAGGCACGCCTGCTTCGCCCGCAACCGCTTTTGCGAACAACGTTTTACCCGTTCCCGGAGGGCCTACTAAAAGTACGCCACGGGGGATTCTTGCGCCGAGATCGGAGAACTTTTTCGGATTTTTCAAGAACTCAACGACTTCTTGCAATTCTTCCTTTTCTTCTTCCGCGCCTGCAACGTCCGCAAAACGGACTTTCAAATTGCTTTGTACGTGCGCTTTGGTCTTGCCAATGCTCATCGCTTTCGAGTTTCCGCCCATCGACGAACGCATGATCCACCAGAAAATCACGGCAACCAAGACGACGCCAAGAAGGGGGAACAAGCTCGACCAAATGCTACCTGCGTTGGGATCGGCAAAAGTATAATCGATCGATACGGGGGTAGGCAAATTATTCAAATACGCAACGAGCGCCAACATATCCGCCATGGAATAGATGCTGGGCGCAACCGTTTCGTAAACGTTCGCGCCGTTTTGGGTGTACCCCGTCCAATTATACGCGTCTACGTAAATTTTAACGATTTCTCCGCCTTGCAATTTTACCATGAATTCCGAAAAACTCAAAGTTTGCGTAGTATTCATGATTTCGGAAAACAATATCGCAATGACGGCTAAACCGATTAGCCCCAATACGATCCAAAGTATTGTTTTAGATTTTTTGTTCAAAGTTTTACTCCTTTAGGAAATTTCTTCCAATTTCATTACCGTTTTATTTTAACATAATTATGCGTAATTTTCAAGCGTTTCGATTGTGTTTCCATTGCATTTTTTAAATATTTAACAAAGCTTCACAAAATTACCACAAAAGGGAAGCCACCTTTTTGCGAAAATCGCCTAAAATCGACAAAATCGCGCCCCTTCCCCTTTCTCTCATTCCTTTTTAGTATGCCTTACTCCTTCCCAAAAATACGAAAAGGAGCGGAAAACTTCCCACTCCTTTTTAAGTTGTTATTCTCTTGTAACTTATTCTTTTTTAAAATTGCTTGACTTACCGTACTATGCGTAAACGAGCAAGAGAAAACCGCAAGTTTGACGAACCTATCACTAAGCCGTTCAACGCAGGTAAAACGCGTAGATGCGAGCAGTTCAAGGCGCGACGAGTATTTTCCCCAAGTCGTTATCCCGAAGTAAAACGCGGAGATACGAGCAAAAGCAGGAGAACGCGGATTTCCCGACGGGAGTTTACTATGCGTAAACGAGCTAGGGAAAACGTAAGTTCGACGAACTTTTGCGAAGTATATACGCGTTTTACTGTTTTTACAACGTCGATAATACCTTCTTTTTCAACGCCTTATAACCAAAAACAGCAACGGCAAGAGAACCCACTTCCGCTAAGGGGATTGCAAACCATACCGCTTTGTAACCGATCGTGTAACCAAATAAATAGGCAAGGGGAATAAGCACTAAAAGCTGTCTACAAAGGCTCATGAGCAGGGAATAGACGCTCTTTCCACAGGCTTGGAACAGGTTACTCGTCATAATTCCCACACTTGCAAGTATAAGCGTCACGGCAATAATTCTAAACGCCGACGCGCCCATTTCGAGCATTTCGTCCGTCGCGGAGAAAAGCCCCAGCAAGAGTTTCGGCGCAAAGATCATCAGGATCGCCCCCACCGTCATAATGATTACCGCGTACCCAACGGACAAACGATAGGTTTGTAAAAGTCTGGCTTTCTTTCTTGCGCCAAGGTTGTACGCAACGATGGGCGTCATGGCGTTGCCAAGTCCAAACACGGGCATGATTACGAAACTTTGCAATTTAAAATACGCGCCGAATACCGCGGCCGCCGTTTCCGTCGGTTCGATATCCGAAAGCAAACGGTTCATCATATAGGTCATCACCGATCCGATCGACTGCATAATAATCGACGGGAATCCAATCCGATAAATCTCCTTAATCATACTCCCTTGGATACGGAATCCCTTCAAACGGAAGGTCAATTCCCTGTTATATTTCACGTTCAAAATCAATCCCACCACGCAAGCTACGATTTGTCCTAAAACAGTCGCAATCGCCGCACCTGCTACCCCCATTTTCGGAAAACCCAAAAGTCCGAAAATCAAAATCGGATCGAAAATGATATTGATAATCGCGCCGACGCTTTGGGTGATCATGGAGAGCGTCGTCTTGCCCGTACTTTGCAAAAGTCGTTCAAAGATTACCTGCATCAACACCCCGAACGAGAAGATACAGCAAATACTCGTATATTCCGTACCCATTTGAATAATCGATTCGTTCGTCGTTTGCGAACGGAAGAATATTTCCGAGCCGAAAATCCCGAAAAACATCACAAAAAAGGAACTGCAAATCGCTAAAAATAAGCCGTGCATAGCAAACCCGTTTGCTTTTTCTCCGTTCTTCTCACCAAGCGCGCGGGAAATGAGCGCGTTCATCCCCACACCCGTACCCGACGCAATCGCAATCAAAATATTTTGTACGGGAAAGGAAAAGGACACCGCGTTGAACGCGTCCTGTCCGAGTTTCGCTACGAAAATACTGTCTACAATATTATAAAGCGCTTGCACGAGCATGGAAATCATCATAGGAACTCCCATGCGAATCAAAAGTTTATTGACGGGCATAACCCCCATCTTATTCTCTTTTTCTACCGTTTCCGCGACGTTTTCTTCTTTCTGTACTTCTTCCACCATAAAACTCCTATTTATAAACAAACGAGAGTAGTATAACACAATTAAGACGGTTTTGTCAAATGATAGAAATACAGAAACTATTAAATTTTTTCAAGTTATCCACATTTTCCACCGTTTATGCAACGTATAAACAATCATGCGTTTATACTGTCCACAATTTTCCTGTGGAGAACTTAAAAAGTAAACGTTCGTTTATGAGATTTTTCCTATTTTTTTCCTTTTTTCGACAGATTTCGACAGGTTATCCACCACTTTTTCTTCAATGAATTTTCTTCCACAACCCTTAATGTGGACAACTTATCCACAAAACTTTGCGTTTTTAACCGATTTTTTCCCGTTTTTAAGAAATTTTTCCTTATTTTGTGAAAAACTTGAAAATTTTATCCACGATTTTGGAAAAATCCATGTGGAAAACCTGTTTTTATCCACATTTACCCGTTTTTTATGGTATGTATATCGTTCTATAATCTTATAAATTTACAGTATTTTATGAATTTATACAATACTACTTGGATAAGAGTTGATACTTTTCCACAAAAATGTGAATAAAAAACCCTTACGGGAAATTTGCCGTAAGGGTTTATGTATAATATTTTTTTATAGAGTTTTTTAGCTTGCAAAGATCATGGAAAAGATTTGCAAGATGGGGTTCTCGTGGTAAAGAACACCCAAGAACAAAGTTTGGTCGAGCAATCCGCCAACGGACGTCGCCGCTTCGGGAATCATGGTAACCGCCGCGAGAATCAAAAGCACGGTCAACGCGCCTTGCGCAAGCCCGATCACTGCGCCGAGCAACTTATCGATTGCGTTAATAAAGGAAATATGTTCGATCAAAGAACGGAAAATCTTTTCCAAAATTTTAAGTACGATTTTGCAAAGAATAAAGAGTACGACGCCTGCCACGACAAGGGTAAGGAAATGGCTAAGTTCCTGAATTCCAGCAACTACGTCCGTTTGTCCCTCTGCGATAATACCGATCAAAAATTCAGGTATATTCATATTTGCTAACGCTTCCTGCACGGTTGCGCCTTGTACGTTCGGCATAATAGCGTTTTCAATAAGAGCCTGTAATCCGAATAAATTATCCGTAGCCTCCACTACCATTTCCGCGCAAAGGAAGGCAACGGCGAGCGCGACGATTGAGCCTACCAATCCGAACACGCATCCGACGAAACCTTTTTTCGCATTCACTACAGCCATGATTAAAAGATACAATACAACGACGATATCCGCGATATACGCCATTTGAAAACCACCGCTTACTTCTGCTCCCATTTTTATTTCTCCTTTTTTATTATCTTTTCTTTGGTTCTTTATGGTTATTCCATAAAAGTACTTCTATTATACCACACTCTTCCTAATTTTTCAAGGGTTTTATTTTATTTTTTAAACAATATTTTTGTAAAAAACTGTAAAGCGGGTTTAAAATCGAATTTTGGGGCAATAATTTTCACTATATAATATATGTAAAGGAAGAACGGATATGGAATACGCATTTAATCTTTTTAACGGACGGGCTGGGGACGGAATCACCATGGCGGTCGAACGATTCTTGAAATCGGATGCAAACGGCGCAAAAATATCGAAAAAGACCGCGCCACCCGTCGTCGTTTGTATCGGTAGCGATCTTGCAATCGGCGACGCGTTAGGCCCCGTCTGCGGTTCCATGCTCAAATATAAAACGCAAGGATTAAATTTGTTCTTGTACGGCACTCTTTCCGCCCCCATCACCGCCAAAGAGATTCGGCATTTGCGTGGTTTTTTAAAAGAAACGCATAAAAACAGCCCCGTAATCGCGATCGACGCGGCGGTTGGGGAATCGGGCGACGTTGGACTTATTAAAATTATCGATAAACCTTTACAACCGGGCGCGGGCGCGAATAAGAAACTCGGCTCGATCGGAGATTTGTCGATTATGGGCATCGTCGCGGAAAAGTCGGTCAAAACGTACGCTTTGTTTAATTCGACAAGACTAAATTTGGTGTATTCTATGTCGGAAATTATCGCCGACGCGCTCTCTACTTGGTTTTGGAATGAAAAAGACAGGGTTTCTCCACAAAAAAGCTCCGTTTAGCCGTTGACTTTTCAAACGGACTGTGTTATAATAATTTCATCGGAAGGTTTTCGGTAAACACTTCCAAATAAAAAAACCGAGGTATTTCCCATGCAAAAAATTTCTGCAAAACGGCTTTGCAGAGCGGGTGTAATCGCCGCTTTGTACGCCGTACTCACCTACGCCTTCGCCCCCGTCGCGTTTGGAGCTATCCAAATTAGACCGGCTGAGGCGCTTTGTATTTTACCCTTATTTTTTATCGAAGCCGTACCTGCCCTTTACGTCGGGTGCATGCTTTCCAATTTACTCTCTCCCTTTTTCGTGTACGACGTGTTCGTCGGCTCGCTCGCAACCTTGTTTGCGGGAATTTGTACCTATCAAATACGTAAAACTCGCATATCTACCCCTTGGAAAATCGTTCTCGGCGGAATTTTCCCCGTGTTATTCAATACGGTTTTGATTCCGTATATTATCGTATTTTTATGCGGAGACGTCGGCGCTTTTGAAACGGTAACGATTGCCTACTTTACAAACGCTTTCTTTATTTTTATCAGTGAAAGCTTATGCGTATACGGATTGGGCGCGCCTTTATATTATATGCTTACAAAAATTTTAAAGGGAAAGAGAGAAACATCCGCTAAAAATCTTGAAATAGACGAAAATATATGTTATACTAATGAAAAAGGAGTAACTTCAATGGATTATAATAAGATCGTATCGCTAGTTTACGATGCAAGAAAGATCGTGTTTTCCAAAGATTTGAAAACGCAAGAGAAAAACGCCAACCCGTACGATTTCGTCACGGCTGTCGATACGGGAATCAGCGATTTTATGAAAGAAGAACTGTTTCGACTCTATCCCGAAGTCGGGTTCATGACCGAAGAAGAATCCGATCATACCTTGAAAAACAAGTCGTTTATTCTCGATCCCATCGACGGCACGACAAATCTCGTATACGATTATAAAATGAGTTCGATCTCGCTTGCCTACGTAGAAGAAAATCAAGTCGTGTTCGGCGTGGTGTTCAACCCGTTCACGAACGAATTGTTCTTTGCCGTTAAGGGCAAAGGCGCGCATCTTTATACGACCGAAAACGGGATTGAAGAACTGTTAAAAATCGGCGTGGAAAATTACGCGAAAAACCCGTTATCCGTTTCTAAACGCGAACTGAAAAAATCTTTGATCGAATTTGGCGCAGGTTCTTCGCGGAAAGGCGAAGCGCAAGAAACGTTTACGCGCGCGCAACGGGTGTTTGAAAACTGTTTAGACCTTCGTCGAATTTGCTCGACGGCGATCGCGATTTCGTATATCGCAGCAGGAAGATTAGACGGTTATTTTGAAAAGGTGATTAAACCTTGGGACTACGCCGCAGGAATTTTAATTTTGGAAGAATCGGGCGGAATTTCTTCCGATTGGGACGGTAATCCGTTACCACTCAATCGTCCAAGCACGATTCTTTGTTCAAACGGCGCGAACTACGAAACTTTAAAAGACTTGATTCTGCAATAAAAGAAAAGGAGATCTCCATGAAACAGCTAAATAATTCTACGGCAGGCGCCGTATCGAAAATCCACGCTTTGGCGTTTACCTTGTTCTTTATCGTGGAACAGGTATTGAGTGAATACGCCTATCCGTTCTTTGAAAGTAAACTTGAAAAACCGTTGTATATCCTGATCTCCGCAATCATTTCCGCGGTATTGTATACGTTTTTGGCGTGGATAATTACGACGATTTATAATTTCGTTATCACTTCTAAAAATAAGAAATTGAAGATCGACGGAGTTTGGTATCACGTACATATCCCCCATCTCATGGGCGAAGAAGACTATACCCAAAAACGGGTGAGCGCAGGCACGACGAAAGTGTCGAGAAACTTGCTCGACTTCACGTTCGTAGGAAATAACGAACGGTGTTATCTCGGCGACGACGGAAAATTACTTTTCAAAAACGAGAACGCCACGCATTGGTATACCAAAGCGACCAAACTTTCCGACGAAAACGATTTCGATATTATCGAAATTTACGAAGCAAAAACGAAAGGAAATCCCACGAGATTGGTGGATAGCTGTCCTTGTTGTCAAACCAAATTCAAAACCCCGATCGAAGTGACCGAAGCGGAAAAATACCGTTACGGCATCCATAAAATCGATATCGTGCAAGAAAACGGAAAAACGTATATGCGTAGCGACTATTCTGATTGTTGGCCCTCTTTGAAAACGGGCGAATTACTCTTTTTCAGAACGCAAGAAGAACGGGACGAACGTATTTTAGAATTCTTTGAAAACGCAAAAAACAAACAAAAAAAGATAATTGAAGAAACGGAAAATCAAATCGCTTAAATACAATAACGAACCCCCGATGCTATTTTGCATCGGGGGTATTATTTCATTCTTTCATTTTCGCTAACGAATTGCAATGCAAGGGAATAATTCCCTTGACCTTTTCTAAAGCTCTTTCAACGCGAGTAAAACGCGGAGATACGAGCAAGACAAGGAAAGCGAGCATTTTTGATGCAACATTTACTATGCGTAAATGAGCGAAAAAAGCGGAGCTTGACGAAGTATTGCGACGTATATACGCGTTTTATAAACTTAATCGTTTTTGTTACTGTTCCCTAAAAACGTCCCAAAGAAATCGTTATTCTTCAAAGTCGTGCCACCGTTGGAAGATCCACGGTTGTAGGGCTTTTTATTGTAACCGCCCTTTCCACCGCGATTGTCGCGTCTGCCACGGTCGGAACGGTTTCTATCGTAACGACGATCGTTACCACTGCGACGATCGTTTCTTACCATCATAGCAGGTTCGTCGGGATTTTGTACGTTGTCGGGTACGATCACGATATAGCGTTGAGGTTCTTTTCCTTCACTGATCGTCTTTACTCCTTCGTATTCGGAAAGCGTTGCGTGAATAATTCTTCTTTCGTACGGGTTCATGGGTTCTAAACGGAGTTTTTTGCCTAACCGGATCGATTTTTGCGCCAAGTTTTCCGCCAATCTTTGCAAGGTTCTTTCACGGTTTTCACGATAGTTTTCGCAGTCTACGACCACTCTTGCGTACTTTTCTCTACCCGTATTTGCAACCGCGCTTGCGAGAGTTTGGATCGCGTCGATCGTCGCGCCGTGTTTTCCGATAATTTCCGTCGTGTTTTCGGATACGACGTTAATTTCAATTTTTTCGCCTTCGCTTACGAGCGTCGTTTCCTCTTCAATCTTTAATACTTTAAAAAGTCCGTTCAAAAATTCTACCGCTCTTTCACCGTCCGAAGCGCCGTTTTCCGTTACCTTTTCAGTAACCGTTTCTTTCGTAGTCTCGACCACGGGTGCTTCCTTTTCTTCTTTTACTGCGATTTCTACACGCGCTTTAATCGAACCGAACAATTTCTTTTTTCCTTCTTCGAGAACCTTAATTTCGACGTTCTCACGGGCTACGTTCAATTCCTTTAATCCGTTTTCTACGGCTTCTTCCACCGTCTTACCCGTAAATTCTTGATATTTCATTTTTTCTCCTTCCGCCACGAACCCCGTTCGCGCGTTTTTTTACTTCTTATTTTTATCCTGTTCGTTATTCCCTTTATATACTCGACCGGGGAAGCGTTGGTTATATTTTTCTTGCATTGCTTTTTCTTCACGCTTTTCGATCATTTTATCAACCAATTTATTGATCACGAGCGTCGAACCTAACGAGATTAAGTTACTCATAATCATGTAGATGGAAAACGCCGCCGAATACATGAACGAGAAGATTGCGAACATGATCGTCATCGTGATCATCATCATCTTTTGTTGTTGCGCGCCCTGTCCGTCTACCGTCGAATATTGAGACTGTTCCTTTTGCGAACGCATACTGATCCATTGTTGTAATAAAATCGTACCTACGGAAAGCAAAATCAATACGTAATACCCGTTCGCTTCCGTTTTTTGCGTTCCTAATTTTTCGGTAATAACTGTGTACGCGCTCTCGCCGTATACGTTCGTAGAAAGCGCCGTAACGTCTACTTTCTTACCGTTTAAATCGAATTTTTGTTGTTTAATCCCCGTATCAAATTCTTGGAAATTACTGATGGGGTGCTTATAGGACGCGTCCGTCATCCAAATATTTTTAATCCAAAGGAACTTCGTACGATCGCCGATTCCGCCTTCTTTTTCATACCCTTCCACTACCGCTTCTTGCGCCAACGATACTACGTAAAGTTGACAAGCTTTGTCTTCGGTATGGGTAAGCGTACCGTCTTCGTTTTTCTTTTCCGTGAACGCTTTTAATCCTTCCGCGTGATCTTGGTTCGCTTTCACGACAGCCGAATCCACGTAATAGGTTTTTTTCGCGCCCGTCAAGTATTCTTTCTTTGCCGTAGAGTCAAGGCTCGTCCAATTTTCAGGCATTTTTACCGTGTAATAGATAAAACTTTCCGCTCCCGTACCCTTGATTTCTACGAGATCTTCCGCGTTTTCATACAAAAGTTTTTCGGTGTAAGCTTGTTCCAAATCGGGACAGTATTGTTCCAATTTAACGTTATACGCGTTGACCATTAAATTATAATTTTCCACGGCTGCGTATTGCGCGTACGCGTTGAAAGCGTTGATCGCAACGATAAAGATTACCATGGACAAGATCATAGGCAAACAGGAAGAGAACATGGAAAATCCACTCTCTTTATACATTTCCATGACCTTTTGATTATAAAGATCTTTATTGTTGGCGTATTGTTTTTGCAATTTCGCCATTTTTTCTTGGTTTTCTTTCATTTTTACGTTTTGTTTGCGCATCGAGATCCGTTGATATACGTCAAACGGCATAACGATTAATTTCAAAAGCACGGAAAACAAAATAATACCGATGCCGACCGAACCAACCGATTCGATCAACCAGCGAATAATTTGACCTATCCAATTGAGATAAACGTTATAAGTTTCCCCCCAAAGATAAATCGTTTCGGCTAATAAATTCAACATTTTCATTCCTTTTTCAAGGGATAATCCCTTAATTTTAGATTTTTCTATCTTTCTTTTTTTGAGATTGCCACGCTTCGCTCAATGACAGTGGTTAACTTACCACCTAACCCATTCAACGCAAGTTCGACGACTTATCACCAAACCCGTTCGAAGCGAGTAAAACGCGGAGATACGAGCAGTTCAAGGCGCGACGAGCACGGTGCAGGGAGCGTACTTAGCCGTACGTGACCAAAACGCGCGCAGTCGCAACGAAGAAATGCGACGTATATACGCGTTTTACAAAAGCCAGATACTTTTAATAAAACACTCCGGCGCCGGATCATATCCACCTTTTGAAAACGGGTTACAGCGTAAGATACGCCAAGATCCGAGTAATATTCCTACGATTACGCCGTGGTTATTAATACACTCCAGCGTGTACTGCGAACAGGTCGGACGGTATAGACAGGTATGGCGTGAAATGTACTTTTGGTAAAAAAGTATCATACGCATACAAAGCCCGCGAAGAAAAGGTTTAAAGAAATTTTTTCTTAAATATTTCGCGTTTGCCTTGAAAAAATAAGAAATATCAAACTTTATAATTTTTCTCTTTTGATCATCCATTTCAAGTCCCGCACGTACGTATTTAAACTATACTCGCTACAAACTTTCGGGATTATAATCACGGAATAATTTTTTGAAAACTCTCCTTGACAAGCCCGAAAAGACTCTCTTAAAAGCCGTTTAATCCGATTTCTTTGCACGCTTTTTCCGTGTTTTTTTCCAATCGAAAGTCCCATTCTCATATGTTCGCAAGGCACGTAAATAATCGAAAGGGAAGAAGAAAAGGCGCGCTTACCTTTTTTAAAAAGTCTTTGATAATCCGCTTGTTTTTTCAGTCTTAAATATTGCATAAATATTCCCTACCTTTTGCGGATTTTTTCGCTCTTTTTGGTATTTTTTCTACCTTTTTTAAACGTTTTTTTGCACATTTTTCAAAATAAAAAAAATCGAATAAAAAGCGTAATTCCTTCCCTAACCAAATTTTTGTTTTGGAAAAGGAAGGATTTTTAATGAAAACCGCCAAAACGGCGGTTTTTAATTTTTAAGATTAATGGGTAAGTCTCTTTCTGCCCTTATCTCTACGTCTCTTTAAAACTTTTCTACCTGCCGTCGTAGCCATTCTTTTACGGAAACCGTGTACTTTACTCTTTTGTCTCTTTTTAGGTTGATAGGTTCTTTTCATATTTCTTCTCCTGAATTTATTTCTTTCTTTTTCTTATTTTCTTTTTCCACCCACGGAAAATCTCTACCTATTATAACTCAATTTTTCTTTATTCGTCAAGCATTTTTACTCGTTTTAAGAGTCTTTATTTGGAAAAATTCAGTCTTTCTTTTCTTTTTCCATTAAATAGGTTGAAAATTTTTTAATTTTTACGCGTTTCTTCTCAAAGGCAAAATTAAATACAATCCTTTTTTGTCGTTCATATTTTGTAATACGAACGGTTCGCTACCCGAATTAAACGTGATCTTAATCAATTCTTCATCCAACGCCTTCAACGCTTCCAACATAAATTTTCCGTTCATCGCGATCAACAATTCCTTGCCGTCCAGCGAAATCCCGATCGATTCGTCTACGTTCCCCATTTCGGAGTTCGCCGTGATACGAAGTCCTTTCGGCTTAATATCAAAGAGCATGAAATTGTATTTATCGCTACGCGCCAATACCGACGCCCTTTCCATACTGTCGATCAACGCCAAACGGTTCACCGTAATTTCCGTTTCAAAACTCGGCGGAATTACGTTGTCTTTATTAACGAATTCACCAAGATACAATCTCGACGTCAACGTGGTATTTTCTACTGCTACCGACACCGTGTTTCTGGTTACGTACAATCTCAAAAGTTCGTCTTCACTTTCGATCATTCTTGAAATTTCCGTCAACGTTCTTGCCGGACATACGATTTTCAAATCCGCGCCACCTACTCTATCACATTCGTAGACCGCCATTCTAAACCCGTCGAGAGCCGTCGCTTCTAACTTATCCCCTTTCGTTTGCAAAAGGCAACCTTTCAAGATTGGACGACTTTCGTCCGTCGCGCAACAAAATACCGTCTTATTAATAAGGGTTTTTAAATCCGAACTCTTAACTTCCAAATATTTTTCGGTAGGATCGGTTTCCAAATTCGGAAATTCTTCTGCCGGTAACGTTTGCATTTTCGTATTATTATCGCCGTATCTTACGACGATTCCCTTTTCGTCCGTTTCTACCGTAACGCTAAAATTCGCAATCTTACTAATGAAATCGGCAAAAAATTTACCGCTTACGCAAACGTCCCCTTCTTCAAATACTTCGACTTGGATTCTCTTTTCAATCGACAATTCTCCGTCGTACGCAGAAAGAGTCAACGTATCGTTTTTCGCGCTTAATTTAATACAACTGAGCGCCGGAATCAACGTTTTCGTCGCGCACGCTTTACAAACGGTGATCGCCGCGTCGGATAACAACACGCCATCGCTTATAAACTTCATTTTCGTTCTCCTTTTTTCTATCTTCACTATTTCGTCTTTAAAGTGTTTACACTTTACAATTCACCTAAATATTGTACCATAAATCCTTTTTTTTAGCAAGCGAAATACGCTCTTTTACCGAAAAAGCCTAAATAAATCTTTTACTTTTTCCCTTTTCCTACTTTTCTATATAAACGACTTCTAACCCTTTTTTTAAGGCGTAATTTACAGTGTAAGCCGTTCCACCTACGTCCTTTTTTAAATAGGCGATCAGGTAGGCGGATCTATCTACCATGTACCGATTTCTCGCCAATAAACATCCTTTATAATAACTTTCCGAAAGCAGAACTTTTTCGTCGCATTTTTTTAAAAGATTGGCGTACCGCTTTTTGTCTTTTTCTTCAAAACCACGTTCTTGTCCGTAGTAAGGCACGCAGGCGATCAATTTTACTTCTTTATACTTCTTTTTCAGCTTTAACACCGTTTCTCCGGCTACGAGATCAAACCCTTTCGCCATTCCGCAATAAAATACGTTCACGCCTTTTTGTATCATAGACTCTACTCGTTTTAAAAGTTCTTTGTTCGTAAAATCTGCTTCCAATTCCCGATGCCCCGTAAAAGCGCAAGCGTTTGAAAAATCCTGTTTCTTCAATTCTCTTAATTCTAACAATTCTAATTGCTCCATTTCTATCTTTTTTACTCTCTTTTCATAATTCGATTGTATTATACCATATTCTTTAAAAAATAACAAGAATTTTTCGACGTTTTATAAACATTTGTTTGTTGATATTTTTATATTTTATAATTTCATTTTTTAGGAAAGGTTCAGACGTTTTGTCGCTGGGTTTTCAAAGAAAACCTATACAAGAGTATAGAGAATAATAAAATATTAATAGTAATAATAATAGGGACGGTGGAATTGTCGAAAACTCCCGAAATTTTCCTTTTTTGCCTTTATTTATAAGGGAATTATTCGACAAAATTTTGTGGACAACCATCCCTTTTTCAGTGGATAAAATTGTGGATAAATTTGGGATAAGTGGAGAACTTTTTTTTGGTTATTTTTTATATACGAATTTTTATACAATTATTTTTATAAATATAAAATAAAAACAGTTATCCACATTATTTATCAACACTGTGGATAACGTTGTCAACCTTGGGGTGGATAACTTCGTTTGTTTACGCTTTGATTTATCAGAAAAGGGAGTTATAAAAACGGCGTAGAAAAAGAAAATGGGAAGATTTTTAGAAAGGGATAGAAAACGTTTGAATAATCGGAAAAATTGTGATATAATGAAAATAAGTATGGAAATGGAACAAAGAATTTTAGAATTATACAACGAAATACAGGGTGAAAAACGGGAAATTTTCGAGAATTTTCGCGCGCTTTTGCTGGAATATAACCAAAAATACAATTTGACGACTATTTTAGAAGAAAAAGACGTTTATTATAAGCATTTTTTGGATAGCGCGGTAGGCGTAGATTTTTTTGAAAAAAACGGCAAAGTTGCGGAAATTGGTTCGGGAGCAGGCTTCCCGTCTATCGTTTTGAAAATTTTGCGTCCCGACCTTACCTTTTCTCTGTTTGAAAGTATTGGAAAAAAATGTGAATTTTTGTCCGTAGTTGTGGATAATTTAGGGCTTAAAGGAGTGAATATTTATAACGTTCGGGCGGAAGACGGCGCAAGAGATGGGAAGTTTCGCGAAAAGTTTGATTACGCGACGGCGCGCGCTGTTGCGAGAATGAACAGTTTAAGCGAATATTGTTTGCCTTTCGTTCGCGTTGGTGGTAAATTTATCGCCTATAAAAGCGGGGATTTGATGGAAATTAAAGAAGCGGAATCCGCCTATAAAATTTTAGGGGCAAAATGCGAACGAGTTATCCCCTATTCCTTACCTGAAAACTACGGAGATCGGAGTTTAGCGATCGTGAAAAAGATAAAAGCGACGCCGAGTAGGTATCCGAGGGGGCAGGGGAGAGAACGCAAATCCCCCTTGTAAATGTAAAACGATTGAAATACTTCGCATAATGGCGTTGAGCTCCGCGTTGTCTTGGTCACGTACGGCTAAGTACGCTTCCTGCGACAGTGCTCGCTCGCCTTGTTCTGCTCGCATTTGAATCGTTTTACTTGCTTTGAACAGGTTTGGTGGAAAATCGTCGAACTTGAGTTCTCCTTCTTTTGATTGCATCTCCGCGTTTTACTTGCGTTGAATGGGTTAGGTGGTAAGTCAACCACTGTCATTGCGAGCGAAGCGTGGCAATCTCAAAAAAAGAAAGATAGAAAAATCTAAAATTAAGGGGTAATTCCTTGTAGGGAAAAATAACGATGGAATTTTTGTATATAGACGGTGAAAAAATTTGCATATATAAAGATGGAAAAGTTTCCGAATACGAAAGCGGTTACGTGAAAAGATACCGCGAAACTTCTCTTGCTACGGCAAAAAATAACGAATGGAAACGCAAAGGTCGTACGGAACGACTGTTGAACGAGGACTACTTCTTTAACGAAGAAGAAGGGGTATACGTTTTAATTCACTCCATCGCGCCTACGGGAGAAGACGGAAAGATATTCTATTCGTTTACCGTGAACGATTCGTCGGGAATTTACTGTAAATATTTAGGCGACGAGAAAAAGACGGAAGCGCACGTCGTTTCGTCGAACGAAGTCGATTTTACCACGCTCACAAACACCACGTTAGGTCTTTTAGCAACGGTGAAAAAAGGAGACGTCACAGCGGATATCGCGCTCTTTTCCGAAGATAAATCGGAATACAAGTGTTTGACGAGCGGAGATAGTTTGGACGAAAATCCTTCCTTTAGAAAGGACGGAAAAATCTTATTCAACTCGTACGGGGTAGGCAGGGACGAGAATAATAACTTCTTAGAATACGCGCCGAGCGAAATCTATCTACTTGATTTGGATAGTATGGAAATCACGGAAATGATGTCCGATCCCGAATACTCGTTCGTGAAACCGATTGAAACGGAAAAAGGGTTTTATTGTATTCAAAAACCTGCCAAAGAAAAAGAAAGGCGTAACCCTTTGTTAGAGATTTTATTGATTCCCGTTCGGATAGTACAAGGAATCGTCGGATTTGTTTCCTTTTTCGTGACCATGTTTTCCGGTAAACAACTTGTGAAAGACAACCGTCGCGGAAGTTCGATGGCGCGAAATTTTAAAAAAGACGAAAGAAAGATTTTCGTACTCAACAATTTCGTTCGCGTGGAAAACGAGTTAAAGAAAAATTCCAAAGAAAAATTTTACGGTTTTATCCCCCGCTCTTGGAAACTGATCGAAGTAAAAAAAGATATGGCGACGGGGGAAGTTACTACCCGTGAACTCGTACGTGGTGTCGCCGATTATTGTGTTTTGGAAGACGGTACGATTCTTTACACCAACGGTAAACACGTCTTTTCTATAAAAGAAAAGAATGAAAATAATTACGAAGTAGAAAGGATCGTTGGCGCGGATTGCTGTTTGAAAGTAGCTCCTGCAACACCGATTAATATAGAAAAACAAGAAGAATTATTTTCCAATTTATAAAATAAAGATAATAAAAAATCCGTTATGGAACCTTCCGTAACGGATTTTTTATATCAGTTTAAAATTAAGCTTCTTCGTCTTCCTTTTCAACTTGATTGGATTTTTTAAAACGGAGATCTTCTACGGAATGATCTTTGTAAATCCAACCGCCACTGCCGTCGTCCATTTTTGTTTTGACTTGCATTTTCAACATATTCACGGAAACGACGATCGCTTTCCCGTCGGGCGTGCCGACTTCTGAACCGACTTTCGGCATTTTTTTATACGCTTCCGCGTAATAGTCGCTTTCGTAACTTAAACAGCACATCAATCTTCCGCAAATTCCGCTGATTTTTCCGGGGTTCAAGGAAAGACCTTGCGTTTTTGCCATTTTAATGCTCACCTTTTTAAATTCGGGCATATTTCCCGCGCAACAGCAAATTCTACCGCAGGGCGCGATTCCGCCGAGATATTTCGTTTCGTCACGCGTGCCTACTTGGCGAAGTTCGATACGGTTTTTAAAAGCAGACGCTAAATCTTTGACAAGCTCTCTAAAATCCACCCTAGACGCGCTCGTGAAGTAAAACACGATTTTCGAGCCGTCGAACGCGTATTCGCAATCCACGAGTTTCATTTCCAAGCCGTGTTTGATAATTTTTTCTTTACAAAGTTTCATAGCTTGCGGTTTTTTCGCTTCGCAGGATGCGTAGAATTCCTTGTCCTTTTGCGTGGCAATCCGAAGAATCGGCTTTAAAGGGGAAACCAAATCTTCTTCCGCGACTTCCTTTTCGGGAAAAACAACCCAAGCGTATTCCAAGCCTTTGGACGTTTCCACGACGACGGGCATATTCCGTTCGTACTTGTCCCCTTCTTTCGGCGAAAAATAATACAGTTTTCCACCGTTTTTAAATTTAATTCCTACTACTTTCGTCATATATATTACCTAATAACTACCTTTTATAAATTTACAAGCGTTCTTTCGATCGGTTTTGAATATTCAAAAACAAAATCTCGATACATTGCGCAAAATTGGTATTGAATTTAAGTTGTTTTTCCGCGTTGGTCAAGCCTTCTTGCGCGTAAACGAGCGCGTTCAACGCGTACCTGCTACCCACCTTTTCAATTCTTTCCCGTTCGCTTTTTAAAAAGAGATAGGACGTGGGCGCGCCCGTTTTCAAAAACAGCGCGTCGCGGAAAATCAAGCGAAGATAGGACAGAATTTCCTTCTTCCGTTTGCTGTCGTTTAATTTTTTTGCAACGACGGGAATCTTCGAACCTAAACAAAGCTCGAAACAGTCTTCCACGATCTCGTCGAAATATCCGCCTTCCAAGGCGTTTTGCGCGTTGCCGACGTATCCGTTTGAAATAGCGGAAAGCGTCGGGAATTTAGAAGGATCGGTTGCGTTGGGATAGTTCCGATACAAAAACGCCGAAATTTCCCTTTCTTCAAAGGGTGGAATCTCCAATTTCTTCGTGCGGGAGAGCACCGTTTGTAAAATGGGATAAGACGTGGTCGCGCCGAGTAAAAAATACACGTTTTCGGGCGGTTCTTCCAAAAGTTTTAAAAGTTTGTTTTGGCTAGATACTAAAAGTTCGGCAAAATCCCCGATTACGAACAGTTTTTTATCCCCTTCGACCGGTTTAAAAACGCTTTCTTCTTTAATTTCGTCCACGTCGGAAACGGCGAATTTTTTATTTTTTTTCGGATAGAATAAACAGTCGCTAAACGATTCCGTTTCAATCAGTTTTGCGATACGGTCTTGCGAATTTTCCACGCCGAAAAACACCTTTGCGAATACGTTGAGCGCAGGGCGTAACGACCGAGCGTCGTCCATCAGGATCAAATAGGCGTGACTGAGCCGATTTTCCCGTCTCTCGGTTTCTAAAAGTTGATAGGCGTTCGTAGATCGTAATAACGTTTGCATGATTCTATTATAGCACGAAAGGATATTTTTTGCAAGCGTTGAAAGGGTGAAGAAAAAAACAAAGGAATGGGAATTCTTGAAAATAGATGAAAGAAAGGAAAAAACGCTTTACTTTATAAGTAAAAAATGATATAATGTAAAAGATTTTGTTATACGGGTTTCACGCGTATTGGCAAAATTTGTGATTAGGATCCTAAAAAGGTAAGTATTTTAGGAAAAGGAGTTTTATCTATGGAAGAGAAATTGAATACGGCGGAAGAGTTTTCCCTTTCGGATATTTTATCCGCGCTCGTTTCAAAACTCAAACTTTTAATCGTATTATTTTTAACAGGCTGTTTTCTTGGTGGCGCGCTTGGGTTCTTGAAATCGCACGACGTCGTGTACTACGGTTCGGATTTGACCTTTTTCGTATCCCCTGAATCAAAGCAGGAAGACGACGAAGAATCTTTCCAAGGCGTTTACGGATACGCGATCATGGATACCATGGTCCGCTATTTAAGAACGGAAAAAGCAACGGAAGTGTTCGTGGAATCTATGGATTTTGAAGCGTTTGGTTTGCCTCAAAAACCCGATCCGGAACTTTCCAAGACCGATCCTAACTTGTATTCCAAGCAAGTTCTTGCGTACGACGCGTTTATCCGTAAGGTAAAAAGTTCGTTGAATTTCTACTATAAAGAAGACGGCTCTGCGCCCGTATCGTCGGCGAATACCGAATCGAATAACTATATCTACGTGACGTTGTCCGTGAAACAAGAAGGGATTTTCGATAAGAAATTTACGGGCGAACTTTTAAGACAGTTGCAAGTCAAAGTTCCGCAAGTCATTAAAAGCAGAATGGTCAATCCCGATCCGAGCAGATATCAAGGCACGAATTGCGAACTCGTAACTCCGTTGTATCCCATGGTAGAATGGATGAATCAATCCTACGTGATTAAAGAAACGATTAAGTTTGCCGTTGTGGTTGGCGCGATCGTATTATTCCTTGCTTGTATCGTTGTAATCGTCGTGGATCGATTGGATAAGCGGATTAAGGACGTTGAAGTGATTCAAAAGAAATTCGGCGTACCCGTTCTTGGCGTGATCCCGTCCAATGCTTCAAAAGAAGAAGACGAGATCGAAAAATTAAAGAAAGGGGGTAAATAATCATGGCGTTTTTCAAAAATGACGATAAAAAATTAGAGGCCGTTAAAAAGGTCGTGGAAAAGCGTGAAAACGAGAAATCTTTTTTGCTTGACGAAAAATCTCCGTTTAACGTGGTAGAAGCCTTCCGTAACTTGAAAGTTTCCATTTCCGTATCCGTGCCGAAAAAGACAGGTTGCGGTACGTCGCTCACGATTACTTCTTCCTATCCCGAAGAAGGGAAAACGACGGTTTCCGTCAACCTTGCGATGATGTTCGCGATGTCTTCGTCGGCAAAGGTAGTGATCGTTGACGCGGATATCCGTAAGGGCAGAGTTGCGAAAACTTTCGGTGGAAAGAGTAGCCAAGGTTTGAGCGAATACTTGTCGGGACAAGTAACGCTTGACGACGTGATTCGTAAAAGTGGCGTAAGCGATAATTTAGATTATATCTCTTGCGGAACCCGTTCTCCGAAACCCTACGAACTTTTGGAAAGCGAGATGATGAAAGAGTTGGATGAAAAGCTTCGCGCTCGTTACGACTACGTTATCTACGACACGCCCCCCCTGTTATTGGTTTCCGACGGGATTGCGGTTGCGTCGATTGCGGACGGTACGGTGATCGTTTGCAGACACATGCACTCTTACGAAAGCGATATTGCAAAGAGCATTAACACGTTAAAGTTCTCCGATGTCAACGTTCTTGGCGTCGTCGTTAACGACTATAAGAAAACGGAAAAGAGCGTCGGGGGATATAACCGATATTATAACTACGCGAAATACGCTTATTCCAATAGATCGATTGTTTCGGAAGAAGACGTAGAAGAAAAGAACGAAGAATAACGTAGTTCACTGCACAAGCAAGGGTTTTTCCCTTGCTTGTTTCAAAAAGCGTGGTTTTGGGTAATAATAAAGTATGGAAATGTATAAAGAAAGATCAATTATCAGAACGAATACGTTACCCGTCGTTCCCCTTCGTGGTAAGGTGGCTTTTCCCGACTGCGTTTTAACCTTTGAAGCAGGCAGGGATATGACGGTAAAAGCAATCGACCGAGCGTACGCTACGGTCGAAAAACTGTTGTTTATTTGTTCGCAAAAAGAAGTGGAAAAGATCGACATCACCGAAGACGATTTATATTCTGTCGGTACGGTTGCGATCTTAAAGCAAGTCGTGAAAACGACGAACGGCGTAAGAGTATTTTGCCAAGGCTTGTATCGCGCGAGAGCGAGATTGTTCCGTTTTGAATCGGGACATTTTTCCGCCGTCGTGGACGAAATTTTATCCGCGCGTGGCGATCCGACGCTTGAAGAAGCTTATCTTCGTAGCGCAAAAGCTTTGTTTAAGGACTCTATCGGGGAAAACGCGAAATTCACCAAAGAAGTGATCGACCGGTTAGAACGGATTGAAGACGCGGACGAATTCGTCAACGTTGCTACCAACGCTATGCGCGTACGTTTGGACATAAAACAGGAAATTTTGGAAATTTCCGACGTCGTCAAACGCTTACAGGTATTGGATCGTTGCTTAAACGACGAGTTAGAGATCTCCAAGATCGAGAAAAAAATCGCTACGTCCGTTCGGAAGAATATCGACAAATCGCAAAAGGAATATTTCCTGCGTGAACAGGTCAAGGCGATTCATACCGAGCTTGGCGACGACCGTAAGGAAGAAGACGAATACCGAGAAAAGATCGAAAAGAAAAACTTGCCCGAAGAAGCGAAACAAAAATGCTTGAAAGAGTTGGACAAGTTGGCGAGAACCCCCGTAACGTCTCCCGAATACAACGTCGTCACCACCTACCTTGATCAAGTTTTGGAACTGCCTTGGACGGAAGAAACGCAAGATACCGAACTTTTAAGCGATTGTATCAAGGTTTTGGACGCAGACCATTACGGCTTGGAAAAGGTAAAAGAAAGAATTACCGAATATTTGGCGGTGTTCAAATTAACGAAAAATATGAAAGCCCCCGTGCTCTGTCTTGTCGGCCCCCCTGGTGTGGGGAAAACGAGTATCGCTTCGTCGATTGCTAGAGCGTTGGGCAGAAAATTCGTGCGAATGAGCCTTGGCGGGGTAAGGGACGAAGCGGAAATCCGCGGTCATCGCCGTACCTATATCGGCTCGATGCCGGGTAGAATTATCTACGCCATGAAAAACGCAGGTTCGGTCAACCCCGTATTCTTGCTCGACGAAATAGACAAGGTTTCGTCGGATATTCACGGAGATCCTTCGTCCGCGCTTTTGGAAGTGCTCGATCCCGAACAAAATTCGACGTTCAAGGATCGGTATTTGGAACTTCCCTACGATTTGAGTAAGGTTCTTTTCGTCACGACGGCGAACTCGCTGGAAACTATTCCCGCCCCCCTTCGCGACCGTATGGAAATTATTCAACTTTCGAGCTATACCTTGGAAGAAAAATCGGAGATTGCAAAACGTTATCTCTTGCCGAAACAACTCAAACAAAACGGTTTGGACGAAAAATTTATCAAGATTTCTTCGGACGGCATGAAGTTCTTAATCGAAGGCTATACCATGGAAGCAGGCGTTCGTTCGTTGGAGCGCGCGGTTGGCTCGCTTTGTCGGAAAATTGCAGTAAAAAAGGCGGACGACAAGGACATGGGTGGGGTGTCTTTGAAGAAGAAAGAAATCGAAACCTTGCTCGGCTCGCCGAAATATAAGCGTGAAGAGAAACGCAAAACGGAAGAAGTCGGCGCGGTCACGGGATTGGCTTGGACGTCGGTCGGCGGAACGACGTTGACGGTTGAAGCGGTAATTTTAAAGGGTAAAGGCGAGATCCGTTTGACGGGAAAACTCGGCGACGTCATGAAAGAATCGGCGTTTGCGGCGATTACGTATATCCGCGCCAATGCGGAAAAATACGGGATTCCGTACGAGAAATTTGAAACGAACGACGTGCATATCCACGTGCCCGAAGGCGCAACCCCGAAAGACGGGCCGAGCGCAGGGATCACGATTGCGACGGCGGTCCTTTCCGCGTTCACGGGCAGAAAGGTTAGAAAAGACGTTGCGATGACGGGTGAAATCACCTTGCGCGGAAAAGTTTTGCCGATCGGCGGATTGAAAGAAAAGGCGCTTGCCGCGCGTCGATTGGGGATTAAAAATATCGTATTGCCTATTGAAAACGAAAAGGATTTGGAAGAAATTCCCGAAAATATTCGCAAAGACTTCCATTTCTATCCCGTAGAACGGGTGGACGAAGTGTTCGAGATTGCGCTTTTGGAAAAAGAACGCCGAACCACAGTCGCGGAAAAAGTGGAAAAAAGCCACCCCTACCCCGTTTCGGAGATTAAAGACGGTTTGACGGACGGCATTTGTTGTAAATAAGGAAAAATAAGGGAAAGGAGCACCCATGGTCGAGTTTAACGGAGAAAAAAAGGCAAATTTAACGGTGAAAAACGCCACGTTTATTACTTCGGCGGCGCGTCCTGAACAGTTTATTACGCCGACAAAACCCATGATCGCCGTTTGTGGAAAATCGAACGTGGGGAAAAGCTCGTTTATCAATATGCTTGCCAACCGCAAAAAACTTGCGAAAACGAGTAGTGAACCGGGTAGAACACGGCTCGTGAACTATTTTGATTTCGGCGAATTTATTTTAGCGGATTTACCGGGATACGGATTTGCGAGAGTATCGAAGTCGGAAAAAATCAAGTGGGCGAAAACGCTTGATAACTTTTTTAAAGATAAGGAAAAAATTTCGCACGTATTCATGCTCGTAGATTCCCGTCACGATCCGACGGAAGACGATCTACAAATGATCGAGTTTTTGCACTACCATATGCTCCCTTTCACCGTCGTTTTGACGAAAGCGGACAAGTTATCGAGAATGAAGGTCAAAGAGCACGTGAGAGCGATTGCCGCGGATTTGTATTTGGGGCAGGAAAACCTGATTGCGACGAGTTCGGAAACGGGTTACGGTAAGGTGGAAGTTTTAAATAAAATTGCCGACGTGATCGCTTTGGAGAACGAACCGAAATACGTGGACGAAGACGACGAAGACGGGATAGACGAAGAATAAGGGGAAAAAAATGGAAGAATTATTAAATAGTCCGTGGGGAATCGCGTGTATTTTAGCGTTTGACTTTTTTGCAATTTTGATGGTTGTTTGTTTGACTTACCGTTGGTTTTTCAAGCGCGTGTTCGACGTGCTCGTATCCGCGGTATGTTTGGCGGTGACCTCCCCGATCTTTCTTGCGATCGTGATTCGCGGTAAGAAATTTCAAAAGGAAAACGAAGGGGTGATCGAGTCGTTAATGAAGACGGATGCTCGCCTTTCGAGAAAGGAAAAGGTCGTGTTTTTACACACCTATCGCACGAAAGACGCGGACGGTCAAGTACTTGGCAGATACGGCCGTTGGTTAGAATCGACGAAACTTTACAAACTCCCCCTTTTGTTGGACGTGTTTTTCGGTCGTTTAAGTTTCATCGGCGGAAAAGGGTTGCTTCCTTCGGAAGGAAAGTTTATTGAATCGGAAGTAGAAAAAGACCGTTTTCTCGTTCGCGCGGGGCTAATTAATCCCTTGGTTTGCGTAGGAGATAAGGAAACGACGTTTGAAGAAATGTTTTTATCCGATCGAAAATACGCTTGGCAATTCGGATTTTTTATGGACTGCAAGATCTTTTTTGCTTGGCTTTTGAACGTAATTCGCGGAAACGGGGATTACTATATGGGCGAGACGAGAGAGATTTCGTACGCAAAATATTTATTGGAAAACGAGAAAATTACGCAGGCGGACTATGACGCCTCTTGCGAGTTAGACAAAATAGAAGAATAAGAGATTGTAAGGAGTCTATTATATGGAAGAAGCCTTGAAAATCATAGGAATCGTACTTTTAGCGATTCTAATCGTATTCGTCGGGTTAGTGCTTTTATACGTGCTTTTTTTGGTTGGCGCGTCGCTTCTTGTAAACCCTAAAAAAGAATACGTGACGAAGAGTAAATTTTACGAAAACTTATTGAGTTTGTCAACGTATTTAGCGACGAAACTTTGCGGAATTAAAGTGATTGTTACGGGTAAGGAAAAAATCCCCGAAGGACGGTTTTTGTTCGTAGCCAACCACCGCTCTAATTTCGATCCCATTATCACGCGCTACATATTCCATAAACAGGACGTAGCGTTCATTTCCAAACCTTCAAACTTTAAAATTCCTATTGCAGGTCCGTTGGTTACCCGTTGTAGATTTCTTCCCATTGATCGTGAAAATCCGAGAAATTCCATGAAAACGCTCGTAAAAGCGATTGATTTTATCAAGCAGGATCAAGGTTCAATCGGCGTATATCCCGAAGGTACGCGAAGCAAAAACGGCAAGCTTTTGCCCTATCACGACGGCGTATTCAAGATCGCGCAAAAAGCGAACGTGCCGGTACTCGTAGCGGTCGTGACGGGTACGGAGCAAATCAAGAAACGCGCGCCCTTCCGTCCTACGGTCGTACATTTCGATATTTTAGGTACGATTCCCATGGAAGAAGGACAAAACTCCCACGATATCGCGGAGAAAGCGAGAGCGATGACGCTGGAACATATTTACGAAAAAGAAGGGGGCAGGTACGAGCTGAAAGAAGAATCTGCTTCCAACGTGAAAGAAGAATAACGAGAAAAATAACCCCGCAAGCTATCTATTGTAGCTTGCGGGGTTCGTTTATTGTTTCAAAATTTTTACGCAATTTCTTTATAGATAAGGCGTGGGGTTTCGCCGTCCGTTAAACACTTTTTCGTGATAACGACTTCTTCTACGTTTTCTTCCGAAGGAATCTTGTACATGACTTCCGTCATTAATCCTTCGATGATCGTACGAAGTCCGCGCGCGCCTGTCTTTAAACGGATTGCCGTTTGCGCAATTTCGCGTACCGCGTCGTCTTCCACCGTCAGTTTCACCCCGTCAAACCCGACGAGTTTTTGGTATTGTTTGATAATCGCGTTCTTGGGTTCGGTTAAAATCTTTACGAGAGCGTCTTCATCCAACGGATCGAGATTGACGACGATGGGAAGTCTGCCTACGAATTCGGGAATCAAACCGAATTTGGTTAAATCTTGCGGTTTTACGTCGTCAAGCACGCTATAATCCGCTTCGTCCGACGATAAACGCACCTTTCCGCCAAAGCCCAAGGACGTGTCGTTCTTGCGCGTGGAAACGATTTTATCAAGCCCCACGAACGCGCCGCCGCAAATAAATAAAATATTCGTCGTGTCGATGCGTAAACATTCTTGGTTGGGGTGTTTTCTTCCGCCTTGCGGGGGGACGTTTGCCGTCGTGCTTTCAATGATTTTCAAAAGCGCTTGTTGTACGCCTTCGCCCGATACGTCGCGCGTGATTGAAACGTTTTCGCTCTTTCTTGAAATTTTGTCAATTTCGTCGACGTAAATAATCCCCCGTTGCGCGCGTTCGATATCGTAATCGGCGTTTTGAATGAGTTTCAAAAGGATATTTTCTACGTCTTCGCCGACGTAGCCTGCTTCCGTCAACGTCGTTGCGTCGGCGGTGGCGAACGGTACGTTCAAAATTTTTGCAAGCGTACGCGCGAGTAGAGTTTTACCGCTACCCGTAGGGCCGAGCAATAAAATATTGCTCTTTTCAATTTCTACGCCGTCGTCGTTTTTGGTTTTTTTCGACGAGATGGCGTTGATTCGCTTATAATGGTTGTAGACCGCAACGGATAAATACCGTTTTGCTTTGTCTTGCCCGACGATATATTTATCAAGTTCGGCTTTGATCTCTACCGGTTTTTTCAAAGGCACGTTTTCCGCCTTCGGCGAGATTTCGAGCGATTCGTCGAGCATGGAACTGCAAACGGCGATACATTCGTCGCAAATGGACACGCCGTCTGGTCCGTCGATTAAAAGTTTGGTCAAATCCTTGTCTTTCCCACAGAAAGAACAACGTTTTTCGTATTTAGTCATAGACACACTCCGTTCCCGTAAAAAACGGGGAATTAAACAAAAATGAATAGGGCAGGTATGCGATGAAAGGAAAAATACCGCGCAAAACCCGTAGCGGGCTTTGCGCGTCGTTTCGCATGTTTTCTTAAAGAGCTTATACTCTTTTTACGAATACTCTATCGATAAGCCCGTAGATACGAGCTTCTTCCGCGGACATATAATTGTCCCGATCGGTATCCCGTTCGATGGTGGAAAGGTCTTTCCCCGTGTTTTCGGAAAGGATACGGTTGAGTTTCGCTTTCGTGCGAAGGATATGTTCCGCTTGGATCTTAATATCGCTTGCTTGACCTTGCGCGCCACCGAGAGGTTGGTGGATCATGATCTCCGAATTCGGGAGCGCGAACCGTTTACCTCGCGCGCCACTTGAGAGCAAGAACGCGCCCATGGACGCCGCCATACCGATACAAATCGTCGATACGTCGCATTTGATATAGTTCATTGTGTCGTAGATCGCCATGCCTGCCGATACGCTACCGCCGGGCGAGTTGATATACAAGCTAATATCTTTACCGGAATCTTTGCCTTCTAAGTAGATGAGTTGCGCGACGATGGTATTTGCCAACGCGTCGTTGATTTCACCGCTCAAAAAGATGATTCGGTCTTCTAACAGTCTTGAATAAAGATCGTAAGAGCGTTCGCCCGTCGAAGTGCGTTCGACGACGTAGGGAACGAGAACGTTCTTTTCCATTATTTGGATTCCTCCACGTACATTTCGTTGTTTGCTTTCAAGAAATCGAAAAGTTTGGTAATGACGATATCGCTACGGATATAATCGAATTGGCGGGGATCCATGGTCTTTTTGTATTCTTCCGCCGATTTTTCAACCGATTCCGCTTGTTTTGCGATTTGCGCTTCCACTTCCGCTTCGGTTGCTTCGATTTTTTCGTCCGCAATGATTTGGGAAATGATAAGTTGGTTCATTACGCTCTTTTTCGCTTGTTCTTCGTAGTTCTTTCTGAAATCTGCCATCGTGATCTTCAAGAAGTTCAAATAGTCTTGAAGTTTCAAGCCTTGATACATGAGTTGATATTCAAACTTTTGAACAAGACTGTCGATTTCTCTTTCGATCATTGCTTGGGGAATTTCCGCTTCCGCGTTCTTTGCAATTGCGTCTAAAATGCTGTTTTCCGTAGCGTCAACAGACTTTCTGTCCGCTTGCGCTTGCAATCTTTCTTTCGTCTTTGCTTTGTACGCTTCAACGCTTTCCATGCCCGTTGCTTCCTTGATGAACTCGTCGTTTACTTCGGGAAGTTCTTTGCCTTGGATTGCGTTCAAGGTTACCGCGAATACGGCGGGTTTACCCTTCAAGTCTTCCGCTTGATAGTTTTCAGGGAAGGTAACGTTTACGTCCTTCTTTTCGCCGATTTTCATGCCGATAACTTGATCTTCAAACCCAGGGATGAATTGGCCGGAACCGAGCGTAAGATCGAAACCTTGCGCTTCACCGCCGTCGAATTTTACGCCGTCAACCGTACCGACGAAATCGATATTTGCAACGTCGCCGTTTTGCGCCGCGCGGTCGGTAACTTCAACTTTGCGAGCGTTTCTGTCTTGAAGACGCGCGATTTCCGCGTTGATTTCTTCTTCCTTAACAGTATATTCAAATTTTTGGATTTTCATACCCTTGTAAGAGCTGATTTTTACTTCAGGCTTTACAGGTACGACCGCAACGAGCGTAACGCCGTCGTCGGAAAGTTCTTCAACGGAAAGTTCGGGATCGCCGACTACCGTGAAATCTTTTGCTTTTTTATCAAGAACCGTACCGTAGTTTTCCGCGAAAAGGTTGTTGAGTGCGTCTTCGTAGAAAACGCCTTTGCCGTAAACGCTTTCGATTACGTGCTTGGGCGCTTTGCCTTTACGGAAACCGTTGAGCGCGAACTTGCCTTTATTTTGAAGGTAAGCTTTGTTGATCGCGTTTTTCCATTCTTCGGCGTCAAACTTAAAAGTGATCTTTACGGTGCTTTTTTCAGCAGCTTTGGTGGTGTACTTCATGATGAATATTCTCCTAAATCAAACTGATTTTTTTATCTTTTCGTAGGTTTTTATTCTTGAAATCAAGAAAAATTACCCTATCCGCTACATTTTACCACATTTATTAAAGAAAATAAAGCGTTTTTGTTTACAATTTTTGAAATTTACGCTATAATTTATGAAAAGAAGTTTTTTCATCGACTTTTTTTCGACGAACTAAGTCGTTTTTCGTCGAATTGAATTAAAGGAGATTTTATGCCCCAAGACGCTTTCCATATCCGTCGCATCGCGGAAGAACTGAATATTTTGCTCGTTGGCGGAAAGGTCAATCGCGTTTCTCAAGTCGATAAAGACGAGCTCACTCTAATTATATACACAGGAAAAGCCACGGTTAAACTCATTTTAAGCACAAATGCTTCAAATGCGAGAGTTTGTTTGTCGGCGGTCGAAAAAGAGCCTGCTCCGATTGCGCCGAATTTTTGTATGTTACTTCGCAAACACTTACTCGGCGCGGAAATCTTATCCGTAAAACAACGTGAGTTTGAACGGATTATTGAGATTGAATTGCATTGTACGAGCGATTTTTCCGACTGTAATCGTACGCTCGTTTGCGAACTGATGGGAAAATATTCAAATATCGTTTTGACGGAAAACGGGGTAATTTTAGGCGCGTTAAAATCGACGAGCTTGGACGATTCTACCCGCCGTATTCTCTTTTCTGGCGCAAAGTACGAATACCCTGCTCCACAAGAGAAAATTTCCGTTTTCGACGGGGCAGGTATGCGAATTTTGATAGAAAATTACCGTTTGGCAAGAGTGGACAACGGCGCGGAAAATATCGATAAAGACGACTTTGCTCGCTTTATTTTCGAGAACGTGTCGGGGTTTGCCTATTCCACCGTACGTATGCTCGTAGAAAAGTTAGGTGTAGACGGCTTGGACGAAACTCTGCCCCACGCCTGTTTGCATTTGCCAATCGAGCCGTGCGTACTCTACCAAGACGGCGCGCCGATCGACTTTTTCGCGTTCCCCGTAAACGGGGGGATTCCAGCTACGTCGCTTTGCAGGGCAGAGGACGAATTTTACACCTATCGGGAAACGAAAAAGGGATTTGAGAATAAAAAGCGAAAGCTTGAAAGCGCGATTCGTTCTTTGAAAAAGAAACAGGCGAAGCGTTTGCAGGACGTTTTTGACCGTTTGAAAAATTCGGAAAACGCCGAAGAATACAAAATGAAGGGAGAGCTTTTGACGGCAAACTTGTACCGTTTAACGAAAGGCATGAAAGAGTGCGAGTTGGAAAATTGGTACGAACCGGACTGCCCCACGATTAAAATTTCGTTGGACGAGAGTTTATCTCCGCAAAAGAACGCGCAACGGTATTTTAAAACGTACAACAAACAAAAACGGGCGAAAGAAGTATTAGAGCCAATGCTCGAAACGGAACGAAAAGAAGCGTCGTACGTGGAGAGCGTGGCGTCGGCGATCTCGCTTGCGGAATCGATGCAAGATTTAAAGGAAATCGAAACGGAACTTATCGGTTTAGGACTGCTTCACGCGCCGAAAGAGAGGGCTGGCGGAAAGAAAAAAGAAGTCGAAATCCCCTTCCGTGAATACGAGATCGAAGGCTTTCGCGTGTACGCCGGTCGAAACAATTTACAAAACGACCGATTGGTGCGTTCGGCAGGACAAAACGATTTATGGCTACACACCCAAAAATACCATTCTTCGCACGTCGTTATCGTGCGTGACGGGAAAGAGATTCCCGAATCGGTCGTTAAAAAATCGGCGGAAATTTGCGCCTATTATTCGGATGGCAGAAACGGCGACAAAATCCCCGTGGATTATTGCGAACGTCGGTTTGTGAAAAAGCCGTCCAAGAGCAAGGCGGGCTTCGTCGTGTATACCGATTACAAAACGGCGCTCGTCACTCCGAACGCGCATACTCAAGAGAGTGTAAACTGAAAAAATTTGTTTGCCGTTTTGCTTTTCGATAGAATCCATACTACGGGCAAAGCCCGTGGGCGAAAGCTAACGCTTTCTTTTTTAAGTCCAATATTTTCGCGGGGGTTCATCCCCGCGCCCCACAAGGGAATGATTCCCTTGACCTTTTCTAATTTTTTCAAACAAACATAAAGAAAACAAGGTTTTAAGGAGAAAGTATGTACGACGTGATCATCGTAGGGGGCGGTCCTGCAGGCAGTACGTTTGCAAGATTGCTCGATAAAAAATATTCCGCGCTTCTAATCGATAAAAAACAAGGGAAAGAGGATTTTAGGAAGCCGTGCGGTGGTTTGCTCGCCCCTCGCGCGCAACGAGCTTTGGCGTCGCTTGGCGATACGTTGCCTAAGGAAATTCTCGTCGATCCGCAAATCTTTGCCGTAAAAACGATCGATTTAAAAACTAAGCTCGTTCGCCATTATCCCCGTGAATACGTAAACGTAGATAGACATAAGTTTGACTTATGGTTAATGTTGAAAATCGGGGAAAACGTAGAACGGAAAATTGGCGCGGTAACGAAGATAGAACGCATGGAAAACGGGAACTATCAAGTGACGTTTTCGGACGGGGAAAACTTGACGACGGCGGAAGGGAAATACCTCGTCGGCGCGGACGGCGCGCATTCCGTCGTACGCAATTTTATTGCGCCGAATTTCCGCGTTCGGAAGTATATGTCCGTACAACAATGGTTTGAAAACGAGAATGAAAAACCGTTTTATGCGTGCGTGTTTGATAAGGAACGTACCGACTGCTATTCGTGGGCGCTCGTAAAAGACGGGAAGTTTATCTTCGGCGGTGCGTATCCTGAAAAGACGGCAAGGTCGGCGTTTGAAAAACAAAAAGAGCTGTTAGCCGTACACGGGTGGCGGTTTGGCGAGCCGATAAAGACGGAAGCGTGTTTCGTGTTACGACCGAAAAACGGAAAAGAGTTTTGTTTTGGGAAAGAGAACGCGTTCTTAATTGGTGAATCGGCAGGCTTCGTTTCTCCAAGTGGATTGGAAGGCATCAGTTCGGCACTAATAAGCGGAAAGGATTTGGCAACCGCTTTTAATCTTGCAAACGGAAACGAAAAAACAATCCGAAAATCGTATAACCGTAAGGCGAAAAAAATCAAGTTTAGAATGCTGTTAAAACTCTTTAAATGTATTCCCATGTACGTACCGTTTTTTAGAAAAATCGTGATGAAAACGGGCGTAACTTCCGTAGACGTATGTGAATAATATCTATAAGTAAAACAAATATAAAATACGCCCCATCCTACGGCAATAGGATGGGGCGTATTGAATTTATTGTTTTTTGCGATAACGAATAATGCCGATTATAGAAGATAAAATCGAGAAAAATTCGCTACAAATCCCGCCGATGGAAAGCACGATTATATTATGCGTCATTGTCAAAGTAGACGTAAAAGGGATACTCTTTCTTAAAAGTTGCGGATCACCGTAAGACATAAAAAATGTATTGAGAGCGAGTGCGATAATTATTAAAAGAGAGTGGTAGCCCTGCCAAGAAAGCGCGCCTACTGAGCACATTACGATTGCTAAAACTACGGCGATCGTACGCGAATATTTGCTTTTGTCGTTTTGAAAATAAAAGATAACGTTCCGTATGATACAAACGATATTAAGCAAGAACGCGCTCATTGCGTTTAAAAACAAAAAACTTATAGCGGTAAATCCCGTTCCTATGGATTGTATTATCAATAAGTTTTTTTGATCTTTTACTTGATAGGAAATAAACATTAACGCCATGGCGATGACGGATAGCGTTTGTCCGATAATTTCGTTTTCCATAGTGATGCTCTATCCTAAAATTATAAACAATTGCGGTCTTTCAAGACTTTTAAAACGGACTCAAATACACCGTCGGGTGTTTGTTTGCCGTCGATCACGGCAACGCGACTTTCCTTTTTTGCGATTTCCAGATATCCTTCGTAAACACGTTTATGGAATTCCATTCCCGCTTGTTCAAGTCGGTCGTTTTCGTCCGCGCCGTGCTTTCTCTTAAACGCGTCTTCGGGGGAAAGGTCGATAAAAATCGTCACGTCGGGGGAGTAATTTTCTATCGCGTAAGCGTTGATTTTGCCGATAAAATCTACGCCCAAACCACGGGCGTACGCTTGATAGGCGAACGACGAATCCACGTAGCGGTCACAAACCACGAGTTTCCCTTCGTCCAAAGCGGGTTGGACGCGGTCGTGTAAATGTTGTACGCGCGCCGCGGCGTATAAGAGCGCTTCGCAGGCGTCCGTCATTTCCGAATTTTTACCGTTCAATAAAATTTCGCGAATGGCTTCGGAAATTTTTCCACCGCCCGGTTCGCGGGTGAAGATATGGGGTACGTCTTGTTCCGTCAAATAGTCGCTTAAAAGTTTTAACTGCGTGCTTTTTCCGCATCCGTCGCAACCTTCAAAAGTGATAAATTTCCCTTTTTTCATAATTCTTCTTCCTTTAAGACGCCGATTTTTTGTTCTCGAAGCCCAAATACGTTCGGCGCGTTTTCCAATAATTCAATTTTTTCTTTCGTAATGATTTCCCCTACCCGAACGAGCGGTATGCAGGGCGGAAACAATCCGAACGCGCGCGCGCAAACCCTGCCGATTCCGTCCTTGGGCGTTACCCATTCCACAACCGCGTTTTCAGGAATTTTTTTGAAAACGGTGGGGGTAGGTACGAGTTGAACGCTCGGTTTCCCCAATCTTGCAAACTCCTTTTCCAAGACGGCGCAAAGCCTTTTAAAGTCCCCTTTCTTCGTTGCAGGGGAAAGGTAGAATAGAATCAAATTCCCGTCGCAAAATTCGGCGTAGATCCCTTGTTCTTCCAACCGTTTTTCGATCTCAAACGCGTCTTTGCCAAAGAGTATACAAAGTTTCGTCCAATCTTCTTGCAGTCGAACGAAGTCGGGGTGCTTTTTTGAAAATTCTTTTACGGCAAATTCTAAAGCTTCGTTTCTTGGGAATTTGACCGCGTATTCGACGGACGCCATAATGGGATAGGACGGACTCGTTGTTCGGAACACGTCTACTGCCGTTTGCAGGGCGGAAACGTAATCTTTTTTCTTGGTGGAAACCACTGCGCCTTGGGTAAAGGCAGGTAAATTTTTATGTACGCCGTCCACCCAAAAATCGGCGTAAGCGCCTGCGTAAAGCGTTTTTTCAAAATGTAAGTGTCCGCCGTGCGCCCCGTCGATTAAAAGGAATTTGCTTTGTGTTTTGCAAATGCTTTGCAAGTCCTTCAAGTCGGGGATATTCCCGTAATAATCGGGGGACGTAAGCAAAAGGGCGTCGGCTTGTTCAAGCGCAGGTAAAACGTCTTTTTTCGCCACCTGCGTGGGGATGCCGTCGTCTGTCACGGATAAATCGAAAGTGACGGGGGTAAGCCCCAAGAGCGCGCAACCGTTGTATACGCTCTTATGAGAATGAACGGGGAAAGCAAGTTTTTTCGCGCCAAGCAGTTTTATCGCGTAGAGCATGGAAAGTACGCCTGCCGTGCTTCCGTCCGTTAAAAGGAAGCTTTTTTCGCTTTCAAGGATTGCGGTAATATCTTCTTCCGCTTCCCGTATACAGCCTTTCGGCGCGGATAAATTGTCTGAAAAGGAAAGTTCGGTCAAATCCCATTTCCCGACTTTATGTCCTGGCGTGTGAAAGGAAAGATGTTTTTTAGAAGAAGAGAGCATGGTATAGATTTTGCATTTTTTAAGCGTTTTTTTATTCTGCAAAAATGCGTTCATCTCGTACCTGCCCCCTTTGTTTTTATTTATGCGGTTTTCAACTCACTACAGTATTTCCGTACGAGCTGGGTGACGAAGCCCAACCGTTCAAATTCAAATCCCGATTCGGTTTTCACGTCGTTGATAACGACGAGATTCATATTGAGCGCCGTGGATTTCATTTGTTCGGTTTCTTCGTCCGTGACGCGGTAATACACTTCGCTTTTCAATTCGCCCATCGTTTCTTCGTTCGGGCAAAGATTGATGGAGAAATAACCCGTGATATCGTGGGGTTGACCGTTATTATCCGTAAAGTGTAAAGTTTCTTGGGTTAATTGGATATAGCCCTTATCCAAGTATTCGTAAAAATCAACGAGAGATTGACGGTAGGATTGAATACGTTGAATATCGTCTTGTACGCCTTGTTGGATTTTTTCTTCCGTTTTATAGCGTTTATCCTTGTTTTGTTTTGCGCGGGCTCTAAAATCGGATTCGACTTTTTGCGCGTCAAGTCCGTTGGCGTTGGTATAGTCGCCGTTATAGTACCCGTTCAAATACTCTTTCATTTGCGTCAAGTACCCCTTTTGCCCGTCTGCGTCGTCTAAACGGTAGGCGTAGGCGTAGTAGCGGTACAAGAAATCTTCGAGATAGGTGGCTTTCTTCGTTTCGCCGTTTTCCATATATTCGAGATATCCGCCGTCGATATTCGCGACGAACATGACGTCCGCTTCGTCCGTTGCGAGTCTTGCTTCCATGATTTGGAAAGCGTACTGATCGCCCGACACGTTCAAATCCTGCGCGCTCACTTCCAAAACTTCGTAGGAAAAGAGTTGGGGTTGGTCGGCGTAGTCGTTGAATTTTGTTGAGACGGAAGAGCCGAGATAGTTGAAGATTCCGAACGATTGCGACGGCTTGATCCGCGTAGCGGTCGTCGTGAAAACGAGCGACCAAACGAGAATCCCTGCGGCGATCGAAAGAATGATTTTCAGCCAGTCGTAGGAAAGCATTTGACTGAGCCGTTGTTTCGTAATTTTTGCGTCCATAATTTTCTCCATTTAGATTGGTTACCTATCTATTTTAACCGAAAACGCAGAGTTTTGCAAGCAGTTGTTTGCGCTCTTTTGCAAAACGCCGAATTTTTTATAAAAAATTCGCAAATTTTTCACAAGGAAAGGAATTTAAACGAATAGAAAACGCTCTACGCCGACCTTTCGTCTTTGTAGAGCGTATTTTTATTGACTGAAATTATTTCTTCGGTTTCATGGTCGGGAAGAGAATAACGTCACGGATGGTGGAACTGTCGGTAAGGAGCATTACGAAACGGTCCAAACCAAGCCCTAACCCACCTGTGGGGGGCAAACCGTATTCCAGCGCGTTGATGAAATCTTCATCGATTTGCGCGGTGGTGTTGCCTTTCGCGCGTTTCGCTTCGACTTGCTTCATCATACGTTGCTTTTGGTCGATCGGATCGTTGAGTTCCGAGAACGCGTTGCCGTATTCGTGACCGCAAATGAAATATTCAAAACGTTCCGTGAACGCAGGGTTGGACGGTTTACGCTTTGCGAGCGGAGAGTTTTCTACGGGATAATCGTAAATGATCGTGGGTTGAATAAGCTTGTCTTCTACGTACGCGTCGAAGAAGTCGATTAAGACGTGACCTTTCGTCGATTCTTCGCCGTGTTCGAGTTCCAAGCCCTTTTCCTTTGCGACCGCTCTTGCGTCTTCGTCCGTCGCCCAGTCCGCGTAGTCTACGCCTGCGTACTTTTTCACCGATTCCGCCATCGTCATACGCGACCATTCGCCCATGTGGATTTCCGTGCCTTGGTAAGTGATGTCAAGCGTACCGCATACGCTCTTTGTGACCGTCTTGTAAAGGTCTTCGATCAAATCCATCATCTCGAAGTAATCGCTATACGCTTGGTACATTTCAATCGACGTGAATTCGGGGTTGTGGTAGGCGTCCATACCTTCGTTACGGAAGATTCGACCGACTTCGTAAACGCGATCGAGTCCGCCGACGATCAAACGCTTCAAGAACAATTCCGTTTCAACGCGCATATACATATCCAAATCGAGCGCGTTGTGATGGGTTTTGAAAGGACGCGCGTCCGCGCCGATCTCCAAGGGGAGAAGGGTGGGGGTGTCTACTTCCAAATATCCCAAACCGTCAAGGTAAGCGCGGATTTCTTTTAAAATCTTTGAACGAAGTCGGAAAGTTTGCTTTACTTCGTCGTTCATAATAAGGTCAAGATGGCGCAAACGGTATTTCAAATCTTGGTTTTGAAGTCCGTTATACTTTTCGGGTAACGGCAACAGGGATTTCGTGAGCAAAATAAGCTCGGTAACGTGTACCGAAATTTCCCCCGTTTGCGTTTTGAAAACGAAACCTTTGAATCCTACGATATCGCCGATATCGTAGTCTTTTTTATAGGACATATAATTTTCTTCGCCGATATCTTGACGGGTGACGTAGATCTGAATAGATCCGCTCTTATCCGAAATATGGGAGAAGGACGCCTTGCCCATGATTCTACGCGACATGATTCGTCCTGCCATCGCAACCGTCTTGCCTTCGTACGATTCAAAATTTTCTTTTACCGTTTTTGAATCGCTATCAACAGGGTACTTGACTTGTTCGTACGGGTTCTTCCCTTCGGAAACAAGCTTTGCGAGTTTTTCGCGACGGATTCTCGCCTGTTCGATGAGTTGTTCTTCTTCCTCTTGGGTGTTGTTTACGTTATTTTCTTGCATAACTGTCATCCTTACGTGTTATTTTTCGCGTTGATTATTTTCGTTCAACGCGTACATGGGTGGGTGATTTACGCGATTTCGTCGATACGGAGCTTGTAAGCGCCGTCAGGTGCGTTTACGGAAACGACGTCGCCGACTTTATGCTTTAAAAGCGCTGCGCCGACGGGGGATTCGTTGGAAATTTTGTTTTCCATTACGTTGGATTCCGTCGAACCCGTGATTTCGTATACTTCCGATTCGTCGAGATCGAAGTCGTAAACGGTAACTTTCGAGCCGATATGCACGAAAGACGTGTCCGCGTTTTCTTCGATAATAACTGCGTTCTTGATCTTGTAGTCAAGTTCTACGATTTCCCCTTCGTTGGAGGCTTGTTCGTTGCGCGCTGCGTCGTATTCCGCGTTTTCGGAAAGGTCGCCGTGTCCCCGCGCTTCTGCGATTCTTTCTACGATTTCTTCGCGTTTAATCGTTTGCAAATATTTCAAACGTTCCACTGCGTCGTCGTAGCCTTTTTGTGTCATGTAAAATTTTTGTTCTGCCATAAAAACTCCTTTTCGTTCTTAAAGTAACCGTTTTCGAATCGCGAAAAACCGAACCACGTCGCCGAAAAAACCGTTCTTTTTTTAGAACGCCAAAATACAACCGTGACTTATTTCTTCCGAAAAAGCCACGGCGAATTTATTTACTATTCACATTATAACGCATTTTTTAAAGTTTGTCAATAAAAAACTCCTTGCAAAAATTGAAAAAAAGGTGATTTTTACGCTTTTTTAGTGTTTTTTTGCCCTTTTTTGCCTGTTATTTTCGATTTTTCAAAAACGCGCCGATCCGCTCAAACGCCTGATCGAGAGATTTCATACCCGTCGCGTACGAGATCCGAACGTTGTTTTTCCCAAACTGTCCGAACGCGCTACCGGGTACGACCGCCACCTTTTCTTCTTTTAATAACGCTTCCGCAAATTCTTCCCCCGTGAGTCCGCTGTTTTTGACGGACGGAAAGGCGTAGAAAGCTCCTTGCGGTTCAAAACAGGTCAACCCGACCTCTTGAATGGAATGTAAGACGAACCGACGGCGCTTGTCGTACGATTCCCGCATTTCTTCCACCGTCGAAAAGTTATCCGAAAATCCGTCCTTCAAAGCTTCGATTGCGGCGTACTGGCTCATGGTTGGCGCGCAAAGCATAGTGTATTGATGGATTTTAAACATTGCGTTGTCGATTTCGGCGGGCGCGCAGGCAAACCCCAACCGCCAACCGGTCATAGCGAACGCTTTGGAAAATCCGCCGACGTAGATCGTTCGTTCTTTCATGCCCGGCAGGGTTGCGATGGACACGTGCCGTCTGCCGTAGGTGAGTTCCGCGTAAATTTCGTCGGAGACGACGAGTAAGTCGTGGCGAATAATTACGTCTACGATCTTTTCGAGCTGTTCCTTGGTCATAATCGCGCCCGTCGGATTGTTAGGATAGGTAAAAATGAGCGCCTTGGTCTTGGGGGTGATCGATTTTTCAAGCAGTTCAGGGGTGACGATAAAGCCGTTTTCTTCCTGACATTCGACTTTCACAGGCACACCGCCCGACAAGCTTACGCAAGGCGCGTAAGATACGTAAGACGGATCGGGGATTAAAATTTCGTCCCCAATTTCTACGCAAGCGCGTAACGCCAAATCGATTGCTTCGCTTCCGCCTACTGTTACGAGTACGTTATTGGGGGCGTAGTCGAGCGCGAATCGTTCGGAGAGATATCGGGAAATTAGCTCTAAAAGTTCAGGTAAGCCACGATTCCCCGTGTATTGCGTATAACCGCGCTGTAAAGCAGTGATCGCAGCCGCGCGTACCTTCCAAGGCGTGACGAAATCTGGCTCGCCTACGCCGAGGGAGATGGCGCCCTCCGTCGTCTTTACGATATCGAAGAATTTACGGATCCCGCTCGGTTGTAAATCTTTCGTTTTTTGATTGATAAATTCTCTCATAATCGTTCTCTTTTTTAGACTTAAACGAGTGGTTACGCTTGGACGAGCATTCGTCGATCGGTCGGCGTTTTTTCCGTTTGCGTACCTTCGATTTTGTATTTCTTTAAAATGAAATGAGTAGCAGTGCTAATAACTCCGTCGTAAGTGGAGATTCGTTCGGAAACGAATTGGGCGACTTTTTGTAAAGAAGTGCCTTCCAAAAAGACGGCAAGGTCGTACGCGCCACTCATTAGATAGACGCCTTTAACTTCGGGCAGTTCGGAGATCTGACGAGCGATACCGTCGAATCCTTCCCCTTTTTTCGGGGTAACACGAACTTCGATTAAGGCTTCGACTGACGCAGAATCGGCAAGTTCTTCGTTGACGATCGTGGTATATTTCACGATTGCGCCACTATTTTCCAAAGCATGGATGCGTTCTTGGATTTCCGATTCCGTTTTATTGAGCATAGCGGCGATCTTTTTCGGGGTGAGCCGAGCGTCGTCCTTTAAAAGTTCAATAATTTCTTTTTCTAATGCCGTCATAATATTTTCTCCTTTCTTCTCACTATTTTATGTTCCTTAACTTTTCCCCTATTCCCTTCCCCTGTGGGCAGGTACGAGTTTTCGGGGGTTATAGCACGATATTTTCGAGCAAAAGTTGATCGTACGGAAAACTCTCCACGAAATCTTTTGGAAGGAATTTGACGCGGTTGAATTTTGCGAAGTTGAAAATATGCGTCTTTAAAAGCACGGGGGTGGAAACGTCCAACTTTTGGCTGATATCCGTTAAATATTCAAAAAATTTCGAGTAGACGATCGATTCGTCCCGTTCGTACACGAATTGTTTTTTAATTTTTCCGTCTTTCATAAGTTTTGCCCAAATTTTCATATTCTACCGCCTACTTTTTGATGCTCGTATTTGCTTTATTATACACGAATACGGAAAAAAAGTAAAACGTTTCGTAAGGGTTTTTAATTTTTTACGTAGCAAAGGTTACGGGGAAAGTTTGTCATAAACGGAAAAGTTTCGTCATACGATAAGACGAGCCTTTGAAATACTGCTTTTAGGAATGTGAAAAATGAGCAAATCTTTGCTTTTTCGACGAAGAAATAGAAATTTCGACAGGTATATTTTAATACAATAGGACTGACCATAAATGCGATTTTTATGTATAAAACTCAAAAATTTTTTGCTTTCCACGTCCGTGATTGCGATCGTGACGGCGTTGGTTTTAACGATTCAACATTTCGGGCTTTCGGCGGTGCAAGCGGTGAGCGGAAAAGGGGCGCGTTCGCTCCCCGTCTATTCCGTTGCGCGGGAAGATAAAAAAATTGCCATTTCCTTTGACTGCGCTTGGGGTACGGAATACACGCAAACGATCCTGAACTATTTGGCGCAAAACGAAATCAAATGCACTTTTTTCGCCGTACAGTTTTGGGTGGAGAAAAATCCGTCCGTAGCGAAATCCATCGTAGACGCGGGACACGAACTCGGTACGCACAGCCGTACCCATTCGTATATGAGCAAATTAAGCGAAACGGAAATCGAAGACGAACTCAAAACTTCGTCGCAAGCGATCGAAACGCTTACGGGGCAAAAGGTCACTCTGTTTCGCGCTCCGTACGGCGATTACGACAATCTTTTAATCGACACGGCGACGCGTATGGGTTTATACACGATCCAATGGGACGTGGATTCGCTCGATTGGAAAAATCTAACGGCGACGGAGATTGCCTTACGGGTAATCAACGGTGTGAAATCGGGTTCGATTATCCTTTGCCACAACAACGGCTTGCACACGGCGGAAGCGCTACCCATGATCTTTTCTACGCTCAAAAACCGTGGCTATGAGTTCGTCCCGATCGGCGAGCTGATTTATAAGCAGGATTATTACGTGGACGTAACAGGGCGACAACATAAAAACGATTGAAATACTTCGCAATACGGCGTCGAACTTGCGTTTTTCCTTGCTCGTTTACTACAAAGTAAACTCCCGTCGGAAAATCCGCGTTCTCCTTGTCTTGCTCGCATTTGAATCGTTTTATTTCGGGGTAACGGGCTGGAGAATAAACCACTTCGCAATATTGTGTCGAACTTGCGTTTTTCCTTGCTCGTTTACCACCAAGTAAACTCCCGTCGGAAAATCCGCGTTCTTCTTGTCTTGCTCGCATTTGAATCGTTTTACTTTGGGGTAACGGACTTGGGGAATAAATCAACTCCACACCACGTAAGGGGCCCCCTTGACCTTTTTAAAATTATAAGCGTCTAAAAACAAAAAGAATAAATTTTTACAATTTGGAGGTTATTATGAATTACGTTACGGAAAAAAACAACAAAGTCTACGTAATGGGGGAGATCGTGAGTGACGCGACCTTTTCCCATGAAATTTACGGGGAAGGGTTTTACGAATTTTACGTTCGCATTAACCGTCTTTCGGGGCAGGCGGACGTCTTGCCCGTCACCCTTTCGGAACGGCTCATTCAAGGCGGTATGCTGGCGAAAGGTAAACGTCTTTGCGCGCTTGGTCAGTTCCGAAGCTATAACAAGCTCGAAAACGGGAAATCCCGTCTAATGCTCACCGTGTTCGTGCGCGAGCTGTTGACGGATATTCCCGATAAAAACCCGAACAACATTTTGTTGAGCGGTTACATTTGCAAACCGCCCGTTTACCGCACTACCCCTTTTAACCGCGAGATTGCGGACGTGCTCGTTGCGGTCAATCGCGCCTACAACAAATCCGACTATATTCCTTGTATTGCTTGGGGACGGAACGCGCGATTCGTGCGTAGCTTAAACGTGGGGGACAGAGTTGCGATCTCGGGCAGAATCCAAAGCCGTGAATACCAAAAACGGTATTCGGATACCGATATCAAAACGATGACGGCGTACGAAGTTTCCGTATCCAAGCTTGCGACCTTCGATTCTAACGAAGATTTCGATATTGAAACGGAATTCGACTTATACACGGGGGAAACGATAGAAAGCATCTCTTAAATAAAACTCTCGTACATGGGTGGCGCATTTTGAATCGCCGCCCCTTTTTTCTGCGCTTCTTTTCTATAATCATTTTTTATATCGTATGCGAACGGCTTTTTTTCTGTGAACGCTTGACAAGCGAATTTTCTTGTAGTATAATAATAAAAGTGGGTTCTCGTGAGAGAACGAATAAAAAATTTTATACGTATAAGGAGTAGTTTTATGGAAAACACAACCGCAAAAAACGATCTCGTGTTAGATGTGCATGAAGTACCCCAGAAGAAATCGCAATGGGCGCTTCTTTCCATCCAACACATTCTCGCAATGTTCGTTGCCTGCATCACCGTACCTTTGTTGATCGGTACGTCGATCCCCGCAACGATCATCTCCGCCGGCGTGGGTACGCTTATCTACATTTTCTTAACCCAAAAGAAATCCCCCGTCGTGCTTGCTTCGTCCTTCGCTTATTTGAGTTCGATGGGCTTGGCGTTTGGATTGGACGCGAATCCTACCGACGCTGTGACGGGTAACTATCTCGCGCTTGCCATCGGTATGATTTTGGTAGGTCTTATCTACGTAATCGTAGCGTTGGTTATTAAAAAGTTCGGTACGGGTTGGCTCTTCAAACTTTTGCCCACGATCGTCGTTGGTCCCGTTATCATGGTTATCGGTCTTGGCCTTGCAGGTTCTGCGGTCAACAACTTGACGAACACGGCGGCTTCGGCTTTGAATTATAATCTCGTACATATTTTGTGCGGTTTGGTAGCGTTGTTCGTAACGGCGATCACCGCGCACTACGGCAAGAAGACGTTGTCCTTGATCCCCTTCGTTATCGGTATGTCGGCTGGTTACGTTACGGCGCTTATCTTTACGGGGATCGGCTACGCGGCAAATTGGGATTACGCGAAAGTAATCGACTTCTCGCCGATTGTTAATAACTTCAAAGAAATTACCGTTTCTAGCTTTATCGGTTACGATTGTTTCGCATTCTTGGAATGGAACAACGGTACGTTTGAATGGGGACAAATTCTTACGATTATTCTTGCGTTCGCGCCCGTATCTCTCGTTACCATTTGCGAACACATCGGTGACCACTTGAACCTTGGCGGTGTTATCCATAAAGACCTTTTGAAAGATCCCGGTTTGGATAGAACGTTGATGGGCGACGGTATCGCAACGGCGGTATCCGGTGTCCTTTGCGGATGCGCGAACACGACGTACGGCGAAAACGTAGCGGTTGTAGGCGTAACCAAAGTAGCGTCCGTTCGAGTTATCATCACGGCTTGTATCGCAACGATCGCGCTTGGTTTCTTCACCCCGCTTATGGTAGTCGTTCAAACGATCCCTGCTTGCGTAACGGGTGGCGTTTCGCTCGTACTCTACGGCTTTATCGCTTCGTCGGGTGTAAAAATGCTTATCAACGAACAAGTAGATTTTACGAAAACGCGTAACATCTTTATCGCGGCTGCGATCTTGGTTGCAGGTATCGGTGGGCTTACGTTTAAATTTGAAATCGCAGGTCAACTCGTGCAAGTAACGTCTACTGCGGTTGCCATGATCCTTGGTATCATTCTCAATATTGTTTTGAAAGAAAAGAAGGAAGAAGTTGTAGAAGAAAAGGAAGTTGCGCAAGAAACGGTTAGCGAATAATCGAAAGCTTTGAAAAGCAAATAAAAACACGCAAGACTCTCGTTTTATGAGAGTCTTGTTTTTTCGTCTATTTTCGCTAAAAATCCCCCTTCTTTTTTCTTCGTTTTTCGGTCTAATCAAGAATTTTTAAACATATAGTAATATACCATTAGCCGAAGAATTTTTATCGAGAAGGAGAAAAGAATATGAACGAAGAAATCGAATACGCTGAAATGCTGGAAATTCCCGTATCTACCGTGAACGTCATTCGCAAAACTGCGAAGAAGCATACCAAGTCCCTGTTTTCAAACGAACGGCAAGGCTTGAAAGACGAAACCATTTCTCGCGTAAATGAAAAGGTCACGCCTCCGTACGCGACGTACGCAAGTGAAATCTTCGAATCGACGGACACGGTAAACGAGAACGCCGATCCCGTCGAGCAGGATTTAGAACGGGTATTGCCGACCAAAAAGGAACGAACGAGAGAACTCATTTTAAAAGCGGAGTTCGGCGTAGCGTGCGCCCTTTGTTTGGGAATCTTTTTGACGAACGTTTGGATGCCGAATAGCGCGATTAACACCTTTTTCCGCTCCTTGATTGCCGAAAAGGAATTCGTGGACGATCGCGACTACACCGACTTTACTTTGTCGAGTATTTTAGGCTCTGACAAAGATGCGGAAATGACGCTTTCGCCGACGGGGATCTTGACCTTTGTGAACGAAGGTTGCGTCTATCCCACGGCGGACGGAACGGTTTCCGCGCTCACGCAAGACGAAAACGGCAAATATACCGTGACCATCGCGCATACGAATAGCTTTTCGGGAGTGATTGCAGGCTTGGATTACGTGTACTACGAAATCGGGCAACAGGTCAAACATAACGTACCCGTTGGGTATTCGATTGGGGAAAACGAAGTACAGGTCGCCATGTACGACGACGGGAATTTGCTCAACTGTTTTTCCGTAACGGAAGAAAACACCCTTACTTGGGTAGTGGAAACGGAGTGATGGAACGAATCTTTGCGGATTTACCGCTTGTAAAGCCACGGACGCGTGGCTTTTTGTCTTTGCAGGCGTTACGATCTACCGCAACTACTGCAAAAATGAATCAAAACGCAAAAAGCCAAGGGGGTATGTATGCGCCGAACGACAAAACGAAGTTGGAAATTCACCCCTTATTCTTTCTTGCAGGGGTATTCTATTCCCTGACGGGGGAGCTTCCCTTATTTATCATGTCGGTACTCGTTGCGATTGAACACGAATTGGCGCACGCGTTGCAGGCGTCAAGGCTGGGGTATCGGTTGAATAAGGTAATTTTAATGCCTTACGGCGCGGTGATCGACGGAGATTTGACGGATATTTCCTTAAAAGACGAAATATGGGTGGCGATTAGTGGTCCGCTATGTAATTTATTGACGGCGGCGGGGTTTGCCGCGCTATGGTGGTTCTTTCCCGTCACCTATCCCTATACCGAGTCGGCGTGTTTTCTCTCGCTCTCCATTGCGCTCGTCAATCTCTTTCCCGCTTACCCTTTAGACGGGGGCAGGGTGTTGCGTTGCGTGCTTACCCTATTCTTTTTAAAGACGGGTAGAACGGAGTCGGCGGAACGGCGCGCAGGATTGACTTGTAAGATTTTATCAATCGTGATTTCTCTGCTCTTGCTTGCTTTGTTTGCGACGTTATGGGTAAAAGGTACGCCGAATTATACGATCGTGGGTTTTTCGGTGTTCCTGCTCGTGGGGAGTTTGGGCTCGAAAGATGACGTTCGGTATCAAAAAATGAATTTTTCCCATTTGTCCGCGCTCACGCGAGGGGTGGAGATCCGTCGGGTTGCCGTTTCAGCGGATACGCGCGTAAAATCGGTGTTGCGCTATCTTTGCAAGGGTTGCTATCTGATTTTAGAAGTGTACGACGGCGAAGAACGGTTCTTGGGCGAAGTACGCCAATCGGAATTTTCGTCCTTTTTTTCGAACGCGTCGATCTATGCAAAAATGAGTGAAATTGTTGCAAAACGGGGTTAAAAAGTCCAAATAATCGCTAAAAAAGCTTTAAAAACCGTCAAAACTCCTTGCTTTGGAAAAGGTAATGTGATATACTAGAAAGGCTACGGTGTTCGTTTGTGTGGTTAGAAAAAATTGGGAAATACGCATCAATGAAAAAGGAATGGTTTTTCGACCGTTATTGTAAGCAACAGTTCGTCGCCCTTTTGGAAGACGGGAAGTTGATGGAATTTGCGGCGGAAAAAGAAGAAAACGGCGCCATCGTCGGGAATATTTATAAAGGGAGAGTCGTCAACGTTTTAGCGGGGATGAACGCCGCTTTCGTCTCTTGCGGGTTGGAACGTAACTGCTATCTCTCTATGGAAGAATCGTACACCGATTATACCAAATACGACGGGACCATGGGCGCAATGAATCTTCGCTTGCCCGATTTAAAGGTGGGCGACGAGATCTTGGTGCAAGTGACGAAACCGCCCCGTGGCACAAAAGGCGCGAAAGTGACTACGCACCTTTCCTTCGTCGGAAAAACTTTGATCTATTTACCAAACACCGACTTTTTAGGAATTTCAAGAAAGATCACCGATGAAAAGGAACGGGAAGATCTTTTAAAATCAGTGGATAAACTCCGCGACGAGAAAAAGGGCGACGGGTTTATTATTCGTACCAAAGCGGTATCCGCGCCCATGAAGAAACTGAAAAAGGAATCGGAATACTTAAAGAAACTGTGGTTGGATTTGATCTCGCGCGCAAAGTCTGCGCCCGTCGGTAAGGTGCTCTATAACGATATCGATTTACCCGTCCGCATGATTCGCGACAGTATGGGCGACGACGTCGTTGCGATTCACGTTGGGGACGTAGATCTTTACGAGCGTTTGCTTTCTTTGATTCGGTTGCAAAAAGAAATTCCCGAACGAAAATTGATCTTGTATAAAGGGGAACGGATGATGTTCCGCGAGTACGGCATTTCTGAAATTATTTACGACGCTGTACGCCCCACCGTACCGCTTGAAAACGGCGGATATTTAGTGATTGACCAGACCGAAGCCATGACGGTTATCGACGTAAATACGGGCAGTTTCGTCGGGGATACGAGTCACGAAGAAACGGTGTTTGCCGTCAATTTAGAAGCGACGAAAGAAATTGCAAGACAGGTTCGGCTCCGCAATATCGGTGGAATCGTGGTCGTAGATTTTATCGATATGCTGGAAGAAACGCATAAGGAAAAAATCACGGAAGTCTTGGCGGAATATTTAAAAGCGGATAAAGCGAAGTGCAACGTTTTGCCGATGAGCGAGCTTTGTTTAACGCAATTTACGAGAAAACGGGTTGGGAATGAAACGTCGTCCTATCTCGTAAAAACTTGTGAACATTGTAAAGGGAACGGCTACGTCCACGACGATACTTTCGTAATTACCCGTATTCGTGGGGATTTGTTGGAATGTTTTGCCAACGGATTCAAGTCCGCGATCGTAGAACTGAACGAAGGAATTATGCGTAAAATCTTAAACGAAGGACTGTTTACGTCGGACGTAAAAGGTCGATGGGCGAAAAAACGAATTTATCTCGTCCCCCACCGTACGTATAAGGAAGAATATTTCTCCGTTCGTGGGGACAACGCGGACGTGTTGAGTTTACCCGATAACGCAAAATTATTATACTAAAAAATACGAACCGCGAGAGAATCTCTCGCGGTTCGTTTTCAAGCCTATGAAAATCGGCGTTACGCTCAATTTCCATAGGCCATGTACGCGTTGAACGCGTTACAAAAAGGATTTTAACTTCTTTTCATATCCTTCTTCCAAAGCAAGTAATTCTTTGAACAGGGCGCAAATTTCTTGATCACGACATTCCGCTTCGCTTGCCGTCGTCTTTAACGCCGTGATTCCCATAACCGTGCCTTGAATCATCATATCCGCGATATGCGCGGTAGAACCGTCGGTCAAGGTGTTCATTTTGATCGAACCCCACATCATCATCTTTTTAAATTGGTTGGGTTCTTTGAGCTCGATATTTTTATCCTTGGCGATCATGCACGCTTTCGCGCTAATTTTTTCGTATCCCTCGTGCTCTCTTTGCAATTCTTGTTTCATTTCTTCGTCGTCCGTTTCGGGCAAAATGTTGGAAATGGATTGCAGAGCGAGTTGACAGTTACGGTAAATTTCCGCTAAAACTTCTTCGTCTTTTTTGAGTTTGGTTTCAATATCCATAATCGTTCTCCTTTTTCTATTATTTTGGACGAAAAAAACGGAATTTATGTAAAAAAAGTTATAAAAACTTGGAAAAAGCTTAAAAAATGCTTGACAATATTTTGTCGATTTGGTATATTTATATCCGAGCCGATAGAAACGGGCTTTTTTAAGCTGTCTTTTTTAGGACGCGCCTTGGGTTCTTCGAGACTGGAAAGAGGAGGTAAAAACTGAATGTACGCTATTATTGATAACGGAAACAAGCAATATAAAGTTGCGGAAGGCGACGTTGTAAGATTGGAAAAGCTTGCGGCGGAAGAAGGCGCGGAATTATCTTTCAAAGTGCTTATGGTTTCTGATGAAAATGGTATCAAGACGGGTGCAGACGTTGCAAATGCGAAGGTAACCGCTACGGTCGTTAAGCAAGACAAGGCGAAGAAGATTATCGTCTTCAAATATAAAGCAAAGAAGAACGAACGTAAAAAGCAAGGTCATAGACAACCCTTCACCGCAGTTAAGATCGAAAAGATCGTTCTTTAATTGAACGCCGATCCCTGCACGGCTTGCAAAGAAATTTTGCATAGCGAAAATCTAAAAATAAGGAGAAATAAAAATGATTTTTATCAGTTTATTCGCTCATAAGAAAGGTACGGGTTCTTCCCACAACGGAAGAGACAGCGAAGCCAAAAGACTTGGTGTAAAACGTAGCGACGGTCAGTCTGTACTTGCGGGTAACATTCTCGTTCGCCAACGTGGCACGAAGATTCACCCCGGTACGAACGTTGGTATTGGTAAAGACGATACCCTGTTCGCTTTGGTTGACGGCGTTGTCAGATACGAAAGAATGGGCAAAGATAAGAAGAAAGCTTCCGTTTATCCTACGGTAAGCGAAGTTGCAGCGAACTAACAAACTAAAAACGATTGAAAAGCTCTCGAAAAACGAGAGCTTTTTTCATTAATTTTTTAATAGCTATTGCATTTCGTAACTTTTTGTGATACAATAAAGATACGAAATGTCCGTAAAAGGAGAAAGATTATGAAAGGGAAAAGTTTAAGTATTGCGATAGCGTTGTTGGCTTTTACAAGTCTTTTCGTTGGGTGTGATACGCCTAACACGGAAAGTAATACGAATTATAACGAAGATATCCAAATCGTCGCGCCGGAAGAGATTACCACCGAACATTTTATCGTGGAAGACGATAAAACCTATTACACTTCCCCCGGTTTTTCTTTATGGATGGAAGTAAACGGCGCGTTTTTGAAGATGGACTATTTTTCGCTCGACGGCAACAAACGGGTATACGATAATTTATATTTCTACGAAGAAGATTATTTTTATATCGTAACCGACGATTATAAGGATTTATACGCGTCTTTGGGCGATGCAAGCGACGCGGAATACGCCGAAGAAGAAAAAGAGCAGGGTTACGATATACAAATCAACGTGAAAAAGGCGGGAATCTATAAACTGATTTTCGACGTGGACACTTTGAAATTCGATATGGAATATAAATCGGAGATCGTAACGCCGAAATACTACACCATAAATAATTGCAGTATTTTCAGCATAGCGACTAGCTGGGTGGAAATGAGCGTCAATCCTGCGAATGCCGACGAATTCGTGATCCAAAATTTTAATATAGACGCGGGGAAGATGATCAGCTTTTTTAACCGTGTTCACACGAGCAATTATAAGGTTGCGTTAGACGAAAATTGCGATGGGAAGTACGCTTCGGCGAGAAAAACGAACGTGACGGTGAACGTCGGCGGTACGTATAACGTTTATATCAACGCCAAAACGTACGTCGTTCGCATGGAACTTGTTAATCCCGATACGGCGAAGTACAGTTGCGTGTATTACGACGGGGAAGAATTTAAGACGTTAACCCCTTACGAATTGGACGTCCCCTATATTTTCCGTCAACGGATCACGGTGGATACAAAATACACCACGAGCGTGCCTGATTTCCACACCGAGAATTATAGAACCTATACGTTGACGATCGTAGATCCGGAAAACGTTTTGACAAGTAGCGGTGAGAATTTTAAGGACGTCGGCAATTACGAACTAATCGTCAATTTAAAAACCTTTGAACTTACGGTGAGAGTATTGCCCGAATAATTAAAAATCAAGAGGAAAAAGAGCGACGAAAAATTCGTCGCTCTTTTCTTATAAAAATTGAAAATGAACTAGGCAGGTACGCGTTGAACTATCTTACGTTTTGGAATTTAACGCGTACGTTCGGCTGAATTTCTCGTAAAAGATTTTCCCGATATTTTTCGTAACGGTCGAAGTATTTCCGCTTTAACGTCAACGAGCAATCGAATACGTCGCAGTTCAAAGCTTTGGTTTTTTCAAATAGTTTCAAAATATCGCCTTGGAGTTTTTCTTCGGCGGATTGTAACACTTTTTTAGGAATTTCGCCTGCGTCGGAAAGGCTTTCGACCGAATGAAACTTCGAGCCGTCCAAAATTCCCGCTGTGACGGTGACTTGGATTTCCAATTTCGGTTGATCTTGCTCAAACGACAATTTCGTTTTCGGTGTGTTCCGTTTGACGTGCAAAGTATATTCCCCGTCGTCTACTTTCAAGGGGTAACTTGCAAGTCGGAGTTTGTTTTTTACAAACGCAAGCGTTTTGCTCTCGTCCGCGTTTAATTTCCCGACCTGCTTTCCGTCGTTAAAAAGCGCCGTTTCGCTTGCCGAAAAAACTTTTTTCTCCTGTTCCCCGTTGCTACTTTTTTGTTTTCCGGAACTTGCGCTCCCATTCTCGCCTTTACCACCGCTTTTACCGGATTCGCTCTGTTCTTTTTTGGATTGGGCGGTTTCTTCTTGTGGCGCTTCTGCCTTGATAATGGGCAAAAAGGCGCTCTTGTCTTGATCGAAATAGGAAGATGCAAATTCGCGTAAGGTGTTGGGGAGTACGCTCCCCACCCGTTCGGCGTGGGAAGAAAGTACTTTGATCGCCGCTAACCCCGAAAGGTCCTCAACGGGGGTTTTCGCATTCAAAATTTCCTGCGCGCTTCCTTCGCATACGGCAACGGAACAGTTATCGGAAAGATACTCGTCGCGCAAGAAAAAATTCAAACATTCAAAAACGTTTCGTTTCGTAGCGCTTTCGCCAAGCGCGATCAACTTACAAAAAACGAGTTTGGGATACCAGCCTGTTTTTGCGTTAATTTGCTCGAACGCGTCCGCAACCGTCTTACCTTTACTGACGATTTGCGCGCTTTCGGACGACTCGCCGTCCTGTTCGGACTTCGGCATGGCGATTTGCGAAGTGATCACGAACTCGTCGTTTTCGCGGTCCACGCCGACGGCGATTACGAGCGCCGTTTTTTGGATATCCGTCAAACCAAAATCGTTGGAAAAGAACAAAAAGGCAAGAATGACGGCAAGAATAACGTAAACTTTCGTGCTTTTAATACGCATACGTGTTCTCCTTTAACGTTCGATTTTTAGCGTTCGTTCGGCGTTTGCCGAGCAAGAGCAGGAGCGCAAGCAAGGGCAACAAAACGGAGAAAGTGGGAAAAATCCACCACAGTGTTTTGGAAACGAGCGCGTAAAATCCGTCGTAATGACGGTTGCAAAAAAATGCGAATAAGAAAAGCCCGAAATTTAAAAGGGCGGAAGTCGGCGTTCTTTGCTTTAAACCTAACGTTTTCGTTATGCAAAGTACGCAAAACTGTATGGGTAGCGTGACGTTATAAAAAAGGATAATCGTTAAAAGGTAACTGAAAATTAAATCGATTCTACCGAGTGTTTGCAAAGCGGAAAAATACTGTCCGATTTTACTAAGCGCGTAGTGGTGCGTGGACGCAACGCTAGTAAATAAGCCGTAAAAGGTTGCGAAAAAGAACAGGCAAAATCCGCATCCAACCCAATACGAACCGAGAATTTTCTTCCCGTCCCCTTTTTTATATTGATAATCCCCCAGCAAAGGAAAAAATAAGATTGCGTCGGAGAAGTGCGCCGTCGTGTTTTTCGTGGCGAGCGCAATCTTTTCGAATGGAAACTCAAACCACGGTAGCATGGCTTCAAAATCCGCTTTCCCCACGGACATAAACGTAACTCCAAAAAAACCGATTAAAAAGATTGGCAGACAAAGATCGGCGATTCGTCCAAACGAGCGCAACTGTCTAGAAGAAATAAACGCGCTCAATAAAAAGAACGGCGTGAGTGAAAACATACTTGGCGCAGTGTCGAAAAATACGGCTTGCACGTATTTTTCCAGATCTAAAATAGGAAGGATCGTAGAAAAAAGATAATAAATTGCCAATATGGCGTAGACGACGCGCGTCCCGACTTTTCCTAATTTTTCGTAGAGTAGAGAAAACAATCCCCGTTCCGTTTTCGACGTGATAAAAAGTAGCGCGCCGATCGGCAAAGACTGGATTAAAAAATGCAAAACCGCAGGTAAGAGCAAATCCCCTTCCGTGTAGGCGGATAGGAGCGACGGCGTTTCTAAAAAGCGAAAGACGGGTAAAATGAACGCGGCGAAAAAACAGATTTGTCGCGCCCCGATGGCGGAAGTAAAGGTGGAATTATTGGATTTCGGCGTACCATGTACGCGTTGAACAAGCTGTTGCATACAGTTTTCCTTTAATTTGATTTAAATTTATAACGCGTTTTGTTTTTAGAACGTAACGTGATCGGACGTTTGCTTAAAGACTGGAATCCGTATTTCACGATGGAATCCCGTAAATCTCTTTTAGAAAGCGGAGAAAAGGGCGCGAGCAATGGCGCGCCGAACCCGTCTGCGTCCACGAGATAGTAGAATAAAAACGTGGCGAAAAGTATGATCCCTAACGGGCCGATACTTCCTGCGACGAGTAGAAAAATCCATCTTAAAATACTGCCCGTTTCCACAAAATTTGGAACGGTATATAAGCAAATTCCCGAAATAGCAACGACGATAATCGCGGGCGTTGATAAGAAACCTGCGGACACTGCCGCTTCGCCAAGCACGAGCGCGCCTACGACGGAAAGCGACATACCGACGTATTTCGGCATACGGATACTTGCTTCCTTTAGAATTTCTAAAAGGAGTAGTACGACGAAGATTTCAAGGCTGGGGGAAAGGGGAAGTCCCTGTACTCCGCCTGCGATCGTCAAGGTCAAGCCGAGCGGTAAAAGTTGCATTTTAAAAATTTGCGCCGTGACGTAAAATGCGGGTAGGATCAGGGCGATAATCAAGGAAAGAAAGCGGATCCCGCGGAAGATCGTCGCCATCGTCGGCGAAACGAAATAGTCTTCACTACTTTGTAGATCTTCCGTTAAAAGATAGGGAAACGTCAACGCGATCGGCGAACCGTCCACAAGCACTCCTACTCGCCCTTCCGCAATTTTTGCGCAAAAGACGTCGGGTTTTTCCGTAGAACCGATTTGCTTGAATACCGAGTGTTTTTTCGGCGCGATTAAAGCGGCGATATAGGACGAATCGACGATGCAATCCACGTCGATTTCTTGGAGTTTTTGGGATATTTCGTTCTTGACTTTTTCGTTCGACGTGCCGTCTAAATAACATATGACGACGTGCGTGTCGCTCCGTTTTCCAATTCGCAGTTGTTCAAAGAGCAGGTCGGGCGTCTTTAACCGTTTGCGTACGAGCGTCATGTTCGTTTTGATATCTTCGATAAACCCTTCTCTCGGCCCTTTGATCGCAACGTCGGACGGCGGTTCCATAATCGCGCGGACGGGCAGAAATTTCGCCCCGACGATAAACCCGACGTTGATTCCGTCTACGAGCAATAAACTGTTCCCGTCCAAAATCTCTTTGACGGCGTTTCCCCATTCACTTTCCTTTTTTAGTTCGGGGAATAAAAGTGTGGTTTCAATCGTTGCGATAATATCGCTCATCTCGTACCTGCCCCCTTCGTTTTCCAAAGAAAGGTTGTTTAACGGCCGAGCGACTAAATCCCCTAAAAGTTGTTTGTTGACCATACCGTCCGCGTAGATAATCGCGCAAGCCGTACCGTCGTACGTTTCAAATTCGTACGTTAAGATGTCTTTGGCGGGTAAAAGTTCTTTTACCGCCGATAAGTTGTGTTTTAAATTTTTAAAAATGTAGTCGTTCACGTTAGAAGTTTGTGGTATTTTTAAAAAACTATGTGTGCGTTTTCTGTGGAAGTTTCGATTATAGCATTGACTTTTTTTGAGCGTTTTAGTATAATGAAAGGGTAGATTTAGAAAGGAGAAAGGCTTGTGGAAATAGAACTTTCGGAATTTGAAGTCGCGGAAGATATGCAAATCGACGGATTGAAGATTGTGCAGGATACGAGGTTGTACCGTTTTACGTCCGATTCCGTCCTGCTTTCCAAGTTCGCAAAAGCGAGGTCGGGCGAAAAGGTTGCCGATTTTTGCGCGGGTAGCGGAGTCGTTGCCTATCATTTTTACGCGCTCCATCGCCATACGAAAAAAAATTTGCGCTTCTCCCTTTTTGAAATGCAAAAAAGTTTGGCGGATTTGTCTTTGAAAACGGCAAAGCTTAACGATTTCGATTGTTTTGAAACGGTTAACTGTCGTTTGCAAGATATTCCTAAGCGGTATCGAGAACAGTTCTCGCTCGTGCTTTGTAATCCCCCGTATGAGCGTGGCGGATTAGAAAACGACGATTACGAAAAAGCGATTTGTCGTAAGGAAATTACAATCAACCTTGCCGAGATTGCCAAGGCGGCGGCGTTTGCTTTAAAGTTCGGTGGGAGAATCAATCTCGTCCATCGAGCGGATCGTCTGGCGGAAATTTGCTATACCTTTAAATCCGTCAATATCGAAATTAAAAAAATTCAATTCGTCGTCGGCGGTAAGGATGAAAAACCCTATCTCGTACTCGTCGAAGGCGTTAAAGGCGGAAAACCCGCCACGGAAATTTTACCCACTATCGTAAATTAAGCTCGATAAAAAAGAGTTTGTTTCACGATAAACACCCGTAAAAAACAAGGAGAGAAAAATGGTATATTTCGTAGCCACCCCAATCGGGAATTTAAAGGACATTACGCTTCGAGCGTTGGAAACGTTAAAGGAAGCGGACGTAATTTTTTGCGAAGATACTCGGCACACGTTGAAGCTTTTGAATGCGTACGAGATCAAAAAACCGTTATTTTCCTGTCATAAATTTAACGAAACGGAAGCCGGAGCGAGAATTTTGTCGGAGAGTAGATCGGGAAAAAAGGTTGCGGTCGTATCGGACGCGGGTACGCCCGTCGTTTCCGATCCGGGGAACGTGGTTTGTAAGACGCTACGGGAAGCGGGAGAACCGTACACGCTAATTCCCGGCGCGTGCGCGTTCGTCGCAGGGCTCGTATTGTCGGCGTTGAACGCCGATCGATTCGCGTTTATCGGATTTTTACCCGAAAAACAGTCCGAGAAAAAAGCGGTTTTAGAAAAGTATAAAGAGTTGGATTTGACGATGGTGTTCCACTGCGCTCCGCAGGACGTTGATAAGGACGTAAAAGCAATGTACGAAGTCTTTGGCGAACGGCAAGCGGTGGCGGTAAGAGAGATTACAAAGATCCATGAAGAAAGCGTTCCTTTCCTTTTGTCTGAAGGGTTGACGGGAGAAAAACGCGGGGAGTACGTACTCGTTGTTGAAGGCGCGAAAGAGAAGGAAAATCCGTTAAATTCTCTTTCGGAAACCGAGCATATCGAATATTATATTTCGCAGGGTTTAGATAAGAAAACGGCGTTAAAAAAGGCGGCGAAAGACCGTGGCGTTTCCAAATCCGACCTTTATAAATTCGCGTTGGATTTATAAAATAGGCGTAGCAGGTACGAGAATTTCTATTTTTTGCTTAAAAGCCGAAAAACTTGCGTATATATAAAGCGTAAGAAATTTTCCGGTTGGAGAAAGAGAATGCAGTATTATTTTTTATTTTTTGGACTTATTTTGCTTTGCGCGGTATTTTCGGGCTGGGCGAGTAATAAAGTAAAGACTACCTATCGCGCATACCGTAGCGTAGGCGCAAATTCCCGTATGACGGGTTACGATACGGCGGTGCGTTTGCTTCGCGCGAACGGCGTGGACGATATTCGCGTCGAACGGGTTCGTGGCGAACTGACCGACCACTACCACCCCACCAAGGGTTTGGTGAACTTGTCGGAAAGTACGTACGGCGACGATTCGATCGGTTCGATAGCGGTTGCCGCGCACGAGATCGGACACGTATTACAAAAAAAGAAAGGGTATCTCCCCTATAAAATCCGCACGGCGCTCGTACCCGTTTGCAATATCGGCTCACGGCTTGCTATGCCTCTCGTGTTGCTTGGATTTATTTTAGATTTATTCGTTTATACGGGGCAGGGTTCGAGTTTGGGTTATACGCTTGCTATGGTCGGCGTTGCTTTCTACGGACTTTCGACGCTCTTTATGCTCGTCACCTTGCCCGTCGAATTCGACGCGAGTCGTCGCGCAAAGAAGATGCTTTTAGAACAAGGCATCTTAACGGAACAAGAAAGTGACGGCGCGGAGCGCGTATTAAGCGCGGCGGCGATGACTTACGTAGCGTCGTTAGCAACTTCGCTCGTGTATTTCTTACGGTTTATGGTGTGGGTATTGGCGATATTTGGCGGACGTCGTCGTAGGTAAAACGCGTATATACGTCGCATTTCTTCGTTGCGACTGCGCGCGTTTTGGTCGCGTACGGCTAAGTACGCTCCCTGCGCCGTGCTCGTCGCGCCTTAAACTGCTCGTATCTCCGCGTTTTACTCGCTTCGAACGGGCTTGGTGATAAATCGTCGAACTTGCGTTTTTCTTTGCTCGTTTACCACTAAGTAAACTCCCGTC
>JAFTKR010000017.1 GCA_017453165.1 Clostridia bacterium | reverse complement strand
TGGTCATGCCTTCTTCGGCAAGCTCGGTCATAACTTTCAAAACTTCGCCGACCATTTCGGGATCGAGCGCGCTCGTCGGTTCATCAAAGAGCATAACGTCTGGTTCCATAGCAAGCGCGCGAACGATTGCGATCCGTTGCTTTTGACCGCCCGAAAGGGTGGACGGATAGACGTTCGCCTTATCTTCCAAGCCGACTTTTTTGAGTAGGTCCATTGCTTTTGTTTCCGCTTGTTCTTTGATCTCTTTCACCGTGGTGTCGATTTCGAGCAAAGGAGTCTTTTCCTTTTTGAAAAAGTTGGTAAACGAAATAAAAAAGTTTTTAATTTTCTTTTTATGCAACTTCTTTTTTTGAATGTGAATGGGGGCGAGCGTGACGTTTTGAAGCACCGTTTTATTGTTAAAAAGATTGAATTGTTGGAATACCATACCGATATGTTGGCGGTGTTCGTTTATGTCTACTTTCATGTCAACGAGATTTTCGTTGCGGAATAAGATTGTACCGCCCGAGGGATCTTCCATGCAGTTCAAACAACGCAAAAAGGTGGATTTTCCGCAACCTGACGGACCGAGAATCGCTATTACGTCCCCACGGCGCACGGTTAAATCGATACCTTTTAAAACGGCGTTAGAGCCAAAGTTTTTCGTTAAGTTTTTAACTTCAAGAATGGGTTTTGATTCGCTGTTTATCATTTATGCGTTCTCCTTTTTTTCTTTCGGCGAAATATTTTTGTCGCTTTTTGCAAAAGCTTTTTCAATTAAACGCACGCAAAGAGTGATGAAAAGCACAAGTACGATATAGATTCCCGCCATAACGAGATAGGGGATCATTTTTTCGTAGTTTTTACTACCGATTGCGCTCAAAGCGGTGTATAAGTCGTAAACGGTGATAAAACTTAATACCGAAGTTTCCTTAATAAGCGTAATAAATTCATTGCCGAGTGTGGGTAAAATATTTTTAACGGCTTGGGGGATCACGATTTTTACCATCGTCGTCGCATAGCTTAACCCAACGGCGCGACCTGCTTCCATTTGCCCTACGTCTACGGAGTTGATACCGCCACGCATGATTTCCGAAACGTACGCTCCGCTATTCATGCCGAATACGATAATGCCTACGGTGAGTGAATCGACGTTTTTAACGCCAAGCGTCGGAAGTAATACGTAATAGGCGAGCAAAAGTTGAACGACCATTGGCGTACCACGAAAGAGCGCGACGTAGACGGAACAAATTTTATCGAGAATACGAACACCGAGCTGGTATTTAGGCGCGACTTTGACGACTGCGATAAGCGTGCCGATCAAAATGCCGAGAATTAAACCGAGTACCGCGACTTTTATAGTGTTCGATAAACCGTCTAAAAGTAGTTGTTGGAAATATTCCGACTCCATGGTGGATAAGAATTTTTCCCATTTTGTAGCCCAATTCATAAATAAATACTCCTAAAATTTTGATACTGTTAAGCGATTAAAACAAAACGAACCCCGCGTTGCGCGCGGGGAGTTTCGTCGTGAAATTTATTAGTTATTGACCGCTTTTACGATCGCGTTAGCGGGCGCTTCGTCTACGACGACTGCGTAGATGTTACCGTTGATAAGATCGGTGACCGCTTCTTGCGCCGTAGGATAACCTTTGCCTTCGAGATTGGCAAAACCTGCATAGCCCCAATCAGCGTCCCCGTTTACGTACATGCTACCCGTCGTACCGATTTGATAACCGAACTTTTTACCCGTAAGCGTTGCGATTTTCGCTTCGACGTCTTCCACCGTCGTGCAACCGTCGAAATCGGTATTGTCTGCGGCAACGATCAATTTTTGCGACGCTTTATAATATTTATCGGTGAAACCGTAAAGGTCTTCACGGTCGGGGCTAACGGTAATACCTGCCATACCGATATCTGCGTAACCTGCTTCTACTTGGGTGAAAATATCGTCGAAACCAATATTTTTGATGACGAGCGTAAGACCTTGCTTTTGCGCGAACGCCGCCGCGATTTCAATATCGAGTCCGTAAATTTTGCCGTCGTCGCCGATATATTCAAACGGTTCGAAGGGGCAGTTCGTTGCAACGATTAAATTGCTGTCCGAATTCGTTACGTCCGTCGTCGTTACGTCGTAGCCGTTCTTTGTACCCATGCCTTCGAAATACTTCGCTACGTATGCTTCAAATTCGCCGTTGCCTTTGATTTCCGTAAGGAACGCGTTGAAATCAGAAATTAATTGCGTATTCGTCTTTTTCGTGACGAACGCGTATTCTTCGTCGGTTAATTTAACTTCGATCGCTTTTACGACGACAGTATTTTCTTCAGGTCCGCAAGATGCGAAGCCGAGAGTTGCGAACGCTGCGATAGTCGCAAGCGTGGTTGCTAAAATTTTCTTGATTTTCATGTTTCTATCTCCTATAAAAATTGATTTTTAATTTACGTCGCGCGCACGATCGCGTGTGAACGTATGTATTGTAGTACTTTTGTTTGCGAATGTCAACCGTTTTTGTATGCCTTTATAAAAATATTTCATGTATTTACAAAAAACAATGTATAAAAGTATAAAAACAGTGAATATTCTGCATAAAATTAAAATTGCGAAAAGAAAAGTTAGTGGGGTATAAAACTTGCTTTTTTCAAGAAAAGATGGTATACTAAAAAGGTAAAAAACGAATACGAGAAAGGGTAAAGCCTAAAAATTATGAACAACGAATTTTTCTCATTTGAACTCATCAAAACCGATCCCGATACGGGCGCGAGAGCAGGGATTTTGCATACACCGCACGGGGACATTGAAACGCCCGTGTATATGCCCGTTGGTACGCAAGCGACCGTCAAAGGGGTATTCCCTAGGGATTTAAAAGAAGCGGGTTCGCAAATCATTTTGTCGAATACCTATCATTTGTATATGCGACCGGGCGACGAAATCGTCAAAAAGGCAGGCGGTTTGCATAAGTTTATGAATTGGGACAGACCTATTTTGACGGATAGCGGTGGATTTCAAGTCTTTTCACTTGGGAAATTGAACAAGATTACCGACGACGGCGTTGAATTTTCTTCCAACGTGGACGGAAGTAAGCATTTCTTTTCTCCTGAAAAGGCAATGCAAGTAGAACAAAATCTTGGCGCGGATATCATCATGGCGTTCGACGAGTGTAGTGAATACGGCTATAATCACGCGCAAGCGGAGTCGGCGATGAAACGTACGGCAAGTTGGTTGGAACGTTGTTATAAATTTCACGATAAGCCCGAACAGGCGCTCTTCCCGATTGTGCAAGGGAATATGTACAAAGATCTCCGTTTGGAGAGTTTGGCTCGTACCATGCCTTTCGTGAAACACGGAATTGCCATCGGTGGATTGTCGGTGGGTGAGCCGAAACCTTTGATGTACGAAATGCTCGATATTTTACAACCGAAATTGCCAACGGACGTACCCAGGTATTTGATGGGCGTAGGTTCGCCCGACTGTTTGATCGAAGGCACGATGCGTGGAATCGATATGTTTGACTGCGTACTTGCTACCCGTATCGCAAGAAACGGTACGGCAATGACGTCGCGCGGACGCGTCGTCGTTCGGAACGGGAAATTTAAAGAAGATTTCTCGCCCTTGGACGAAGAATGTGATTGCTATTGCTGCAAAAACTATACGAAAGCCTATTTACGGCACTTGATCAATACGGGGGAAATGTACGGCGCAATGCTTTTAAGCTTGCATAATATCACCTTCTTGCATAAGCTCATGAAAGGACTTCGAGAATCCATTTTAGGGGGGTATGTACGAGAGTTTGCTCGTGAGTTCTACCAAAAATACGGTGGCGAAGGCAAGTGGTAATAAGCAAAGAATAGCCTAAAATCAAAAGATAAGAAGGACGCGAGATTTTATTTCTCGCGTCCTTCTTCGATTTGTTTGGCAACAATGGAATTTGCATAACAATTATATTATATTCTTACAATTGTAAGAAGTCAAGTATTTTTCTTGCTTTTGTGAGATAATATTTATATGAAGAGTATTTTTTGTGAAAGATTAAAAGAATTGCGGAAGGAAAAAGGCATAGGACAGGTTGAATTAGCGAAAGCGCTTAATTTCAGTAAAGGGAGTATTAGCCTTTGGGAAAACGGATTGAGAGAGCCGAAATTATCAAGTCTAATTGTTTTAGCGAAATATTTCGGAGTTTCTATCGATTATTTAGCAGGGGTTGAAAATTGATTTTGATTTAATAGAATAAGCGTGAAATTTCCGTGAAAAGGAAAATTTTTCCGTTTTTGACGCTCGTTTTGCTTGCAATCCAAAGAAAAAAACGCTATTATAAATATACTGAAAAATTAAAAACATAGTAAAAAGGAGAAAGAAATGTTCAATTTATTTAATTTGTTGACGGAATCGGGCGATACGACGAACGGCGGTGGCAATGCAACGGGATCTTGGATTATGGTTGCGATTTTGTTGGTGCTTCTCGTGGCGTTTATGATCTATTCCAATCACGCGCAAAAGAAGAGACAAAAAGAAACGCAAGAAACGCTCAACGCGCTTCAACCTGGGAATAAGGTAAAGACGATCGGCGGAATTTGCGGTATTGTGGTAGAAGTTTGTGAAGAAGACAATACCTTCGTTTTGGAAACGGGTACGGAAAAGAGCGGTAAGTCCTATATCAAGTTCGATAAGCAAGCGGTTTATCAAACGGACGCGGTAGCGAAAAAGGAAGAACCGAAAACCGAAGAAAAAGTAGAAGAAAAAGCAGAAGAAAAAGCGGAATAAAATCATATCAAGAAACACCTTCGCATAGGATAAAAGCGGAGGTGTTTTTGTATGGAAAATGAAAGTGTTGCAAATATATTACAAATCGTGAAAGCCACCCTTTTGGGGATAGCATGTTCGTTGTTTTTGACCGTAGTCTTTGCCATCGTGCTTACGATTGGGAACTTTTCGGATAAACTGATTTTGCCTGTGAATACGTGTTTGAAAGCGGTGTCGATTTTCGTCGGATGCGCGCTTGGCGTGCGTGGAGAAAAGGGGTGGATTAAAGGGTTGATCGTCGGGCTTTTGTTCGTGTGCCTTTCGGGACTTTTATATTCTCTTATCGGTGGGGATTTTTCCGTTTCGTGGCTCGTGCTTGTCGAAGTCCTGTTCGGCGCGGTCGCCGGAACGCTTTCGGGGATTTTTGCCGTCAATATTCGTGGAAATTAAGGAAATTTCTATGAGAAATAGAAAAAAGTAGCGGAAAGTAGTTGCATTTTTTTAGAAAGTATATTATAATTATCTTATAAATCTATCAATCAGGAGAAAGACTTATGATTAAAACGATTGCAAAACCTCAAGAAAAGAAAGTTACGGGCTGTGGCGAATGCAGAAGTACCTGCCAATCCGCTTGTAAAACGAGCTGTACGGTAGGCAACCAATCCTGCGAAAGAGTTGGTCGCGAAGAAAAGATTGAACGTAGATAATTTCATTTGGACCGAGTACTGTTTGCGAAAGCGTAAATCGGCGCGTAAAAATTACGCGCCCTTTTTGGCGTAATGTAAAGGAATAAAACCGTAAAAGTAGGGGGAATTCGTTTCCCTCGATTTTTGCGTAATAAAGGAATTGTATGATACACGTATTTCACTATCGGGATAAAAATTATATTTACGACGTTGGGAGTGGTTCTCTCCACGAATGCGATAAGGCAACGGCGGATTATTTAAAGGCAAAAGAAGGACAAGACGTCGATATTACCTATCTTACCGAAAAACAGGTGGAAGAAATTCTCGTCGACGTAGAAGGATTGAAAGACGCAGGGCTTCTTTATAAAGAAGAAGTAAAAAGTTATCCAATGAAGTCGAACGAAGTCAAGGCGCTTTGTATCCATATTTGCCACGACTGTAATTTCCGTTGTCGGTATTGTTTCGCGGACGAAGGCGCATATCACTCGAAACGTGAGTCCATGACTGAAGAAACGGCGAAGGCGGCGGTGGATTTCTTGCTCCAAAACAGCGGAAAGCGAAAGGTTTTGGAAATGGACTTTTTCGGTGGCGAGCCTTTGCTGAATCTCGACGTTATCAAAAGCACGGTCGCTTACGCGAAAGAGCAAGGGGCGAAGTGTGGCAAGAAGTTCTTGTTTACGACGACGACGAACGCTCTTCTATTAAACGACGACGTGATCGAGTTTTTCAATGCGGAAATGGAGAACGTAGTACTCTCTTTGGACGGTCGGCCGGAAGTGCACGACGCGATTCGTAAATCGATCAACGGCAAGGGTACGTACGCGTTGATCATTGATAAGATCAAAAAATTCGTAGCGTCGCGCGGGGATAAGAGCTACTACGTTCGCGGTACGTTTACGTCGAAGAATTTGGACTTTGCAAAGGACGTTACGTTCATTGCCGATCAAGGGTTTGATTCCATTTCGATGGAACCCGTGGTCACGGATATCGACGATTTGCAAATCAAAGAAGAACACCTTGAGAGAATCAATCAAGAATACGAAACGCTTTGCGAAGAGTATCTCCAATACCATAAAGACGGAAAAGGGTTTAACTTCTTCCATTTTAATATTGATTTGGAAGGCGGACCTTGTCTTTCAAAACGCGTGTCGGCGTGTGGCGCGGGGAACGAGTATTTTTCCGTGCTTCCGAACGGGGATTTGTATCCCTGTCACCAATTTGCAAGCGATAAAGAGTTCTACATGGGGAACGTTTGGGACGGGATAACGAAGCCGGAAATTCGCGAAACGTTCAAAAATTCCTGTTTGTTTACGCGCGAAAAGTGTGGAGATTGCTTTGCAAAATTCGTTTGTTCGGGTGGTTGTAACGCCAACAACTACCACTTTAACGGCGATATCAATAAGCCGTACGAAGTCACTTGCGAAATGATGAAAAAGCGAGTGGAGTGCGCTATGCACATTTTGGCGGAAAAGAAACTTTTGGAAAAGAATCGAAAAAACGATTGAGAAAGGAAAAGTTTGGTTGGAAAGTAAAAAAATCGCGATTATAAGAGAAAAAATCCTAAAAAATTTTGGGATATTCGTTGATATAACTTGACGAAATGCTTTTAAATGCGGTATAATAAAAAAGTACATTTTGTAAAGCGGAGAAAAACTCCGTGAGAATCAGGAGGCAATTCATGGGCAAAAAGAAATCGGTAGTATTGATTACTCTGATTAGTATCGTGATCACGATTCTTTGCGCGATCACGTTGTTCCCGTCTTTTGAAGTTCCGTTCCGTATTGACGGCACGTTTAAAACGTGGAATCCCGTCGTAATGCAATACGATCTCGGATCTGATCTTGGCGGTGGGTACTATACCTATTATTATCCGGAAGGGGTTATTCCCGAATCCGAATTTAACGGTAACTACGAGAACCTTGCAGACGACGACGCGAAGGCAAAATATGCCGACGAGTACGTGAAATGGAAGGGCTTGTATCTTGAAAAGGCAGAAAAGAGCATTTTCGAAGACAAGGACGAAGCAAGCGTTTCGACAATTTCCGAAGAGTTTAAGACGGCTTTTAAGACGGCAACGGAACTTATGATTTCGCGTTTGGAAGCAAAAGGCTATTCTTCGTCCCGTGTGGGCGTCGTTGACGATTACGCGCTCCGCGTAGAACTCCCTGCGTCCGAAGTAAATTACGTAAACGTTTTCCAAACCTACGCGAACGTGGGCGCGTTGACCGTGAAAAAGGGCGGTGCGGAAATCGATGCCTTGAAAGATGCAAAGTTGACCGATTATTTCAGCGGTTTTGAAGTAGGTGAAAGAAATAAAGCCGCTTATATCGAAATCAAGCTTACGAAACTCGGTAAAGATTTGATCGCTAACGAAAAATCCGGTCTTTCTGCGACGACGGATTCTGCTGATACGGCAACTACGTTGGACTTCCTTATCGGGGAAGAAACGGTATTCCAAGTATATTCCGACTTCATTTCCACGAAGAACGAAATTATCGCAGGCTATCAATTAGAATATCTCGACGTATTCAAGAGCTTGGGCGTAGTTTTGAATTCTGCGTTGAAAGACGGTTCGGCGGATATCACGTTTAAGACGGTGGATGCGGAAAGTATTCGTACGTTTGAACCCGTATACGGTGAAAACGCGTTGACGCTTTTGTATATCGCGCTCGGCGTATTGATCGTAGCGTGTATCGCGTTACCGATCGTATTCTATCGTGGTTACGGCGTAAGCTCGATGTATTCGACGCTTTCCTATCTTACGGTAGTAGCGATTTGTTTCGCGTTTATATCAAGCGGTGTTTTTGAAATCACGCTCGGTAGCGTGCTTATCTTTGCGTTCGGCTTGCTTCTCGTGAACTTCTTTAATGCGAAGATTTACGATGCGATAAAAGCGGAAGTTGCGCTTGGTAAGACGGTAGAGTCCGCAACGAAAGCGGGTTACAAGAAAACGCTTGCGGGTATCATTGATACGTACGCCGTATTGCTTGTCGGTTCGTTGATCTTCTTGTCGGCGGTTGCAGGTGTGTATATTATGGCGCTTCAAGCTTTGATTTGCGTAATCACAGGCGCGTTCTGCAACTTGCTTTGGGGACGTTTAATCAACTACTTATATATGTCCGCTACGAAGGACAAGTATAAGTACTTCCACTTTGTAAGAGAGGAGGACGAAGATGATGAATAAGCTTGAAAAGATCATTAAAAGCACGATTGGTAAAATCAATATTCTTTCGATCGTATGCGGTGTGATCGTCGTGCTCGGCGTAGTATTCCTCGCTGTGTTCGGGTATTCGGCAGACGCGACGTACGACGACGTTAAGACGTTGACGGTTCGGGTAAACCAATACGCGTATTCCCAAAATATCGACACGATTGAAACCGTTTGTGAAACGGAATTCGATAAGCTCGGTTTGGACTATGAATACGATATGAAAGGCGAAATGAACGGTGACGAAAGCGAACTCGTTTACGTGTTCGACAAATCCGTTAACCTTTCAAAAGCGGTGACAAATCTTAACGCAACGTTTGCAGAAGAAACGAAAGCGGATAGCGGAAAAGTCCTTGCAGGCGCGAGAATTAGCGTTACGGCGCACAATGAAATCGCTCCCGATAAATTACCTGGGCAAGCGTTGTTGCGTACCGTTATTGCAGGCGCGTTGTTCGGCGTATTGGCTTGCTTGTACGTGACGATTCGTCAAAAGTTTACGAACGGACTTACCTTGATCACGACGATGACGGTTAGCGCAGGTCTTACGTGCGCGCTCACGCTCATTACGAGAATGCCGATCACGTCTTCGATCGTTTACGTTTTATTCTTCAATTTGTTGTTTACGGCGGTTGCAACGATGTTGACTCTTAACAAAGTAAACGCGAAGCAAAAGGAAGTGGAAGACATCGAAGCGGAAGAATTGATTTCTTCGAGCCTTGCCATTCGTGAAGTATTGTTGCTTTCGGCGGGTGTGCTCGTAGCGTTGATTTTGATTGGCGCGATTGCAACGAGCGTTGTTCGTAACTTTGCGGTAATCGCATTGCTCGGTTTGGTAGCAGGCGTATTCAGCGCATTGTTCTTCGCTCCTGCTTTCTACTTGCCGATTAAACGTTACGTGGATAAGAAAGCGGCGCAACGCGCAAGATACGACTACAAGAAAGGCGTAAAAGAAACGGATAAATAAGATCGGCGTTTTCGCGATTTTAAATTTATAAGAAGATACAGTCGGGCGGGGGGAGTGTGACTGCTTACCCGCCCGTTTCTTTTTTAAAAGTTACGACTATAATTAGATGGGGCGAATAGAACTCGTATGAAAAAAATCATTCCCGAATATTCCTTTTCGGAAGGACAACTGAATACGATTGCGTCTTTGGCAAGGGCGACGGGATTGACGGAGAACGTTACACGGATTTTATACGCGCGTGGCGTGGATACGAAAGAAAAAATCGAACTGTTCATGCACCCGTCTTCCAAGAATTTCCTTTCTCCGTTTTTAATGCGTGGCATGAAAGAAACGGTGGAACTCATTCAGGAAGCCCGTGACTACGGAAAGACGGTCGCCGTATTTGGCGATTACGACGCGGATGGGATTTGCGCGTCTGCGATCATGTATCATGCGCTCAAAGAATATGGAATTGACGCGCACGTGTACGTGCCTGAACGCGCGGACGGGTACGGATTATCCGAAGAAGTACTCGATCGAATCTTTGAAGATTGCAATCCGGAACTCTTTATTACCGTTGATTGCGGTATCTCTTGCGCGAAAGAGGCGCAATACGTTTACGAACTTGGCGCGGATATGATTGTAACCGATCACCACGAGTTGCCTGAAACGTTGCCCGATTGCGTGATCGTGAATCCGAAGTTGGACGACGATTATCCGTACGATAATCTTTGTGGCGCGGGCGTAGCTTTTAAAGTAGCGTGCGCTTTGCTTGGCGAAAAGGCGTATAAGTATTTGGATTTTACGGCGCTTGCAACGGTTGCGGATAGCGTGCCCTTGCTTGGTGAAAATCGTGACATCGTAACGGAAGGGTTGAAGATTTTCAATACGAACGTTCGTCCTTGTTTTACCAATCTTTTGAACAAGACCTACGATACGATTACGGCAATGACGCTTTCCTTTAACGTAGCGCCGAAGGTCAACGCTGCGGGTAGAATGGGGGACGCGCAATCGGCGTTTCGATTATTTACGACGGACGATCCAAAGGAGATTTACGATCTTTCCGTAAAACTTTGCGCGTACAATACAGAACGTCAAAAATATTGCGACGAATTATATGCGTCGGCAAAACAAAAACTCAATAAAAAAGGCGCGTACGGGAACGTGATCATGCTCTCGGACGAGGGCTGGAATACCGGTTTTATCGGGATCGTAGCCGCGCGGATTGCAGAAGAATATAATCGACCGACTTTGCTTTTCGTACATCACGGGAATATGTTAAAAGGTAGCGCGAGAAGCATTGAAGACATCAATATTTTTACGGCGCTCAAAAATTGTTCGGAATATATTGAAGAATTCGGTGGACACGCGCAGGCGGCGGGGATCAATATTCGCGTAGAAAACTTTGATAAGTTGGAATCGGCGCTCAACCAAGAGATTGGCGAAAAATATACGGCGAAAGACTTTGAGCAAAAAATTTACGTAAGCGAAGAAATTACTTCGCCGTTTTCTGAAAAATTTGCGCGGGAGCTCGTAGCGATGGAGCCCTACGGCGTCGGGCATAGAAGTCCGCTTTTCGTAATTACGGCGGATCGATGTCAAGCCCGTCCCATCAAAGCAATGTCTCCGCATTTGTCGGTAAAGAGCGAATATATTGATCTTATTTACTTCTCGGGACTTAAGAATCTAAAAATTCTTGAAAGCGACGTGAAGAAAAAGATTGTTTTTGAAATCAATATTTCCCACTATAAGGGCAGGGATACCGTAAAGGGTTCGATTAAGCATTTGCTTTACGACGGAAGAACGGGCAGGAATGCGGCGGAGAGTATTTTTGCAAACTCCTTGTCGAGATTCTACGCGGAAAACGTGCCTTTTGAAGCCACGGAATTGACCACGAACGAGATAAAATCGAAAATTATCGAACGACACAAACAATGCGCGTACGGCTTATGTTTGATTGCTTCCGATCGTAGAACTCTTCGGTTCTATGAAGATTTGCAAAATTTTGGGTGTGATTTGTTCTACCCTTCTTCGCGAAACTTGGCAAACGCTTTAATCGTTTCTCCGACCTTTGACGCAGATCTTTCGGGGTTTGAAGAATTCGTATTTCTCGATACGCCGTCCGATTTCAATATCGCGGCGTTGCAGGGGAAAAAGGTATACGTAAATCGTGAAATTTGCGGTTATAAAATGCTGGAAGGATTGGACACGACGAGAGAAAGCTTATTGGAAATCTTTTCCGCGCTCCGTAAGGAAGTAAATTCTTTGAGTGGAGATACGGTGGAAGAACTTGCCGTCGCTTGCGATGCGCTTGGGTTTGATCGTTTGGAATTTATTTTTGCGTTAAACGTTTTCCAAGAACTCGGGCTCGTTTCGTTTGGGGACGGTAGATTGACCGTGTATCGGGGTGTGAAAGCGGAACTTTCCGATTCTGCTATTTATAGAAAGGTTAAATATTTACAGGGTGAATAAATCGAATTCCCTGCTTGATGGACTTTGTGTAACAACGAAATCCGGCAGGCAGGTACGAGTTGAATACAGTTTAAGATAGAAGTTAAGGGAATGAGTATGCAAGGTACGTTAGAAAAAATCAATACCTATCCATTGGAAGAGCGGGAACGGTTGATAAAGGCGTATAAATACGCCGAAACGGCGCATTCCAATCAAAAACGCGCGTCGGGTGAACCGTATTTTATCCATCCTTGCGCGGTGGCGAATATTCTCATGGAATTGGGTTTAGACGGGGCGACGATCGCCGCGGCGCTTTTGCACGACGTAATTGAAGATACTTCAACGACGGAAGGGGATATCAAACGGGAGTTTGGCGACGAAGTTTTGGAACTCGTTAGTGGCGTTACGAAATTGGAACGAATTGAATTCAAATCCCGTGAGCAGGAAGAAGCGGAAAATTTCCGAAAGATTTTCGTTGCTATGGCGAAAGATATTCGGGTAATTATTATTAAGCTTGCCGATCGTTTGCACAATATGCGTTCGCTCAATTTCCTTTCTTATGAAAGACGGCAAAAAATGTCGCACGAAACGTTAGAAATTTACGCGCCTCTTGCGGGGAGATTGGGTATTTCACATATCAAATGCGAGCTTGAAGATTTGTGTTTGAAATATCTTGATCCAGAATGCTTTGAAAAATTGGTGGCGGATATCAATCAAAAACTTTCGGAGCGTCGTGAGTTTGTGAATACGATCGTGGCAGAGATTAAAGAACTGATGAACCGCGCTGGCGTCGTCGGGGAAGTTTTCGGTCGTCCAAAACATTTGTATTCCATTCATAAAAAGATGAAGAATAAGGGCAAGTCGTTGGATCAAATTTACGACTTGACGGCGGTACGGGTTATCGTAAAAGACTTGCGCGAATGTTATACGATCTTAGGGGAAATCCACGAACATTGGAAACCCATTCCCGGTCGAATCAAGGACTATATCGCAACGCCGAAACCGAATAAATACCAATCTTTGCATACCACGGTTATGACGAAATTCGGTCAGCCGTTTGAAATCCAAATCCGCACCGAAGAAATGCACCGTGTCGCAGAATTCGGTATTGCGGCGCATTGGAAATACAAGGAAGGCAAGACGGGTGACGATAACGCGAATTTTGAAAACAAACTGACGTGGCTTCGTGAAGTGATGGAATGGCAAGGCACGCTCAAAGATTCGCAAGAGTTCTTGGCGGCGTTGAAAACCGAACTGTATAGCGACGAATTGTTGGTGTTTACCCCCCGTGGTAAGGTCATCTCTTTACCGCCTGAAGCAACGCCCGTGGATTTTGCGTACGCAATCCACTCCGAAGTCGGACACCGTTGTACGGGCGCGAGAGTAAATTCGAAGATGGTACCGTTAAACTCCACCCTTTCGGTGGGCGACGTCGTTGAAATTATTACTTCGCCCAACTCCAAAGGTCCGTCGCGGGACTGGTTGAAATTCGTAAAATCGTCGAGTACGAGAGCAAAGATCAAGCAGTTTTATAAGAACGAACTCAAAGAAGATAATATTCGTATCGGTCAGTTAAAACTTGAAGAAGAAGCGAGAAAAAAGGGCTTTACGCTTTCCACACTCTTGACGAAAGAGTCCTTTAAACGACTTTCCGAACGCTTTTCGTTCGGCGCGGAAGAAGAAATGTTTGCGGCGGTTGGCTACGGTTCAATTACAGTCAATCAAATCCTTTTCAAGCTCATTGATTTCTATAAAAAGGAAACGCCGAAATCCATTGAAGTTCATGCGGGCGACGGTGGAGGAAGATCGACGAGCGGTGTGCTTATCAACGGGCAGTCGGGTTTACTCGTCCGTTTTGCAGGTTGTTGTTCACCCGTTCCGGGGGACGAAATCGTCGGCTTTACGTCACGCGGTCGTGGGGTGGTCGTTCATAGAAGCGATTGTCCGAACTTACGTACCGTCGAATCCGATCGTTTGTTACCGGCGTCCTTTGCAAAGGCAACGGGCGCGAAACAGCGATATAACGCAAATATCGTAATCCGCGCGGTTGATCAAGGCGCGGCGCTTTCCGTGCTGTCGCAGGTCGTATCCGATTTGAAGCTTTCGATCACTGCAGTCAACGGCAGAATTGATAAAAATCACGACGCCGTGTTGGACGCGTCAATTAGTTTAGCGGATATTTCCGAAGTCGATATGCTCATTAAAAAGATGTTGTCAGATAAACGAATTTACGACGTACGACGCGTAACTTCTTTGATTTGACGGGGGCAGGTATGAGAGTACACAAAATTTACCCGAAAGGTTTTGGCGCGAACACCTATGTTTTGACGGCTGACGATCAACGGGCTGTCGTGATTGATCCTTCGGGAAAACACGTGGAAAGTAAACTCTTGTCGCTTGGTTTACAGGCGGAGTACGTGCTTTTAACGCATTGTCATTTCGATCACGTAATAGGCGTTGCTGGATTGCAAGAAAGTGGTGCGAAAGTCGGTTGTTTGGATAAGGAAAAAGCTTTGATCGGTACGACGGCGGATTTATTCGACGCGTTCGGCGCGCCTAGAACGCCTTATCGCGTAGATTTTACCTTTTCGGACGGTGAAGATTTTGAGCTTTGCGGAATTAAAATAAAGGCGTTGTCTACCCCAGGTCATACGGTTGGGAGCGCGTGCTATCTCGTGGAAAGCGACGGGGGTAGGTATTTGTTTTCAGGAGATACCCTATTTGAAATGAGTATCGGTCGCACCGATTTCCCGACGGGGGATACGGACGCAATCCGAAAGAGCTTGCAAAAAATCGCAAACCTTCCCGATATGCCCGTTTACGCAGGACACGGCGAAGATACGACGATTGAAAGAGAAAAGAAATACAATCCGTTTTTACAGGATTGA
>JAFTKR010000003.1 GCA_017453165.1 Clostridia bacterium | reverse complement strand
TATTGGTTTTGAAGAAGCTCGTGCATTTCCAATATCTTTTCGTTGATCCCTTCCGAGAATACCAAGTTATCGCGAACTTCGCGACGGGTGTATTTCGTGAAGTTGTCGGCAAGGTCGGCAATACGGGAGACGTCGCCCAACGTGCTATGTAGCGCGCTCACCACCTTTTCGTCAGCAAGCGAAATCCCGTTTGCGGAAACTTGCACCAAATAATCGCTAATTTCTTTATCCAAACGAGAAACTTTGTCGCTATATTCCGCGATCTTTTCCGATATGGACATATCTCTTGCGATAAACCCTGCAATGGCTTCGTTCAAACTCTGCATTGCTATATCCGACATGCGGAACACTTCTTTCGTCAACTGCCCAATTGCAACCGTCGGCGTATTCAACAAACGCTTGTCCATGAAAACGAGTTCGCTCGTTTGTTTGTTTTCCTTCTTATCAGGCACGAGAAGCATAGACGCTTTTACGAGAAGCTTCGTAAACGGCAAGAAAAGCAAAGTACACGTTACGTTGAAAAGAGTGTGGAACATTGCGATTTGCGTACTCGGTTCTGCAAACCACGTACAAAACGTCGTTTGAAAAAAGTCTTCCCAAATCAAAAGCATGACCATAAAGATCATCGAACCGATCGTATTGAAAAGCAAGTGAATCATACTCGCCCGTCTTGCATTCGTACTCGAACCCGCCGAAGATAAAAGCGCCGTCGTCGTCGAACCGATATTCGAACCGAGAATGACGTACAACACCGCGTTCGTCATTACGCCGTCCACCATACCGATTACAAGCCCCGAACTCGCCATTGCGATAATAATCGTCGTGACCGCGCTCGAAGACTGCATAATCGTCGTAAATACGATACCGAATACGAGCAACAAGAACGGATTGGTAAGCGAAGACAAGAATTGACCGACTTCAGGGTATTTCGTTACGTCTGCGTATACGCCCATCGTGTCGGACATAACGTGCAAACCGAGAAAGACCATACCCAATCCGGCAAGCGCAAGCCCACCGCTTTTTACCTTTTCCTTCTTGGAAAACAAATCCATAAAAACACCGACGCCAAGCAATAAAATAAAGATGCTATTGATCGGAAGATCATTTAAAGCGGCAATTTGCGCCGTGATCGTCGTACCGATATTCGCGCCCATGATAATAGCGGCGGCTTGATATAGGGACATAATCCCTGCGTTTACGAACCCTACGACCATGACCGTCGTAACGCCCGAACTTTGGATGACAGCAGTCGTCGCCGCGCCCATACCAACGCCGACTAATCGCTTTTCGGACGTTTTGTTGAACAGGCTCTTTAAACTGTTTCCAAACAATTTTTCCATGTTTTCGCTCAACAGTTTAAAACCGATTAAGAACGCGCCACAACCGGCAAGCACTAATGCAATCGTTTCAAAAATTTGCATTACTTTTCTCCTAATGTAAATTCTACTCCTTTATTATATAATACAAACGGAAATAAGTCACCTATAAAATGTAAAAAAATTGTAAAATTTTTCTTGAATTTTACAATTTTTTTACTTTTAGTTTATTTTTATTAAATTTTTTAGGACATTTTAAAGGTTATCCAAGCTGTGCGCAATAAAATTCAAATGATCGCCGATACGTTCTAAGTTGGAAACGAGATTGATGAAAACGGTATTGTTTTCAGGACGGCATTTGCCTTGCGCTAAACGGGTAATATGCTCTGCAACGAGTACTTTCCGCATTGCGTCGATATCGTCTTCCAAACCGTCCTACTACGTCATAAGTTCGTATTTCTTTTCCAAGATTATTTGTTTCACAATCTTGTATTGGTTTTGAAGAAGCTCGTGCATTTCCAATATCTTTTCGTTGATCCCTTCCGAGAATACCAAGTTATCGCGAACTTCACGACGGGTGTATTTCGTGAAGTTGTCGGCAAGATCGGCAATACGAGAAACGTCGCCCAACGTGCTATGCAACGCGTTTACCACCTTTTCGTCGCCAAGCGAAATCCCGTTTGCGGAAACCTGCACCAAATAATCGCTAATTTCTTTATCCAAACGAGAAACTTTGTCGCTATATTCCGCAATCTTTTCCGCTACGGACAAATCTCTTGCGATAAATCCTGCGATAGCTTCGTTCAAACTCTGCATTGCTATATCCGACATGCGGAACACTTCTTTCGTCAACTGCCCAATCGCAACCGTCGGCGTATTCAACAAACGCTTGTCCACGTATTTGAGCGTAATTTCTTCGCTCTTTTCGGCTTTGTCTTTGATCACCAATTGCGAGAATTTAACCAAGCCTTTAACGAACGGCAACAACAAAGCCGTAGTCGTTACGTTGAAAACAACGTGAAAAACCGACACGCGCATTTGAAGCGCAAGCGCATCCGAACCGGGAATGATAGAAACTAATGCGTTTACAATCGGTTCTTTAAATATCCAAAGAATCAAAGCAAATAAAATCGTACCGATTACGTTAAACGTAAAATGGATTAACGCGACGCGCTTGGAATTCGCATTCGCGCCGACGGAAGCAAGCAACGCCGTTACGCAAGTACCGATATTCGCGCCAAGCACGATAAACAACGCCATATCAAGCGGTAATACGCCCGTACCAACCATCGTAATTACAACGCCGGTCGCCGCTGAAGAACTTTGTATGAGCGCCGTAAACACCGCGCCGACCAAGATCAAAAGCAAGGGAAAATCAATCGCTTTAAAAACATTGATAAACAGCTCTTCCACAAGCGCGTTTTTAAAAGCTTGCTTGCTCGACATGATATTTAAGCCTACGAAAATCAAGCCAAGACCGCAACAAAGACTGCCCGCTATCTTAATTTTCTCATTTTTGAAAAAGCTCATCATGACTCCCGCAAACGCAAGGAGATACATAACCATATTGAAATAATCGTTTTTCAACGCTACCAAGACGCCCGTAATCGTCGTACCGATATTCGCGCCCATAATAATCGGAGTGGCTTGCATAAGCGTCATAACGCCTGCGTTTACCAAACCGATCACCATGACCGACGTCGCCGACGAACTTTGAATAATCGCCGTTACCCCTGCGCCGATCCCAACCCCCGAAAAACGGTTGTTACTAATCTTACCAAGCAAGTTCTTCATTCCGTTGCCTGCGCTCTTTTCTAAGGCGTCGCTCATAAAATTCATCCCTACGATAAATACACCGACACCTGCAAGCAACCAAATCAAGCTTTGAACTAACTGCATCACTTCTTCTGCCGTAAACATAAATACATGCTCCTAAATTATATTTTCTTCGTTTCAAAAACTACTTTCTCATTATATTACTCAAAAAAAATAAAGTCACTCAAATGGTGTAAAAAATTTGTAAAAACTTGCTTTACTCCCTATTTTTTACATTTTTAATACATTTTATAGCAATTTTATTATTTTTTTCGTAAAAAAAACGCATAGCAAACTTTTCGCTACGCGTTTTTGGTTTATTGTATTTATGGTAAACACGTCCACTTATTCAAGACGCATAAAACGTTTCAGATACGAGCAGAACAAGGCGATCGAGCATTGTCGCAGGGAGCGTACTCATACGTACGTGACCAAGACAACGCGGAGCTCAACGCAGTTATGCGAAGTATATGGAACGTTTTATTCTTCGTCGTCGGGAAGTTCTACGTTATGATATACGTTCTGAACGTCGTCGTTTTCTTCCAAAGCGTCGATCATCTTGATGAACGTTTCTACCTTATCTGCAGGCAATTCGATTTTGTTTTGCGGAATCATAGCAACTTCGGCTTGAATGAATACGATCTTATCTTCCGTTTCTTCGTTTCTACGTCCTTTCGGCGCGTTTGCTACGAGTTCCTTGTTCTTTTCTTCCAAATACTTTCTAACTTCCGAGAAATTATTGGGATCGGTGAAAATCGCGTACACGTCGTCGCTTACGATTACGTCGTCCGCGCCTGCTTCCAACGCGTATTCCGTGATCGTATCTTCGTCAAGTTCTACCGTTCTTTCGATAACGATATACCCCTTGTTTTCAAAGTTATAAGATACGCTACCCGTCGTGCCGAGCTGTCCGCCGTGTTTGCCAAGAATGGCGCGCACGTCGCCTGCCGTACGATTGATGTTGTCCGTAAGAGTCGTGATAATGACTGCCGAACCTGCTACGCCGTACCCTTCGTACGTGAGTTCCTTATAGTCCGAACCGTTCATTTCGCCCGACGCTTTTTTGATACTACGCATGATATTGTCGTTCGGCATATTCGCCGCTTTTGCTTTTGCGATAATATCTGCAAGTTTACTGTTTGTTTCAGGGTTAGGATTGGATTTTGCAGCTACTGCGATTTCTCTACCGATTTTCGTGAAAATCTTACCTTTCGCCGCGTCCGCCTTACCTTTTTTTGCTTGTATGTTGTGCCATTTGCTATGTCCTGACATGGTTTATCTCCTTTATTTTAATTTTCGGACGTAAATTCGTCCTTGGAAAGTAAATACATCAAAATTCCCGCCGATACGCCTGCGTTCAAGCTCTCCTGCGTGTTTTGCATAGGGATTCGAACGGTATTCTTCGCCACCTTCGCGACTTCGTCCGAAACGCCGTTCCCTTCGTTCCCAATCACCAAAGCGAATTTTTCAGGGGCTTGGAAACGAAAAACGTTTTCCCCGTCCATATCCGCAACGACGATCGGCACGCCCGACAATACGTTTAAAATTTCTTCTCTTGTACCGAAATAGAGTTTCGTGAAAAACACTCCGCTCATACTTGCGCGTACGCTTTTAGGAGAGAAGGGATCGGTACAATCGTCAGTCAAATAGAGTTCGTTATACCCTGCCGCATTCGCCGTACGAATGATTGCGCCCATGTTTTTAGGATCGGAAACACCGTCTAAAAGTAGACATTTACCGCTCGGCGGACAAAGGGTACGCTTGGGGATTTTCACCCGACAAACGACGCCTTGAGGTGTCTTTTCGTCGGACAAATACCGTAAAACGTCTTCGGAAACAGTGACAGCGTTTTCAAACGGAGCGCCGTCGTAGCGTTCGGACACAAAGACGCGATCGAGCACTAAATCGCTTTCTTGACATTCTTTCGCCATTTTGACGCCTTCCACCAAGAACAAGCCCGATTGTCTTCTACCCTTTTTCTCTTTTAACGTTGCCGTTTCCTTGATCAACGGATTGTTTTTTGACGTTAATATCATGATCTTCTCACTTAACAATGAAAAAGCCTTTTAGACAGCATACTACTAAAAGGCTTTCGTTTCAATCATTAAAGAACTGCTTTTGCTTTTTCTACGAGTTGAGCGAATGCCGCCGCGTCGTTTACAGCCAAATCCGCAAGAACTTTTCTGTTCAAGTTGATTTCCGCAACTTTAAGACCGTGCATAAACTTGCTGTAAGACATACCGTTTTGTCTAGCAGCCGCGTTAATACGAGCGATCCAAAGCTTTCTGAAATCTCTCTTCTTTTGTCTTCTGCCAATGAACGCATAGTTCAAAGACTTCATAACCGCTTCTCTTGCGATTCTGTAAGATTTGCTCTTGTTACCGTAGTAACCCTTAGCAAGTTTTAAAATTTTTCTACGCTTTTTAACAGCGTTTACTGCTCTTTTAATACGCATAACTCTTTACTCTCCTTATTATTTCTTGTAGGGCATCATACTTTTTACGGTATCTTCCTGCGTCGAAGAAACGAGAGCGCCTTGACGCAAACGTCTTCTTCTCTTACTGTTCTTGCTGTCTGCATTGTGGTTCTTACCACCGTGCGCGCGGTTTACTTTACCCGAGCCGGTGAGCCAGAAACGCTTTTTCGTACTGCTATGTGTTTTCTGTTTAGGCATATATTTATCCTCCGAATTTTTTTTACTATTTTATTTATCCAAGCTTGTCCTTTTTCGGCAAACTATTGGTACCTTATTGTTTTGCAGGCGAAAGGATCATCATGATATTTCTGCCTTCCGTCGTAGGCGCTTTATCCATATTCGCCTTTCCGCCAAGCATATCAAAGAACCGTTTCATTACGTCTACACCCATGGATGCGTGCGCCATTTGACGTCCGCGCATACGAATGGAAACTTTCACTTTGTCACCGTCCGCAAGAATTTCCATCGTCTTTTTCGCCTTGACGTTCAAATCCCCGATATCGATCGTCATGGAAAGATAGATTTCTTTTACTTCGATCGTCTTTTGGTTCTTGCGATTTTCCTTCTCTCGCTTCGCCTGTTCGAACTTGAACTTACCGTAGTTCATAATCTTACATACGGGGGGAACGGCGTTCGGGGAGATTTTCACGAGATCCAAATCCGCTTCTTCTGCAATTTGAAGCGCCGAACTCGCGCTCATAATTCCAAGCATTTCGCCCGATTCCGATATAACCCTTACTTCTTTGTCACGAATCTCTCCGTTGACTTGATATTGGTCTTTTATGGTCGTATACCTCTCTAAAAAAATTAACGGGTTGCTCTACATAAGCAACCCGTGATACTCCCTTTTTGGACGTTTTCGTCTTCGGAAATGATCGAGCCACGCCGATAACCGACCGCGTGGCGAGAAGGTTTGCTTCTGCTTTGCCCGATTATAATACCATAAATCTTTTTACTCTGTCAAGCGTTTTTACGATATTTTCCGAAAAAAAATTTTTCCCTTTCTTTAAGTTCTGTCATTACGAAAAAATCAACCGTATATTGCGTTAGAACCTATTTATTTTTCTATCTCGTTTTTGAAATAATTTGCGATTTCCGCCATATACTTCGCCGTTGCGGGAATCAAAGCGACGGGAACTTTTTTAGCTAAATTCGTTTCGAGCGTAATATCCCCTTTGTATCCTACTCGTTTCAAAGCGTCGATTACTTTCGCAAAATCGATGTTGTAAGTATACGGAACGGCGTGGTTATCGTGCCAACAATTATTATCGTGCAAGTGAATCGCTTCCAAGCTTTCCGCTAACGTTTCCACCATTTTTACGGCGTTCGTATCAAGTCCTGCCATTTCCGCGTGTCCGATATCCAAGCACGCTACGAACACGTCTTTGGGCAACAAATCAAGGTGCGCCTTGAAATCGTCGTGGCGGGAACATGCGGCGGTTTTAGCGTGGTTTTCTTCTCCGTTCCAATTCCACATATTTTCTACGCCGATCTTCACTCCCGCTTCTCTCGCGCAAGATTCAAAGTTTTTATAAAGTTCGGCGTTTTCCGTTGCCGTATAGTCGTTGCACGGATGCACGACGCATACTTTCGCGCCTAAAATACCACTGACTTCAATCGCGCGACGGATTTTCGGCAACATGGCTTTATTATAAGCTTCGTCGCCCTTTCTCGCCGTCGGGAACGGCGCGTGGGATTGGTTGCAAACGATCCCTATTGAATCCGCATAGTCGCGAATCGCTTGGGCTTTTTCCTTATAATCGTCTACGTTAGCAACGCTTTCAAAATACACGTCGAACATAGAAAAATCATAAGCGGTAAACCCTGCTTCTTTCAACGTATCCAGCGTCTTTTCAATACTGCCTAAACCTTGAAAAGTACCTATTTCCGTAGAGATCAACATTTTTTCACCCCCGATTAAAACGCCGTTTTCTTTGCGATATCGTCCGTCACCATGGCGATAAATTCGTCTGCGGGAATTGCGCCCGTATCCCCTTTATCTCTACGACGAACGGCTACTAAGCCCGCTTCTGCTTCCTTTTCGCCTACGACGAGCATATACGGAACTTTTTCCATTTGCGCTTCGCGGATCTTGTAACCGATCTTTTCGTTTCTCAAATCCACTTCTACGCGAATTCCTTGCTCTCTCATCTTTTTCGCAAGCTCGTTTACGTAATCCGTTTGTCTTTCCGTGATCGGCAAAATCTTGACTTGTACGGGCGAAAGCCATACGGGGAATTTCCCTGCGAAGTGTTCGATCAAAATCCCGATAAACCGTTCAATCGAGCCGAACGCAACGCGGTGTACCATGATCGGACGATGCTTTGCGCCGTCTTCGCCGACGTATTCCATTTCAAATCTTTGCGGAAGTTGGAAATCGAGCTGAATCGTACCGCACTGCCACGTTCTACCGATAGAGTCTTCCAAATGGAAATCGATCTTCGGGCCGTAGAACGCGCCGTCCCCTTCGTTTACGACGTATTCGCTACCCATATCGTCGAGCGCGCTACGGAGCGCGTCCGTCGCCAATTCCCAATCCTTATCGCTACCCATGCTATTTTCAGGACGGGTAGAAAGTTCTACGTGGTATTTAAAGCCGAACAACGTATACACTTCGTTGATCAAGCTTACGACGCCTTTGATTTCGTCTTTGATTTGATCGGGCGTCATGAAAATATGCGCGTCGTCTTGGGTAAAGCAACGTACGCGGAACAAACCGTGGAGTTGCCCCGATTTTTCGTGACGGTGCACGAGTCCCAATTCGCCCATACGGATCGGAAGATCCTTATAGCTATGCGGTTCGTTCTTATAAACGAGAATAGAACCGGGACAGTTCATAGGCTTAATTGCAAAATCTTCGTCGTCCACTTTCGTCGTATACATATTATCGCGATAATGGAACCAATGTCCCGACGTTTCCCAAAGAGTGCGGTTCAACATAATCGGCGTAGAAACTTCCACGTATCCTGCGCGAGTGTGGATTTGACGCCAATAGTCGATCAACGTATTTTTCAAAACCATACCGTTGGGCAAGAAGAAAGGCAACCCCTTTCCTTCATTGACCATCGTAAAGAGTTTAAGTTCCTTACCAAGTTTCGTATGATCGCGCTTTTTCGCTTCTTCGAGCATGGTGAAATAAGCTTCCATTTCGTCCTTTTTCGCGAATGCGGTACCGTAAATACGGGTGAGCATTTTGTTATGCTCGTCCCCACGCCAATACGCGCCTGCAATCCCCGTTAACTTGAACGCCTTAATCTTACCCGTCGAAGGAAGATGCGGTCCGCGACAAAGATCGGTGAAATTGCCTTGTTTGTAGAAAGAAATTTCCGCTTCAAGAGGTAAGTCTTCGATCAATTCCACTTTATAGTTTTCGCTATACCCCTTCATAAGCTCCAACGCTTCGTTTCTGGGCAAAGTAAACCGTTCGATCGGCAAGTTGCTCTTGATAATTTTTTGCATTTCCACTTCTACTTTCGCAAGGTCTGCTTGGGAAATAGGGGTTACGAAATCCACGTCGTAATAAAACCCGTTTTCAATCACGGGACCGATCGAAAGCTTACAGGTCGGATATACCGTTTTTAAAGCCTGCGCCAAAACGTGCGCGCAAGTATGACGGTATACCTGCAAACCTTCTTTGTCTTTCAACGTAACGATTTCCAACGCGTCGCCGTCTTTGAGCGTATACGATAAATCCACGAGTTCACCGTTCACTTTCGCGCATACTGCGTTTCTTGCAAGTCCTTCCGAAATTGCCGACGCCGCTTGCATACAAGTTGCGTTTTCTACAACTTCCATACTTTCCCCGTTCTTCAAAATCACTTTCATAATCTTTCTCTCCTGTTTTCTATAAGTCCTAAATTTATAAAAAAATCCTTAAACCCCTACGTTTGGAGTTTAAGGACGCATTTTCTTTTCTGCGCGGTTCCACCTTAATTGCCGAATTGCTTCGACCGCTTTTTCGATTCCGTTTTTCTTACGACGAACGGCGTGTTTTGCGCTCGGTAAGATAAAGTGGTTTCACGCTTTCTTGAATTATCCGCTTCCCAGCCAAGAGCGGACTCTCTGTGAATTCGTAACGAAAGGCTACTTGTCTTTACGTATATCATTTTAGACCTTTCTACGAACTTTGTCAACCGTTTTTATCAATTTTTCAGCAAAAAACCACCTTTTCTTTATAATATTTTTTTAAAAAGAGTTTCGTGACTTCCTCCGTTTCCCCAAAACAATACACGAAATTCACCCCTGCTAACAATAACTCCGCAATCACCGACCGTTCCCCGATCAGTTCACTCTTATCTAAAAGTCGATAATTCTCGTCGTAGACTTTACCGTCTTTTAAATAAGCTTTCCCGTCGCTATCCCCGATTACGTAATCTAAAAATCCTTCCAAAGAATATTTCCCAAAATCGGCGGGGATATAGTCGATAATCTCCTGCCAACGGCTTTTCAATTCGCTTAAACGAAACGCGAATACCCCGTCCAACGAACAGTTCAACATTCCGTCCAAACGCCGACAAACGTACCGTCGGTCTTCGGGATAATCCGCGGCAACGAGCGCCGTCACCAACAAATCCCGTTCCTTTTCGTCTAAAAGGGGCAAGAATAATCGTTTATTGAAATATTCGTATTTATAGCCGATCGCAAGGATATCCGCAATATGTTCGCATGCGTACTTACGCAAATGTGGACAAAAACCTTCTTCCCCTTCAAAGATAAAACAGGAATCTCCACCCTGTTTTTCAATCGTACATTCCGACGTCACGAAATCAAACTTTTCTTTGATCTTTTTATATAAATACGGGATATGCAAATCCTTTCTATCCTTTCGTATATTTTCAGTTACCGTTATCTTTTCCACAACATTATTGTATGCTTGGAAAGCAAAATTATTTATTCGATTTTCTCTTCTTTCTCTTTTTTTCTTCCGTCGTATTGCTTGACTTAATTTTTAAAATGCTTTATAATAAGGAAGTATACGCAATACTGGAAAGGTATAAAGAAAAATAAAGACACTGTTTGTTCGGTGTTTTCGGAGGTTTTTTGAATATGGACATGAAGTCTGTGGAAAGTAAATGGCAAGCGAAATGGGAAAAATCCAAACAGAACGTATTCAACAAGAAAAATATCGATAAGAAATTGTACGTTCTCGAAATGTTCTCCTATCCCTCGGCGTCCAAACTGCACGTTGGGCATTGGTACAACTACGGCCCGACCGATTCTTACGCGCGTTTTAAGAAAATGCAAGGGTTTGAAGTATTCCAACCCATGGGTTTTGACGCGTTCGGTTTGCCCGCGGAAAACTTCGCTATCAAAACGGGGATTCACCCCAAAGATTCTACCGAAAAGAATATCCTTACCATGGAACAACAACTCAAAAATATGGGCGCGATGTTCGATTGGTCGGCAGAAATCAAAACGTGCGAAGAAAACTATTATAAATGGACGCAATGGCTCTTTTTGCAACTTTATAAAAAAGGGCTTGCTTACCGTAAAGAAGCGCTTGTGAACTGGTGTCCTTCCTGCGAAACGGTACTTGCGAACGAACAGGTTATCGATGGGAAATGCGAACGTTGTAATTCCGTCGTATTGCGTAAGGATATGACGCAATGGTTCTTCAAGATCACCGAATACGCAGAAGAACTTTTAAACGATCTCGACAAGCTTGATTGGCCCGACAAAACCAAGCTCATGCAAAAAAATTGGATCGGCCGTTCTACCGGTTGCGAAATTCATTTCGAATGTGAAACGGGTGATACGATCACCGTCTTCACCACCCGTCCCGATACGCTTTTCGGCGTAAACTACGTCGTACTCGCGCCCGAACATCCACTCGTGAAAAAGTTACGCGAAGCGCATCCTGAAAAGGCGACGGAAATCGACGCGTACGTTCAATACGCCGCAGAAGCAAACGATATCGATCGTCTTTCCACCGCGCGTGAAAAGACGGGCGTCTTTACGGGCGCTTACGCTACCCACCCCTTGACGGGCAAAAAAGTTCCCGTTTACCTTGCCGATTACGTATTATATTCTTACGGTACGGGCGCGGTTATGGCGGTTGCGGCGCACGACGAAAGAGACTACGCGTTTGCGAAAAAATACAACTTGCCCATTACGCAAGTCATTCAAAAGGTAGGCGAAGAAATCGTTCTCCCCTACTGCGAAGACGGCATTTTGGTCAACAGCGGAGAGTTCGACGGACTTTCGGGCGACGAAGCGCGAGACGCAATCGCCGTACATCTTACGAAGATCGGCAAAGGCAGTAAGAAAGTCAACTATCGTCTTCGCGATTGGTCGGTATCCCGTCAACGGTATTGGGGCGCGCCGATCCCTATGATCCACTGTGAAAATTGTGGCGTCGTACCCGTTCCCGAAAAAGACTTACCCGTGAAACTTCCCTACGACGTAGAATTCCGTCCTTCGGGCAGATCCCCCTTGGCTGGAAACGCTAAATATATGAAGTGCACCTGTCCCAAGTGCGGAAAGAAAGCGGAACGGGATCCGGATACGCTCGATACTTTCGTATGTTCGAGTTGGTACTATTTGCGCTACCCCGAATCGAAGAACGACAAGCATCCGTTCACGAAAGAAATTGCGGACAAGATTGCGCCCGTAGACGTTTACGTAGGTGGCGCGGAACACGCTTGTATGCACCTTCTTTACGCTCGTTTCATTACGAAAGCGTTGCGCGATATGGGATATATCTCTTTCGGCGAACCCTTCAAGAGATTAATCCACCAAGGTATTATCTTGGGTACGGACGGCAACCGTATGTCCAAATCCAGAGGCAACGTCGTTTCCCCCGATAAGTACGTAGACGAATTCGGTTCGGATATTTTCCGTTTATATCTCATGTTCGGTTTCAGCTACACGGAAGGCGGACCTTGGAACGACGACGGCATCAAGTCCATTTCCCGTTTCGTAGAAAGAATCGAACGTTTGGTACAAAAGGCGACCGAACTCCAAGACGCGGAAGCGGAAATCGGCTCGGCGGAAAAGGAACTCGATTACGCGAAAAACTACGCGATCAAAGCGATCACGCGGGATATGGAATCTTTCTCGTTCAATACGTCGCTTGCAAGAGTGATGGAATACGTGAACGCGCTCCAAAAATACGATTCGGACGGTTGCAAAAATACGAGCTTCTTCAAAGCTTGCATTTCCGATCTTATCCGTATGTTTGCCCCCTTCGCGCCCCACTTCAGTGAAGAATGTTGGGAAATGCTCGGCAATAAAGACTCCGTGTTTGAAGAAGAATATCCGCTTGTAAACGAACAGGCGCTCGTCAAAGACGAAGTTGAATACGCCGTACAAGTCAACAGCAAGATCAAAGCGAAAGTTATGATCGCCGAAGGTTTGACGAACGATCAAATCCAAGAAAAAGTATCCGCGCTTCCCGACGTTGCTCCCCTTTTGGAAGGCAAGACGGTGAAGAAGTGTATCGTTGTAAAAGGCCGTTTGGTCAACTTGATCGTCGGTTAATTGTAAAATAGAGATTGCCACGCTCCTCTTTTAACGACGGCGTGGCAATTATTGAAAAACGAAGGAAAAAAATATGAAACTTTTAAATTGTCAAATTTGCGGGGGAGAACTGAAACAGAACGGAGATCATTACGAGTGCGCGTATTGTCGTCACCAATTCCAAGACGATACGTTGGAAAGAGCCTACCACGATCTCAAAAATTCGTTGGAGAGCGTGACAAGAAGCGCGGTTGACGAAGCGTTCGTTTTAGCGAAAGAACGGGAACTTGCCAATCTTCGCCGTGAGCTTTGGGCGAGAACGCACGAACGCT
>JAFTKR010000016.1 GCA_017453165.1 Clostridia bacterium | reverse complement strand
GGGCGCAGTAGGTGTACTTCGTCACGATCCTATGGCTATGAAACCTTTCATGGGCTATTCCGTAGACCTTTACTTCCAACACTGGATCGACATGGGCGCGAAGGTAGAAGAAGAAAAGCAACCTAAGATCTTCAACGTTAACTGGTTCCGTCAAGACTAAAACGGCAACTTCATGTGGCCTGGTTTCGGTGACAATATGCGCGTTCTCGACTGGATCTTGGATCGTTGCGAAGGCAAGGTAGAAGCTCGTGAAACGGCAATCGGTTACCTTCCTTATGCAAAAGACATCAACATCGAAAACTGCGATATCGACGCGGATACTCTTGACAAGCTTCTTTACGTGGACAAAGAACGTTGGGCTGCAGAAGCGGAAGAAATCACCGCTTACTATGCGGACAACTTCGGCGACAAGATGCCTAAGGAAATCATTGAAAACCTTGAAATCTTGAAGAAGAACTGCAAATAATCGTTAAGTTACGATAAAAGTTCGCAACCCCCGAAATTCTTTCGGGGGTTGCTTTTACTGTAAGAACAATATTATACGATTGTAAAAGGCCTATAAAAAGAAAAAGCTTGCTTTTTAGCAAGCTTTTGTAATCTAAATTTCTTATTCAAAGAGCCATACGAAGAACCCGATAATTTCGTTCGGGAAGATCGCAACGAACGTAATGATCAACACTAAAATAAACAAAATGAACAAAGGAATCCCGACTGCCGGTGAGAAGATGATTTGACCGGTTTTCGACTTTGCCGCTTGCCCGAACAACGTTTCAATAAAGGAAACGAGATGGAATAAAAGTCGATACAAAAAGAACACGATACCGACGAAAGACGCAAGAATAAAAAACGCCATCAAATAAGGAAACCATGCAGGGGTTTCGATAAGCAATGCAGACGTAGACGTAATCGAGTTCATAACGCGCTCCTTTTCATGTATAATTTCACATCTATTATATTTTAACATGAAAGAACGGTTTTGTCAATAAAAACCGACGTATTTTTTTTACGATTTCCAGCTCTTTACAAGTTTTTTATAAAATCTCTATAACGATAGTCCCCTTGAAATCTTACGACTCCAAGGGGACTACCTATATGATAAGGGGGAAAATGATGAGCAAATTTGTTTCAGTTGTCTCAACTGATTTACAAGTATATTTTATCATATCCGTTCGGAAAAGTAAAGAAAATAATTAAAAAATTTTTTTCTTGTTAAAAATGCTATCGATCAAGCAAAAAATGTTAAAATGTAACATAAAAGAACGAAATTCACATAATTTTGCAAAGAAAACATCCGAATATGACGGAGAGAAAGAAGCAAACGAGCGAAATCGCCAAAGCAAGCGGTAAGCTTTTCCGTTTTAGTCCCGAAAAATAGACGGCGCCCATATAGAGCATTGTTTCCGCCGAGCCGTACGTTACGCAAGCGCAACGGGAAATATAGCTATCCGCGCCGTAAGTCGTTAAAATATCCGATAGAATCGCAATCGAACCGTTGCCCGATATCGGTTTCATTAAAATCAACGGTGTGATTTCTTCGGGTACGCCAATTTTCGAGAATAGGGGACGAAGGGCAGTGAGCGTCCATTCTTCCAATCCGCTGACGGAAAAAAGTTCGGATAAAATCATGACGCTGGCAATATACGGAAACACGGTCATGATCAACGGGATCGCGCCTTTCGCGCCGTCTGTGAACGCTTCGTAGACCTTTACTTTTTTTCGTAAGGCGTAAAGAAAAGAGAATAAAAAAATACAGGGGATAACCGTGGAGAAAATGGCGTTCATTGCGTACCTGCCCTTTTAATTTTATAGAAAAGTCCCTGTTTTTTACGGGGGTGTTGCGGGCTTGGAAGAAAGGGCGTCGAGTGGCGTTCTTTGAAGCGGAACACGAGCCACACGATCAACATGCCGAGCGCGGTAGAAAACGCAGAAGCGAGAAAGGACGGTAGGATGATATCCGCAGGGGCGCAACTTCCAAGCGACGCGCGCACGCCGACGATGGCGGTGGGGATCAGTTGTACCGACGTGGCGTTCACGACAAATAGCATGGACGAAGCGTATTCCGCTTGGGGAGTTTTATCAAGGAGTTTAGAAGCTTGAATTCCGTAGGGAGTTGCCGCGCCACCAATGCCGAGCATATTGACGGAAAGATTCATGCAGATTGCCGTTAAGGCGTCGTTGTCTTGGGTTTGAAAGATCCGTTTTGCAATCGGTTTTAAAAGTGCGGAAAGTTTTTTGGCAATCCCACTTTGTTCCCAAACTTCGATCAAACCGAGCCAAAGCGCGTACGAGGAAAGCAGGGCAAGACAAAGACTTGCGCTTTTCGTACTACCGTTTAAGGCGGACGAGAGAAAGAGATCGGGGTTGGAGAATAAAAGAAAGACGGACGACAGAATAAGAATCCACGAAAAAATTGCGTTCATAGCGTAATATATGAGATTTGCCGTAAGGGTTATGCTGAAAAAGTTGTAAAAGTCTTGAAAAGCATTTTACAATCTTACTTAAAACATTTTACATTTTTTCGGAAAAGTTGTATAATTAAAATGGTTTGGTTTATTGTATCGGCAAGACCGACGAAAACCGAAAAAGTAAAAGAAACGAAAAAAGACAAACCATAAGGAGTAACGGTATGGAAAAGAAACCTTACTATATCACGACGGCGATTGCGTACACTTCGGGGAAACCTCATATTGGGAACACGTACGAAGCGATTTTAGCGGATGCGATCGCGCGTTTTAAACGGAAGGAAGGCTACGACGTATTCTTCCAAACGGGTACGGACGAACACGGTCAAAAGATTGAAGAAAAGGCGACGAAGGCAGGGGTTACGCCCCAAAAATTCGTAGACGGCGTTGCGGGCGAGATCAAGGATATCTGGGATCTCGTGAACACGTCCTACGACAAATTCATGCGTACGACGGACGCCGACCACGTAAGACAGGTCTCGAAAATCTTTAAAAAGTTCTATGACCAAGGGGATATTTATAAAGGTTACTACGAAGGAATGTACTGTACGCCTTGTGAATCGTTCTGGACGGAGAGCCAACTTGTCGAAGGCAAATGTCCCGACTGCGGTAGAGACGTCAAGCCTGCGAAAGAAGAAGCGTACTTTTTCAAGATGGGCAAGTATGCCGACCGCTTGATTGAACATATCAACGCTCATCCAGAATTTATTCAACCTGTTTCCCGTAAAAACGAGATGATGAATAACTTCCTGTTAAAGGGTTTGCAAGATCTTTGCGTTTCCCGTACGTCGTTTAAGTGGGGCGTACCCGTAGACTTCGACGATAGACACGTCGTATACGTTTGGTTGGACGCGCTCACGAACTATATCACGGGGATTGGGTACGACGCGGAGGGTAACCACGGCGAAAACTATCGCAAGTATTGGCCGGCAGATTTGCATTTGATCGGAAAAGATATCTTGCGTTTCCATACCATCTATTGGCCGATTTTCTTAATGGCGCTCGGCGAACCTTTACCCAAGCAAATTTTCGGACATCCTTGGCTCTTGCAAGGTGACGGTAAGATGAGTAAGTCGAAGGGCAACGTCATTTACGCAGACGACCTTGCTCGGCTCTACGGCGTAGACGCCGTGCGGTATTTCGTGTTACATGAAATGCCGTTCGATAACGACGGACAAATTTCTTGGGAACTCGTGACTGAACGTTTCAATACCGATCTTGCGAACGTGCTTGGCAATCTCGTCAATCGAACGATCGCCATGATTGGAAAATATTTCGGCGGTACGGTCGTGAAGCCGACGGCGGGAAGCGAAGAAGGCACGGACGGGGAATTGAAAGCGACGGTAACTTCCGTCGTTGGAAAGGTTATCAATAAAGCGGACGCGCTCCGTATCGCGGATGCGATCAGCGAAATTTTCAACCTGTTCCGTCGCGCAAATAAATATATCGACGAAACAATGCCTTGGGCGCTTGCGAAAGACGAAAGCAAGAAACAACGCTTGAACGACGTGCTTTATAACTTGGCGGAAACCATTCAAATCGGCGCGTCCTTGCTCGACAGTTTCATGCCTACGACTTCGGAAAAAATCCTTTCGGCGTTCGGTGGTGAGAACCGTTCTCTCTACGACTGCGCGACGTTCGGGCTTTCGGATAGCGTAACGGTCAATCCCATTCCGCCCCTGTTCGCGCGCTTGGATTTCAAGACGTTAGAACCGGAACTCGAAAAGATCCGGGAAGCGCAAATTGCAGCGTATAATGCAGAGAATCCCGCACCTGCCCCTGCCGTTTCGGAAAATAAAACGGAAAAAGCGGTAGAAGAAACGGAAAAAACTCCGCAAATCACTATCGACGATTTCGCAAAAGTCGAACTTCGCGTAGGGGAAATAATCGCCTGTGAAAAAGTTCCCAAATCGTCGAAGCTCTTGCATGAAACGGTTAAGTTCGGGAACGAAATCCGTTCCGTCGTATCGGGGATTGCAAAGCATTACAGCCCCGAAGAACTGATCGGTAAAAAGGTGGTGTTCGTCACGAACCTTGCGCCCAGAACGGTGTGCGGTGTCCTTTCGGAAGGCATGATTTTGGCGGCGGAAGACGAAAACGGGAAGCTTGCGCTCGTCGTCTCGGATAAAGACGATTTGCAAAGTGGCGCGTCCATTCATTAACGAACATGATTGACGTGCATTGCCATCTAACGGGCGACGAATACGATGAAATCGGCGGGATGGACGGACTTTTGTTTCACGCGAAACAAAACGGAGTTTTCACCCTGATTGCATCGGGTTTTGACTTGGATTCGTCGATCGAATCGAGAGAGATTGCGAAGAATCACGACGAAATATACTTTTGCGCAGGCTTTCATCCGAGTGAATTGGGCAAATATCAAGACGGGGATTTAGAGCGATTAAAAGAAGTATGTAAAGATCAAAAATGCGTAGCGGTGGGCGAGATAGGATTGGATTATCATTTCGACGATAATCCGCCGAAGGATAAGCAAAAAGAACTGTTCGTAGCGCAGTTAAAGCTTGCGGACGAATTGGGCTTGCCCGTCGTTATTCACAGTCGGGACGCAAGTTTAGATACGTTTACGATTTTAAAGGAGCATAAGGACTTATTAAAGCGCGGTGGACTTTTGCATTGTTATTCCTATTCGGCGGAAATGGTAAAAGATTTCGTAGCGTTAGGCTTGTATTTTTCCTTTGGTGGGCCGTGTACGTTCAAGAACGCAAGAAAGGTGCAAGAGAGCGTTCAGCTCGTACCTGCCTGTCGGATTTTGTCGGAAACGGACTGTCCGTATCTAACGCCCGTACCCTTTCGCGGTGAGTTTCCCAATCAACCGAAGAACGTAAAACACGTGGTTGAAAAGATTGCGGAACTTCGCGGTTGGACGGTAGAAGAAGCAGAAAAACAAATCGACGAAAAAGCAAAACGACTGTTTTTTAAGTTGCGTTAATACGTGTAGAATTTAGAAAAGGTCAAGGGAATTATTCCCTTGTGGGGTTGCAAGGGGCAACGCCCCTATATAAACGGAACCCCAAGAAAGAAAGCTTCGCTTTCGTTTACGGGCTTCGCCCATCAATCGATTTTAGCGAAAAAATTCTATGCTCATATAAAAAATCGGTAAATCGAAAAAAGGTAAGATTATGGAAGAAGAAAAGAAGAATCAAGTTCCCCAAAACGGACAAAATCAAAACGGACAGGGTGGGCAAGGCGGTCGCCGTAGACGTCGCCATAAGCATAAAGGCGGACAAAACGCTCAAAATCAAACGGCTCAAAACGAGCCGAATAAACCTGCGCAAACGGCGAACGGACAAAAGTCGGAAAAGGCGCAAAAGGGACAAGCGCAAAAACAAAACGGGCAACCGCAGGGACAAAAGCAACCGAAGGCGCAACCTGCCCAGCAACCCCAACCGCAAAAGCAAAAACAAAAACAACCCCAACCGCAAAAACAAGCGAACGGGAAAAAACAACAGGAACAACAACGCAAGGATACGTACGCGTACGCTTTGGACGGGAATTTGTATATCAATTTGACGAACAAATGCTCCAACGCCTGTGATTTTTGCGTGCGGAACGAACGTACGAGTTATTTTGGGCATTATTTATGGATCAATCACGGAGATCCGACGGTGGAGAAAGTGATTTCGGCGTGTAACGGTATGGGGGATTTGTCGAAGTTCAAGGAGATCGTATTTTGTGGTTTTGGCGAACCGACCTACCGCATGGACGAGATGCGCGCGCTTTGCGACTATTTCCACGAAAAGGGAGCGAAAACTCGGTTGAACACGAACGGACAAGGTTCGCTTATCAATAAGCGTGATATCGTGCCTGAATTAAAGGGTAAAATCGACAAAGTGAACGTATCGCTCAACGCGTCTTGCGCGGAGAATTACCAAAAGATTTGCCGTTCGCAATTCGGGGAGAACGGATTCGGCGCAATGCTCGAGTTCGCGAAAGCTTGTAAACGGGCAGGAATAGAGTGCCGTTTCTCCATCGTGGATAATATCGGCGAAACGGAAATTGAATCCTGTAAAAAGGTAGCGCAAAGCGTAAACGTACCGTTGTACGTGCGTAAATATATCTCCGATTGCTAAAATTTTGGAGTGAAACGATGAAAAAACAAGAGCAGAATAAACCCTATTTACATCCGGCAAGGCGGAATTTAGTTTTGTTCGGCGTACCGACCTATTTGGTGCTCGTCACCTTTTTGATTTTGCTTTCGGTTTGGAAAATCGATACAGGTGAATATTTCGTTCTTTCGTGGTTTACCGCCGTTTGCGCCGTGCTGTTTTTGGCGTTGTCGGCAGGAATGATATGGCTCTCCCATCGCGTATTTTTAAAGGAAGCGGAAACGGAAAGAGCGCGTTACGCGTATTTACTTTCACCTCCGAAACCGATTGATTTATCGAAAGAAAGGGTGACGGTGGAAGACGACGGCGTACGGTATATTTTTACGGAACTCGGCTTAAAAATCGAAGATGAAACCGTAAAATCGACGGGGCAGGTATTTGAAGAACACGATTCGGGCAAAATTATCTTATGGAAGAACGCCGACGTGTATTTGGCGACGCGAAACTTGGAACGACGGGTGACGATCGCGCTTGCCGTCTATTCTGGCGAAACGGAAATTTCCGCGTTCGTACCGATAACGGAAAGCGTATATTCGGCGGTGTGCGCGCTTGGTTTGGATAAGGATTTTGGCGAAGGCTGGACGTATTTGAAATACAATCCGAAAGACGCCTTTCGTCAACTTTTAAAACGTGGTTATATCCGTGAAATGTACCACGCGAAAACGGGCGAAATGTTCGTGGATAAATACGGTAACTTTTTAGGCGACGAAACCGTCATAACGGTTGAAAATAGCAACGAAACCGAGAATAAGAACGCAAGGGACGAATAATATGCAAGATTTACGTAGCGTATTGCAAAAGCACGAATTCCGTTTTAAAAAACAATTCGGGCAAAATTTCATATCGGACGGGAACTTGCTCTCGTCGATCGTAACGGCGTCGGGGGTAACGAAAGACACGACGGTCGTCGAGATCGGTTGTGGCGCAGGCACGTTGACGCGCGCCCTTGCCGAGTCGGCAAAACGGGTGTACGCTTTCGATATCGATACCGAGCTTCAACCGATTTTAGCGGAAACGTTGTCGGGGTTGGAAAACGTGGAAGTCATCTTTCGTGACTTTAATAAAATCGATTTGAAAGAGTTCGAAAAGGAGTTGGACGAATACTTGGTCGTCGCAAATTTACCCTATTATATCACGACGCCACTCGTTACGAAACTTTTGGAAGAAAGCGACAAGGTGCAAGGTCTTTCGATTATGGTCCAAGAAGAAGTTGCGGAACGGTTTTGCGCGAAAGAGAATACCCCTGAATACGGTTCAATCACGGCGGCGATTGCGTTAAAGGGCAAAGCGACGATTGTCAAACGGGTTTCGAGAAATATGTTTTATCCCCGACCGAACGTAGACTCGGCGGTGGTAAAAATCGATTTTGAACGGGGCAGGGTTGCGGTGAAAGACGAAAAGTCATACCGCCAAACGGTCAAATGCGCCTTTTTAAACCGCAGAAAGACCTTGGAAAACAATCTCGTGAACTACTTCAAAATCACACGCGAACAAGCGAAAGACGCGTTAAAACGCACGGGCATAGACGAAAAGGCGCGTGGGGAAACCCTTTCCCCCCAAACGTTTGGAAAACTTTCCGATACGCTATTGGAAATGGGAATTTTATAAACGATTAGATTGGACATAAAAAGCAATCTTTGATTGCGTCCTATCGCTATAAGCGATTCGTAAGCATAGCTCACAAAAACGAAACCGCCGAATTTCGGCGGTTTTCTCTATGCGTAAATTTTATTTTTTATCCGTACGACCAAGTAGATAATCAATCGATACGTTGAAATAATCGGCGAACTTGATTAAAGAAGAATAATCGGCTTCCCGTTCTTGATTTTCATAACGGCTTATCGAATTTTGATTCATGTCCAAATCCATCGCAAGTTTAAGTTGCGAAATTTTTCTCTCCCGTCTTAATTGTTTTAGCCGAAATTCCATAACCAACCCTTTTAATTATTAATAATATATCCAAAAATACTTGACATTATTATACCAAACCGGTATAATAAAAATATCCCATTATGGTATATTTAATAAAGGAGCGAAGAAAATGAAAAGGAAAAGAGTTGTTTTGTTGCTTGTTTGTATACTGACGGTAGTATTTATGACGTTTTGTTTAACAAGTTGTGAATATTACGGATTTTATTACGTATCAAATGCAATAGATAAAGTGGCTTATAATCTTGGAGCAGAAATTGGTTATAATGCGACGAAAGCCCTATTCTCATTTGAATGGGGAGAATCGTTAATACAAAACCTTACGAGCGGTATAAAAAATATTTGGTTGTGGATTTTCC
>JAFTKR010000015.1 GCA_017453165.1 Clostridia bacterium | reverse complement strand
TCAACTCCTTCGTATTTTACAATGCCTTCGTTTAATCGTCATATTGATTGTTAATTCAGCCATATTTTCATACCCTTCTATTTCTAAAAGATATGAATTTGACGCCAACGGAAAAGGAACAATTACCCCTGAACGAGTGTCCACTATAGGCGTCGACATATTATAATCAGAATTTCGACAAGTGTAAATTTTATAATGGAAAGGGTGTCCGTCAAAAAGTATCGAGTATTGGTACTCCGAATTAAAATACATTTCAAAATATTTTTTATTTTGTGAAACAAGTATCTTTCCATCAAAAACAAATTCATCTTCTTTCGGTTGAAGATTTATTTCTAATGCTGTCGGATTTGAAAAATCTTCGCTCCCTATAAATATTTTTTCTTCTTTGCACACGACAAGGCTTATGCTCACACAAAGCATAAGCAAAACCGCAAGCCCGATGGTTAATAATTTTTTAATCTTTTTCATTTTCGCTTTCCTTATTTATATAAAATATAACATCTATAAAATGTGGATTGATATTCGTTATGGTTGAGAAAATCTACATTGCATAAATATAACCCTTTTTTGTCCATAGAATACTGAATAGATCCGCTTTCAAAAGTTTCGTTCAACATACGATAAGACACGAAAATCTTGTCGTGATAATAGTCAATTTCTATACCTTCTTCGTTCTCAACGGTAAAGATAGGCTGTTTATCCATAATATACAAATCGTATTCACCGTCAACTCCTTCGTATTTTACAATGCCTTCGTTTAATCGTTGGGGCAATACGATTTTAGCCGTTTTTTCTCGACTGTCGGGGCTAATATTAAACGTCAACCTAAAAGTAGTCGCTTCCGTTCCGTATTGCTTCATAGCGGGAATATCGAAGAGGATTTGATGTTTGCCAACTTCTCTATATATTTTGAAAGAACCTCGTAAATAAGCTCCAATATGATAATCAAGATTTGAAAAAGGTACTACGTATCCTTGTTCTTCGCCGTCCTTCGTTAAGCCGTAAGAGACGCTACTCACACCGAAATCTCTTTGCATTTGCCAAACGTCCGCCGCATAAACGGGTCGCCCGAGTTCAATTCCGTCAATTAATTGATATACTTCTAAAACGGGACAACAAATAAAATAATTCGAGAGCTCCATTTGGTAATCTTTAGTAGGATTTTCTTCTGTTAAAGTCGCGACTACGTCTTCATTTTCAGGAGCGTACCCTTGAACGTCTACTCGTAATTGATAAGTAATTTTGGCTTCCTTTTCACACCCGACAAGGCTTACGCTCATACAAAGCATAAGCAAAACCGCAAGCCCGATTGTAAATAACTTTTTAATCTTTTTCATTGTTATTCTCCTTACTTATAAGACGAAAATAAAAGAATTTTTACTCACTAAAATACTAAATTAGTTTGAAAATAAAAAAGTGCGTAGCCGAAACCACGCACCGAAAAACGCAGTCCCGCTTCTGTTACGACACAGTTCACATCGTCCTAAGAGATGACAAGCAAAGCCTACGTTTTTACCCAACGTAAACTTAGGACGAAAATATTTAACTGTGTCGCATAATCATTATACCATATCCTACGAAAAAAATCAATACATAATGAGAGCTTTTCAAAAAGTTGATTTCGGCATAATAAAAGAAAAATCAGACTCCTTGTGGAATCTGATTTTTTCTCCGCTTGAAAGTGCAATTTCCTATAAATTTTTAATTCTCTAAAAATCCCTTATAGGGAACGCCTTTTCCCGTTCCTTTACTTTTACGCGTAATGGTATCGCTTTCTATATATAATTAAAAATCCAACCGACACAAGGCAGGATAGAATTTCGGCTACGATAATCGAAAACCATATCCCTTCCACCTGAAAAAATATAGGTAAAATTAACACCGTAACGATTTGAAACCCTACGCGGAGCATGGAAATTAACGCAGAAATAAGCCCGTTACCCAAAGCCGTAAAAAACGATGATGCGAAAATGTTGATCCCACAAATCAAAAAGGATATTGCATAGATCCGAAAGCCATGGGCAGTCAAATCAAATAATGCTTGATCGTAACTAACGAAAATTTGCGCGAGCGTATTTGATAACGCAAACGCCAACGTCGCCATCAACACCCCGCCTGCAAGCATTGAAACCATACTCTTTTTAAATACGTTTTTCATTTCCACGTGGTTTTGCGCGCCGTAATTAAATCCTACGATCGGCGCAGAACCAATCGCATACCCAATATAAATCGCCGCAAAGGTAAAACTTGCGTACATGATAATCCCATACGCCGAAACGCCGTTAATTCCTTCGTATTTCATAAGTTGCGCGTTGTATAAAATGGTTACGATAGACGCTGAAATATTGCTCAATAATTCAGAAGAACCGTTAATACATACCGCCAATAACGTTTTGCCGTCGAAGACTGTTTTTCCAAGCTGTAATAAACTATCATTTTTTCTTGCGAAATAGAATACGGGAATGACTCCACCGACACATTGGCTAATCGCCGTAGCGATCGCCGCGCCTGCAAGTCCCCATTGAAAAACCGCAACGAAAAGCCAATCCAAAAAAATATTCGTAAGCCCTGCCAAGACGATTACAAATAAACCCAAACGGGGTTTTTCCGAAGTTACGAAAAAGCCTTGAAAGGCGTTTTGGAGCATAAACGCAGGCAACGCAGCTAATATAATTCTACCGTATAATATACAATATTCTATCAGTTCCGCTTTCTCTTGCGTGGAAAGATCCTTTTCCGACGCGCACAAAAGTTCAGCGGCGATGGGCGCAAGCAAAATACCAATCAAGGCAAGCGCGATACCAATCCCAATCGTAACGTAAACGAGCATGGAAAAAATACGGTTTGCCTTTTCCCTATCACCTTCGCCAAGCGATTTGGAAACGACGGCGTTTCCGCCCGTACCGAGCATGAACCCAACCGAACCCAATATCATAATCAAAGGATAAATCAAATTTAATGCAGAAAACGGCAATTTTCCCACGTAATTGGATACGAAAAGTCCGTCCACAATCCCGTAAATAGACGTGAACACCATCATGACGATCGTTGGAAATACGAATCGATATAATCTATTGTAAGTAAAATGATCGGATAATTGTATTCTCATAAATCGTTTTCCCATAGAAAACCCCGACGCAAAAGGTCGGGGTTTTAGTAGCCTTTTTTGTACTCTTATTCGCCAATCGAAAGCAAATCTTCGTATCTGTCTTCGTAAAGTTTTACGCTTGAACCGTTATCGTATTCTTCCAAAACTTCGTTTTGTACGCGTTCTTGATAACGTTGCGCCGACGCGCTCTTAAGCGATGCGTAATAGAAATCGTAGAAGGTTTTTCCGTCTTCCGCTTCAAAGATTTCATTCGTGAAGAGATCCGCATCACCGTAAACGTTGTTCACAGGCAATACGCTGGAAACGTAGATAATGTGCCAACCGTAATCAGAAGGACATACAACGTAACCACCGACGCCAAGTTCACGAATCGCATATTGCGCCGCGTATTCGAATTCGCTTACGAAACTCGTTTCAAACGGAGATACGACGTAACCCATATACGTATTCAAACAGCCCGTATCCGTACTGTACGCGAACATCAATTCGTTGAACAAAGAAAGAGCGTCGTACGCAAGCGTATCTTTAACGAAATGGTTTGCTACGTTATACGGAATCTTGTTTCCGTTTTCCGCTACTTTACCTTCGTAATAGATAAATTGCAAATAGTCGGTAAAGTCGTCCTTCTTTTCATTCATCTTATAGTCTTTCGCGTCCGTAACGTAGTTCCCGAAGTTACCACCCGAAACGGTAACGTTAGGATAAGTTTTTTGCAAGGTTTCTTGCATATATCCTTCCATCATGGAAAGGAAGTTATCAATCTTACGAACGGTGGGCTTCACGGTATATTCGCCGTCTTCGCTCTTTTCCACCGTTCCGTCGTACGCGTAGCTTCCTGCGTACATCGTAAGAGCTTCATATTTATCCAAATTCTTGTTCGCGCCCGTTTGGTCTTCGAAGAAATAGTACTTACCGCCGTTTTCATACGCGTAATTTGCGTGTTCGTCTTCGCTAAACCACGTATCACGAAGGTCTTTCGCCACGATATTATTCAAGATTTCCGCACGTTTTGCGAAAAGTTCCGCTTTCGTGAAACCTTTGCTCTTTTCTTGCGTGTATTGTTCCGTTTGCCATGCGCTAAACGGAATCAAAATGTTATATACGAACCCGTAGTTTGCTTCAGGCGCGTTCAACACGAAAGACGTATCGGATACGCCGTCCAAAGCCGTTTCAAACGCCGTTAAATCTTTATGAGTAGCCGTTTGCGCTTCTACGCTAAGATCGTATTGATCTTTGATGAAATCAAGCGTCAATTCTTCTTCCGCTTTCTTCGTCAAGTCTTCGCCGAATTGCGTGATCAAAGCTTGTTCGAGTTGGCTTGCAAGTTCTACGTAATAATAGTCAAGTTTCGTGAAGTCGGAAGTATCTTCCCCTTTCAAAATCAAATTGTTTGCCGAAAGGTTTGCAAGGAATTTATTATACGCTTTCAATCTCGTCGCTTGTACAGAGCCGTCAAGCTTTTCGTACGCGCCGAACAACGTTCCAACCGATTCGCGTCCCGTATAAATCTTGTAATCCGTCGTGTAATAATCTGCCTTTTCCGTACCAACGTTCGTAGGCAACGTACGCGCTTCCGCCGTATCGTGTTCGTGTTCTTCTTCGTTAATAAATCCGCTTTCCAAAGAATCCAACGAATCGTTCAACGCTTTTTTCAACGAATATACCGCCGTATCGTATTCCTTTTGACCAAGGAAATATTTCATCGTCAAAACTTCGGGATGGGCTTTCAACAATTCTTGTTCTTTCCCTTCCGCGTTTTGCGTTTCTTCGTTTACTTTCGCAACGCAATCCGTCGCCGTCTTCGTTTCGTCATTCTTCAAGTAATACGCAACGGCGTATTGTACCATAATCTTACGACCAACGAGCGAATCCATCAAAAGTTCAAACGTTTGACGGTAACTATAACCGTAGTTATTCACGTACGTCGAACCGACGTTCAAGAAAGACGCTACGAGATCTCTTTTCGAGATTTCCGTCGTCAAGCCCTTTCCTTCTACGATCGAACCCAAGTTCGTATCTTTAAGATCGGTTTCATTAATATAATTCGCAATATTGACTTCCGCTACCGTTTGTTGCATGTCCTTTTCGTTGTTCGTCGTAAAGAACGTGTCGCAACCTGCGCCGGCAACGGCAAAAGTTGCCCCTAACAAAAGGGCAGCTAAATTTTTGATCTTGTTTTTCCTAACCATAAGTTTTGCTCCGATTTTATCGTACTTTTTTCTCTCTCCGTTTTTGAAAAATTTCCTTTCTTCCCATTGAGAGCATGTGTCTACAACTTATATTATAACCTATTTTTTCAAAAAGCGCAAACGTTTTTTATTACATTCTTGTGAAAGTTATCGCAAATTTTAAAAATTTTGTCATTTCCGCCATCAAATCGGTAGATTTTACTTTTCCAAAGAACTCTATTACGGGCGCTTCGGTCATATTCAAACGCACTTCGTTTTTGTATTTGTCCATCGCGGCGAGAATCCGTTCGTCCCCCAAAGCGTTCAACGACGGGAATTCCAACGCTCCGATTCCTTTTCCAACCGAGATCTTTTTCACCGAGAATTTTGCCGCGTAACTTTTTAATACCGCGATCACGAGCAAATTCACTACTGCTTGCGGTAATTCTCCGTACGTATCCGTCAAAGACGTATACACTCTCTTATAATCGGCAACCGAAGAAATGGACGCGATTTGTTTATAAGTATCGAGCCGACCTGCAGACGATTCGATATAATGTTCTGAAATATACGCCGCCGCCTGAATATCAAGCTCCGCAACCGTTTGCGTTTCACCCGTCAACTCTTCTTTCAAAAGTTTTGCGTACAACTCGTACCCGACTTTATCCATGTGTCCGTGTTGTTCCGCGCCAAGCACGTTGCCAGCGCCACGAATCTCCAAATCTCGCATGGCAAGTTTATACCCCGAACCCAATTCGGTAAACTCCATAATCGCTTTCAGTCTTGCCGCGGCGGTATCCGTCATTACCCGCTCCGCCTTGTAGGTAAAGTAGGCGTGCGCCAACCTTGCGCCACGGCCGACTCGTCCGCGTAACTGATATAATTGTGAAATCCCCAGCCGATCGCTATCGATTACGATCAACGTATTCGCGTTAGGAAGATCGATTCCGTTTTCGATAATCGTCGTCGTTACCAAAACATTCGATTTCCCAGAATAAAAATCCAAGACGGCATTTTCTAAAGCAGACTTTTCCATCCTGCCGTGCGCAACGGAAATCGTCGCTTCGGGTAAGATTCGTTTTATTTGCGAAGCAAACGTAAAGATCGACTCCACTCTATTGTACAAAATAAAGACTTGCCCACCGCGCGAAAGCTCGCGAATCGCGGCGTCGCGAATTAACGTTTCCGTTTCTTCCACAACGTACGTTTGTACGGGTAACCGTTCGTTCGGCGGAGTTTGGATCGTAGAGATATCCCGTATCCCAGATAAGGACATATGCAATGTTCTTGGAATCGGCGTAGCCGTCATGGTCAAACAGTCGATATCCTTTCTCAAGTGCTTAATCTTTTCTTTATGTTCTACTCCAAACCGTTGCTCTTCGTCTAAAACGAGCAAACCGAGATTTTTAAATTTTACGTCGCTCGAAAGCAAACGGTGCGTTCCCACCACGAAATCAATCGAACCGTTTTGTAAGCCTTCCAAAATTTTCGTTTGCTCTTTGGGGGAATTAAACCGATTTAAACACGCCACTTTTACGCCGAAATCGGAAAATCTCGCAAGCGCCGTATTGAAATGTTGGTTACATAAAATCGTACTCGGACACATCAACGCCGCCTGCTTCCCCGCAAGCACGCAAAGATATACCGCGCGAAACGCTACTTCCGTTTTTCCAAATCCGACGTCCCCGCAAAGCAACCGATCCATAACTTTGGGAGAACACATATCTTCTTTAATTTCGCTAACCGAGCTTGCTTGATCGGGCGTTAAATCAAACGCAAACGCGCTTTCAAATTCGTCCATAAACACCGCGTTGTCAGGGAAAGCGTACCCCTTATTTTCCGCCCGTTCCGCATATAATTGTTTCAAGTCGAACGCCAATTTTTTCAAGGACGCCCGTACCCGATTTTTCACCCGTTCAAAATCCGCTCCGCCAATTTTACTGAGCGTTGGATTCTCGTCGCCGACGTACTTAGAAAGTACGTCCATGTTTTCAACGGGTACGTATAAAACGTCGCCGTCCTTATAGGCAAGGGCAACGTATTCTTTCGTTCCGTCCGTCGTTTCAATCTTTTTCGTCCCAACGACTTTCCCGATCCCGTGCGTTTCGTGCACGGCGAAATCTCCGATTTCAGGCGCAGAGAACATATCCCCGCGACGGCGACGAATTCGTTTCCCTTCCGCAGGTTTCGTATATAAATCGGACGTACCGATCACGGCAAGTTTACATTCGTGTAACACGAATCCTTTCTCCAAGCTCTCCCCTAACACGACGATCCCTTTTTGATTGGATAAAGCATTAGCTTGCGTCGTTACGGGCAAATACTCGTCCGATAAAATCTCTCGCATTTTCAAGGCGCGATTTTGGTCACCGCAATATAAAATCACGCGATAATCGCCCCGTAACCAATTCCGAACGTCCGTTAAAAGCGTCGGGATTCCGTTCAAATATTTCGTCGTCGGCGTGGTTTTAAAATTGAATATTTTTAAAGGCTGGAAAAAGAAGGGATTCCCCATAAACGTTTGCAACGTTAACAATCGAAAATTTTCCAATCCCTTTACAAACGATTCCTGTTTCGTCAATTGATAAAAAGAAAATCCAAACGCTTCTCCCCCTAATTGCAAACGGCTAAACCGTTCGGTATGTTCCTTATAAATCCCGTTAAACTTATCCCATAACGTTTTCGCTTCGTCAAATACGATTACGGTATCTTTCGGAAGAATCCCAAAAACGTCCGTCGTATTTTTAAGAATCGGCAATAAAAAGCCACGTTCTTCGCTCTTTCCAGAAAGCAATTCGCCTGCAATTTCGTTTGCTCGCTCGTACGATTCTACCGTTTTGAAACTTTTCAGTTCTTTCTCTAAAACTTTTGCAATTTCAACGTCTTCGCCGTCGGAAAGTATAACGTCGGTTGCGGAAAGAATTTTTACTTCTTTCACCCCCGAAAGCCGTTCCCCCGTCGTAAGATCGTACGGTTTAATCTTCTCCACCGTATCCCCGAAAAAGTCTATACGAACGGGATTTTCGAGATTGACGGGAAAGATATCTAAAATATCCCCGCGAAGGGCAAAAACGCCTTTCGTTTCCACTTCAAAGCTACGGGTATACCCCATTTTCGTAAGCGTAGCAGGGATCGAGGAAAAGTCTACTTCTTCCCCTTCTTTAAAATATAAGGACGGTAACTTTTTAGGGAAAAGTTGCAAAAGAGCGTCAATTTCCGCCACCACGAACGGACAACCGCTTTGAATCGCGTCGATCCCGTTTAAGCGTTTAAAATAAGCGTCTTTAGAGAGCGCTTTTCGATAGAATAAAATCTCGTCTTTCGCCGTCAAAACCGCCGTTTCTTTCCCCGAGATAGATTTTGCGTTCTCCGCTACTTTTTTCGCAGAAATCCCGTCCGCCGTCACATACAATACGGGGCACGGCAACAAAGACGCCAAAAAGACTTTGAAAGTGTCCGAAACGCCAAATACCGCCGTGGGCGCGCCACGACGGATCTCCGCTTCAAAGGTAGAGTATTCCCCACCGATTTCTTGCAAGGAAAAAAAGTCTTTTTGCATACTTTCTACTACGTATTCCTTTAGAAAATTTTAGTTAAATTTACACATTACGTTGTCGATCGAAACCCCTTTTGCGAATTCCGCCGCCGCTTCGCCTGCTTTTTTGCAAGCGGATGCAAACAGTTCGTAATCGTCTTTACGAATTTCCGAAAGCACGTAATTGATAATCGGGATATTCACTTCTTCGTCTCGAATCCCAATACGGATACGGGCGAAATTTTTCAATCCTGTTTCTCCAATAATACTCCGCATTCCGTTATGCGTGCCTGCGCTACCAGACGCGCGAATACGAATCTTGCCTTTTGGAAGATCGTAATCGTCGTAAATGACGAGTAATTTATCTTCCGTGACTTTATACTTCGCCATCAGTTGTTTTACCGCGCGTCCCGAATTGTTCATATAGGTCAACGGTCTTGCAACGATTACTTTTTCACCGTTTATAAACCCTTCCGCGATCGACGACTCACATTCCTTTTTCTTGAACTTTGCGCCCAAGATTTCCGCGACGTCACCCACGCAAATATAGCCTATATTATGAAACGTCTTTTCGTATTGTTTATCGGGATTCCCCAAACCAACGATCAATACCATCTCTTTCTCTCTTTTCGTTTACTTTATTGAAACCGCCGCCGCTTTCGCGACGGCGGGAGTGCTCGTTTTTTCTTTTGCGTCCAAATTTAATCGTAAAGTTTCGACATCGGCTTATCAAGATATACGTTCTCGATTGCAGCCGCAAATATATCCGCAACGGAAAGAACTTCCAACTTATCAAGTTGCTTTTCTTCGGGAATACGAATCGTATCGAGTACTACGAATTTATCGATTGCGGAGTTTTTAAGTCTTTCAATTGCAGGGCCGCTCAAAACGCCGTGCGAACAACCTGCGTATACCGCCAACGCGCCTGCATCTTTAATTGCTTGCGCGCCTTGACAAAGCGTACCTGCGGTATCTACCATATCGTCGATCATAAGGCATCTTTTGCCTTTTACGTCACCGATAATACTCATAACTTCCATAACGTTCGCTTTCGGACGACGTTTGTCGATAATAGCAAGAGGCACGCCGAATTTTTCAGCAACCTTTCTGGAACGCTTTACCGCGCCAACGTCGGGCGCTACAACTACTTCAATATTCTGTTTTGCAAAATAATTATAAAGCGTAGGACCACCAAGCAAGTTATCCACGGGAATATCAAAAAATCCTTGGATTTGATCGGCGTGAAGATCCATCGTAAGCACTCTATCCGCGCCTGCGTTGGTAAGAATATTTGCTACAAGCTTTGCCGTAATAGGATCGCGAGAACGCGCTTTTCTATCCTGACGCGCATATCCGAAATACGGAACGACTGCCGTAATACGACCTGCCGACGCACGTTTTGCCGCATCGATCATGATGAGAAGTTCCATCAAATTATCGTTTACGGGAGAACAGGTAGATTGGATAATAAACACGTCTCTACCACGTACCGTTTCTGCAATGTGCACGTTAATTTCTCCATCGGAGAAAGTAGCCACTTCGATTTCACCAAGCTCGGTATTGAGCTTTTTTGCGATTGCTTCCGCCAAAGGGCGATTGGAGTTCCCAGAAAACAACTTAATTTCATTTCCGTGAGTTATCATAGATACCTTCCTTTATTTATCCCCCTTTCTTCCCGCTTTACCGCGAAGAATACTTGGGATTTTATCCATCGTAAATCTCATCCGCGAATAAAAATCGCTACCCCTTTATCTTTACGTTTCCCTATTCAGCAATATTATAATACCTTTTTTCCAAATTTAAGTCAACCGATTCGCAACGATTTTTTTGAATTTCTTCAAAATCGGTTTAATTCTCCCGTTCCGATTCTTTTTCCTTTTCCTCTTTCGCGCGCTTGCGCATTCCCGAAAAGAAGTCGGTCAAAAGACGTGAACATTCTTTTTCCAACACACCGCCGACCACTTCCGTCTTATGATTCAAAAGGTTTGCCGACGCCAATTCATTCGTGAGCGATCTGCCTTTTTGTTCGTACGCGCCGAAATACAGCTTAGAAACCCTTGCGTTTAGCGACGCGCCCATACACATAGGACAAGGTTCTAACGTAACGTACAATTCGCACCCTTCGGGAAGTCGCCAAGAATGAAACTTTTTACACGCCTTATCGATAGCCATCATCTCTGCGTGCGCCGATGCGAGTTGCAACTTTGCCCGACGGTTATACCCCCTTGCTACGACTTCGTTCTCATACACGATCACCGCGCCGATAGGTACTTCCCCCTGCTTTAATCCGCGCTTTGCTACGGCGATCGCCTTTCTCATAAATTTTTCTTCTCTCGTCAATTTTTTCATATTCGTTCTCTACGTTATTTATGATAGGTCGATCCCGCGTTAATCATAAACGCACGGTAGACCTGTTCCGCTAAAATCACACGCATAAGTTGATGCGGGAAGGTCATATCCGAAAAGGACAAACGATAATCCGCCGAATTTTTTACACGATCGGAAAGTCCGTAGGAAGAGCCGATTACAAACGTTATCTCTCGACCGCCATCCCCTAATTTTTTGAGTTTTTCAGCAAGTTTCTCACTTGATAATTTTTCGCCTTCGACGGCAAGCGCAATCACGTATCCGCGTACCGCACGCAAGATCTCGTCCGCTTCCGCTTCGGGATTCGAGCCTTCGGGCAATTCTTTGATTTCCACTTTCGCAAATCGCGACATTCTCTTTACGTATTCCGCAACGGCGTCCCGATAAAAACTTTCTTTAATCTTTCCCACGACGACGAAATAGATCTTCTGCATACTTATACCCCCGAAAGCAATACGCTAATCCAAGTCAAAACGTACACCAAAATCCCCACCGACGCAAACAGAAAAAAGTCCCGTTTTTTAAGAAGGGTATTCGGCGTTTCCGTTCCACGATCTTCCACTCTTTTCTTTCTATCAAAAAAGAGCAAATACGACAAACTCCCTAATAAGCAACAACCTGAAAAAATCAAAAACGGGAGATAGATAGCCGTCATATCCAACGCGTATTTCGTAGCGATCAGTATAAACGCGTTATTTAAAAAATGGGAAAGCATCGTCGGCAAAGCGCTATTTGCTTTAAGCGCAACGAGCGCGAACGTCGCGCCACAACAAAATTGATAAACGGTCTGCGCCGGATTTTGATGGAAAAGCGCAAACAACACCCCGCTTAATAAAACCGCAAAGGTTTCTCCAAACGGTTTTAAACCTTTTAAAAGAAGTTCTCTACAAAGCAATTCTTCAAAAATTGCAGGCAATACGGCGATGACAAGCAACACGCCGACAAATCCGAATCCTTCCATACTCGGCACGGCAATACCGTCGTCTTGATATCCGAATTTCCCTAAAAGCTCTAAAAACCAGGTATTCAGTTCCTCCAAGGACAGTAGTCCTATTTGCAACACGACGGCAATCAAAAAATACCGCCAAGAAACGGGACGAAAAATTTCTTTCACGCTCGTTTGTTTAGCTCTTATAAAAAACGCGACGATAAAAAACGAAGAAAGTTGGGGAATCAAAAAACTCCAATACCGATACCAATCGGTTTCCATAAACCCATCTTCCCCAAGCCCCGTCACGGCGACGACCATTAAAAATACGAACACCAAAAACACAGGTAAAACGGACGCCAACGAATACGCCACGCCCGACGCCTGCGCTACGTTCGCGCCCGAAAGCATTTTACTTAATTTTTTCTCTTGCAATTCGTTCATAAAAATATTATAACAAATTTTCTTTCAAAAGAGCAAACGAAAAAACGGGCAAAAAAAGATTTTTTTCCTTTCTTTCCCGTCAACCGCTTAACTTTTCTCGAAATTCTTTAATAATCCTACTTTCGATCCGTGAAATTTGCACTTGGCTCACACCAATTTGTTCCGCCACTTCACTTTGCGTCATATCTCGAAAATACCGCAATACGATAATTTTTCTATCCCGTTCCTCTAAGCCGTCAATCGCGCTTTTCAACAACAGTCTATCTAGCATTTCTTCCTGATTATCGTTGGCAGGCAACGTTTCAATCAGTTCTTTTTCCTTACCGTCCTTAAACTCCGCGCCACCGTATAACGAAACGGGCATTTTCGACGAACCTAAGACGAATACGGTTTCACTTTCGTCTAACCCAAATTTTTTCGCAATCGTTTTAATCGAGGGTTGCGCGCCGTGCTCGGATACGTATTCCGCCACGAACTCGTTCATCTCTTTCGCCGTTTGTTTCATGGCTCTCGATACTTTGACCGAACCGTCGTCGCGCATAAACCGTTTGATCTCGCCTGCAATCATAGGTACGGCGTAGGTCGAAAACTTCACGCCGTAACTTTCGTCGAAGCCTGCGATTGCTTTTAAAAAACCCATGGAAGCAAGCTGAAACAGATCGTCGTACTCCACCCCTTTCCCCAAATAACGTTTCACGATACATTTCAACAAAGAAACGTTATGGGATAACAACGTTTCTTTCGCTTGATTGTTTCCCGCTTTGGCTTGGCGGATATATTCTATTGTTTGCTTGTCGTCAAGCATTTAATTCTTCCTTGCCCCCTGCGCCGATTTTTTTTATCATGGATATCGTCGTACCTTCCCCTTTAACGCTTCGAGCCGAGAACGAGTTCGTAAACGCCTGCATAATCGTAAATCCCATTCCCGCCCGTTCATTGGGAGATAGCGTGGTAAAAAAGGGTTGCATCGCTTCGTCCAAATTCTCGATCCCGCAACCAAAATCGGTCACGTCGATATGTAATACGCCCTCCCCCTGCTCGGCTTCCGCTCTGCAATCGATAAAAATCTTGTTTTCGGGAGATCGTTTTCCTTTATAGGCGTGTACGATACAATTCGTAACCGCTTCGCTCACCGCGGTTTTGATATCCGAAAGTTCGGATAAAGACGGATTCAAATTCAGCGCAAACGCCGCTACGGCGCTACGGGCAAAACTCTCGTTTTCGCTAATTGCCGCGATTTCAAGTTTCATATAATTTTTCATTTCGTTATCTCCTTTATGCTTTCGGGATTAAGGTATAAATACCGGCGAGCGACAAGATTTTATCCGCCGCAGGATTGGGATTCACGACGTAGAGCTTAATCCCCAAACGTTGTAATTTTTTATATCTGCCAATCAAGAAGCCAATCCCCGTCGAGTCCATAAACGTGACGTTTGCAAGATCGATATAGGCTTTATCGCAAGGCGGACATTCGTCTATCTTTCGATCGGTTTGATGCCGAGCAGTCGCAGCGGAATACTCGTCGATTTCCCCGTCTAAAAGAATATGTAAAATCCCGTTTTGTACGGTCGTTAAAATTTTCATAAGCATACTCCTTCATTCGCTAATCATTGTAATTCGAAGATATTATTGTTTCCTTTTTTCAAGCAAATTTATTATACAAAATCCCACTTTGCAAATTTTTAGAAATCAACACGAAAAAAAGAAGAACTTGTCGAAAAATTTTTTTTGTTTTTCTTTAAAAAATACTTGACATTTTATATAAAATAGTTTATCATAAACAAGCATTGCGAATTGTTCAGGCGAATTCGCTATTTTGGATGGGCCTTTAGCTCAGCCTGGTTAGAGCTGTCGGCTCATAACCGATTGGTCCGCGGTTCGAATCCGTGAAGGCCCACCAAACAATTTACTATCTACGGCCCAGTAGCTCAGTTGGTTAGAGCGCCAGCCTGTCACGCTGGAGGTCGACGGTTCGAGCCCGTTCTGGGTCGCCATGATAAAACCCCGTACACAATCGTGTACGGGGTTTCTTTCTCTTCTTTTATATTCTTTAAAAATCAAGCGTAAACGTCGTGCCTTCGCCAAGTTTACTTTCCACCCGAATCTCCCAGTTTGAAAGCTTACAAATCTTTTTAACCATGGCAAGCCCTAAACCAAATCCACCGCCTTGTCCGTTATGCGATTTATCCACAGTAAAAAAACGATCGAAAATTCGCTCTAAATTTTCTTCCGCAATCCCGATCCCCGTGTCCGTAATCGTAAGTTTCGCCTTCCCCTTTGCATTCTTTTTCAAAGCAACGAATAGCGATCCGTCTTCCTTGTTATAACGTATAGAATTACGGAGCAAGTTGCCTAAAACTTCGTTTACCCGCTCTTGACGACTTCGAACGATCAATCCTTCTTCGATCTCTTTGTTTAAGCGTACGTTTTTCTTTTGCAAACTCGGCGCAAGCGTATCAAGCAAATCGTTGATCGACGTCGAAAGATCAACGTCGTATAACGGTAAATCGTCGTTATCCAATTCACTGTAATTGATAATCCTTGCGATAAGTTTCGTCAACCGTTCGCTTTGCTTAACGAGAATATCCGCCGCCTGTTTGGTTTCGTTTTCGTCCAAAACGCCGTTTTGTAAAAGCTCCGAATAACCGCGAATCGACGTCAAAGGAGTATTCATTTCATGCGTTACGTTCGCGATAAAATCGTCTTTTGAGCGTTGCGCGCGAAGTACCAGCTCCTTTTCTTCCGAAAGTTCTCGCATTTGTCGCTCGACTTCTTCGTTCCGTTTATTTAAAAGCCCCACGATCGGTTGAAATTCTTCGTATCGGGTTTCCACACGCATATTGAGCGCCGAATTTTTCGCAATCCGCGTAATGGGAGAAATGATATATTCCGTGCCGAAATAACTAGCGATAAAACAAAGCAAGAATACCAAAAGAATAAACCAAATCAACGTCGGCGTCATGTCTTTTAACATTTCCCCCTGCGTTTGCAAGGGCATAGCGACTCGTACCAGTCTTTCCCCGTCTGAAAAATTGACTTTTTCGCAACAGAACGCATAATTTTGCCCGTTTACCTTATAAACGGCGTGACCGTGTCCGTACGCTATTGCCATACGCACTTCTTCGGGAATCTCCTGCTCGTTTATTGCAAACGTACTTCCCAACAATTCCCCGTCAAGAGAAAAGATAGAAACGGGATTTCCCGAGAGTCGATAAGAAAGTTCGTTCGCCACGTTTTTATCCGCTTTTTCAATAGAAAAATCAATTTTACTTATTTGTTTGGATAGCGTTTCCACCGTACCCGTTACTAAGCGATCATAGAAAAAATGCGAAGAGAAAATAGCGTATACGAATAATACGCCCAAAACGATAAGCTGTAACGTCCATAAAATCTTTTTACGCATTTCGTTCTCCTATTTTATAAAAGTGAATATAAACCGAAAACGGATAGTACGCGCTATCCGTTTTTTCTAAATTTATAACCTACGCCGAATACCGTTTCAAAATTGGATATTCCAAGCTTACGAAGTCTTGCGATATGATTGTCGAGCGTACGCGTTTCCGAATCTACGTATCCCCAAATTTCGTTCAAAAGTACGTCGCGAGGAAGAACCACTTCCGTATTTTGCATACAGTATTTTAAAAGTTCAAATTCCTTTTTATTTAAGTCAAGTTTTTCGCCACCGAGCGTTACGGTCATGGTACTGCTATCCAATGCAAGTTCGCCAATACGAATCACGCCGTTTCCGTTCTTTCTTCGAAGCGACGCGTTCACCCGAGCGGTCAGCTCCATCACGCCGAACGGTTTTGAAATATAATCGTCCGCGCCTAAATTCAAGCCGATCACTTTATCCGCTTCCTGCCCGAGCGCGCTTAACATAATACAACTCACGCTTGGATAATAGGCTTTTAAATCTTTTAATACGTCCAATCCGCTTCCATCCGGCAACATGATATCAAGCAAGGCAAGATCCGGAATTTCGTTGACTAGTTCGTTTTGAAAATCTTTAATCGTCGTAAAACATTTACAGCGAATCTTTTCCCGCTCCAACGAAAATTTTACAAGTCCGCTGATATTGACGTCGTCCTCTAAAATATATACAGTTCCTTTCATTTGTCAACCTTTTTATTAAATAGAATCAAGGCTATGCGAAATAAAATTCAAGTGATCGCCGATACGTTCCAAGTTGGAAACGAGATTGATGAAAACGGTATTGTTTTCAGGACGGCATTTGCCTTGCGCTAAACGGGTAATATGCTCTGCAACGAGTACTTTCCGCATTGCGTCGATATCGTCTTCCAAACCGTCCGACTCCGTCATAAGTTCGTATTTCTTTTCCAAGATAATTTGTTTCACAATCTTGTATTGGTTTTGAAGAAGCTCGTGCATTTCCAATATTTTTTCGTTGATCCCTTCCGAGAATACCAAGTTATCGCGAACTTCGCGACGGGTGTATTTCGTGAAGTTGTCGGCAAGATCGGCAATACGAGAAACGTCGCCCAACGTGCTATGCAACGCGTTTACCACCTTTTCGTCAGCAAGCGAAATCCC
>JAFTKR010000014.1 GCA_017453165.1 Clostridia bacterium | reverse complement strand
TTGCGGAATTAAAATAAAGGCGTTGTCTACCCCAGGTCATACGGTTGGGAGCGCGTGCTATCTCGTGGAAAGCGACGGGGGTAGGTATTTGTTTTCAGGGGATACCCTATTTGAAATGAGTATCGGTCGCACCGATTTCCCGACGGGGGATACGGACGCAATCCGAAAGAGTTTGCAAAAAATCGCAACACTTCCCGATATGCCCGTTTACGCAGGACACGGCGAAGATACGACGATTGAAAGAGAAAAGAAATACAATCCGTTTTTACAGGATTGATAAGGTGGCGAAAAATTGACGACGAATTGCGCATTTTTAGAAAATGAATTGATGGACGTGGCGCGTTTATTTAAGACGCGTCCGTTTGAAGTTCAACATACTTTCCGTTTTGAAAACGGGGTTTTCTATAACGATTTCGTCGTGGACGGCGAGTCGTTTTTCTTTAAAGATAAGGGGCAGGTACGAGATGAAATCGAATTTAAGCGATTGGAACGTCGGTTTGCTAAGCTCGGTTTTTACGCAGTATTAAGCGATAAATACGGTGAAATCATGCCTTGGGGCGCGCTCACGGGGATACGCCCTACGAAACTTGCCTATATGGAATTAGAGGACGGTAGAGATTTTCGCGAACTGTTTCAAAAAATGCGCGTTAGCGAAGAAAACGTCGCGTTAGTTGAAGCGGTCTTGAAAGCGCAAGAAGGTATTTACGAACGCAAGGATGGAAACACCGATTTGTTCGTGTCCATTCCCTTTTGTCCGACGAAGTGCGCTTACTGTTCGTTTATCACTGCGCCTATTGAAAAGACGAGAACCTTTTTACCCGATTATCTTTCGGCGCTTGAACGGGAAATCAACGAAAGTAAAGATTTGATCGGGAATTTGCGCAGTATCTATATTGGCGGTGGAACGCCGTTTGCGTTGTCCGTAGACGAATTGGAACGGGTGTTGAAGCCGTTAGACGATTTAGTGGGTTGCGAATATACGGTAGAAGCGGGCCGTCCCGACGTTTTTTCCAAGGAAAAGTTATCGCTTTTGAAAAAACACGGCGTTACGCGTATTTGCATCAATCCGCAGACCTTTTCCAATGAAACTCTGCAACGGATTGGGCGTAAACATACCGTCGAAGACGTCTACCGCGCGTTTGAAATGAGTAAAGAGTTCGGATTTGACGTGAACGTCGATTTGATTGCTGGCTTGGACGGCGAGCGTAGCGAAACGTTTGTAGACGGTGTAAAAAAAGCGGTAGAAACGGGCGCGGAAAATATCACGGTTCATTGTTTGTCGTTGAAATCAGGGGCGAAACTCAAAGAAGAAGTTGCTTATATCGAAAATCCGTCGATTAGCGAGATGATTCAAGCTTCTAGAGAAATTCTGTCAAAGGCAGGCTACGAACCGTACTATATGTATCGTCAAAAATACCAAGCGGGGAATAACGAAAACGTTGGTTGGACGAAGCCGAATAAGGCCTGCGTATATAATATAGATATTATGGAAGAAACGGCGGATAACCTTGCGCTTGGCGCGAATGCAGTTTCAAAACGGGTATTTACGGAGAAAAATCGGATCGAACGGTTTGCTTCGCAAAAGGATTTAAAGACGTATTTGGAAAAAATCGACGAAATAATCGAAAAGAGAAAGAATTTTTTCAAAAAAGACCTATAAAACGTTTTACAATCTGGAAAGATTGTGGTAGAATAGTAATAACGGCTGCTAGGCGTGACGATTCTCCACGTGACGCTTGGAAGTACGAAATACATTCCATAGGAGTATAAATAAGAAATGGAAAAGAATGAAATTATCGCAAAATTTGCAACTCATGAAGGCGACACGGGTTCTCCCGAAGTTCAAATTGCTCTTTTGACGCAAAAGATCAATCACTTGAACGAACACTTGAAAGTACACAAGCAGGACAACCATTCCCGTCGTGGACTTTTGAAGATGGTAGGTAAGCGTCGTGGCTTGCTCGATTATCTCAAAGAAAAAGACATTATGAGATACAGAGCAATCGTTGAAAAGTTGGGATTGAGAAAGTAACAAGCATGAAAGGGCGGGTGTTTTTTATCCGCCCTTTTTTGTGTCGATATCAAAGCGGAACTTCGCTTTTGGCATGACGAAGCGTAAGTTTTGGTATTGAAAATCGAAAACGTCGCGTAAAGCAACGTTTTCAAAACCCTTTTCCGCCGCGGTGGCGCGAAAGGACAAGAACAAAAAAGAAGAAACGTAAAGGAGATTAAAAAAAATGCCTAATTTAGAAAATGCAAAAGTGTTTAAAACTGACTATGCCGGCAGAGAATTGATCGTAGAGATCGGTAAGTATGCCGAACAAGCGAACGGCGCGTGTTTGGTTCGTTGTGGGGATACGGCGGTAAACGTTACCGTATGTATGGCTGAAAAACCGAGAGAAGGGATGGATTTCTTCCCCCTTTCCGTTGACTACGAAGAAAAGATGTTCGCCGTTGGTAAAATTCCCGGCGGATTCAAGAAAAGAGAAGGTAGAGCGTCCGATAAAGCGATCCTTGTTAGCCGTTTGATCGACCGTCCTATCCGTCCCTTGTTCCCGAAAGGAATTTTCAACGATGTCGTAGTTGTAGCGACGGCTCTTTCGGTAGATCCCGATATCGCTCCCGAACCCCTTGCAATGATCGGTTCGTCCGTTGCGCTTTCCATCTCCGATATCCCTTGGGCTGGTCCTACGGGTTCGGTTATCGTTGGTATGATCGACGGCGAATACGTAATCAATCCTACGGTAGAACAAAAAGCGAAGAGCGATATCCACCTTTCCTTGGCTGGTACGAAAGATGCGATTCTTATGATCGAAGCAGGCGCGAACGAAGTTTCCGACTCTCAAATGGTTGGCGCGATTATGTACGGTCACGAAGAAATTAAAAAAGTTTGCGCGTTCGTAGAAGAAATCGCGAAAGTTGCGGGTAAGCCCAAAAAGGAAATGGAACTTTACCATATTCCCGAAGAACTTGACGAAGCGGTGAAAGCTTACGGCTACGATAAGCTCTATGCGGCGCTCGACACGTTTGATAGACAAGAACGTCAAACTCGTCAAGAAGCGGCGGAAGCAGAAATTATCGAACATTTCAGCGAAATCTATCCCGACCAAATCCGTGAAGTAAAGGATTCCATCTATTATATCGTTAAGAATATCGTACGCGCGAAGATCTTTGACAACGGTATCCGTCCCGACGGCAGAACGTTGAAAGAAGTTCGTCCTATCTGGTGTGAACACGGCGTTCTTCCCAGAGTTCACGGCTCGGCAGTCTTTACGCGTGGTCAAACGCAAGCGTTGACGACCTGTACGCTCGGTATGCTCGGCGAAGCGCAAAGAATGGAAGGTCTTGACGAAGAAGAAGAAAAGAGATATATGCACCAATACAACTTCCCCGGTTATTGTACGGGTGAAGCAAAGGCTTTGAGAAGCCCTGGTCGTCGTGAAATCGGCCACGGCGCGCTTGCTGAACGCGCGCTCGTTCCCGTAATCCCCGAACCCGACAAGTTCCCGTACGCAATCCGCGTGGTATCCGATATCATGTCGTCGAACGGTTCGTCGTCTATGGCATCCGTTTGTGGTTCGACCATGGCTCTTATGGACGCAGGCGTACCCATTAAAGCGCCCGTTGCAGGTTGCGCAATGGGACTTATCAAAGATCCTGAAACGGGTAAATACGTTATCATGACCGATATCCAAGGGTTGGAAGACTTCCTTGGCGATATGGACTTCAAGGTAGCAGGTACGGAAAAAGGTATCACGGCTATCCAAATGGATATCAAGATCAAGGGTATCTCCGAAGAAATTATGCTCGACGCGATTGCGCAAGCGCAAGAAGGTCGTCGTCATATTCTTGGCAAGATGCTTGAATGTATCCCTGCCGTTAACGAAGAATTGTCCCTTTACGCGCCGAAGATCGTTACGTTCAAGATTAATCCTGAAAAGATTGGTGACGTCGTTGGTAAGCAAGGGAAAGTTATCAACAAGATCATTGAACAAACGGGTACGAAGATTGATATCGAAGAAGACGGTACCGTTTGCGTTGCTTGCTACGGTGATATTGCAAACGCAGAACGCGCGAAAGCGATCGTTGAATCGATTGCGCACGATCCCGAAGTTGGCGATATGTTCGTTGGCGTTGTCGTAAGAATCCTTTCAAAAGTCGGAGCATTCGTTGAATTTGCGCCCGGTAAAGACGGTATGGTGCACATCTCCCGCCTTTCCGAAAAGAGAGTAAACCAAGTAGAAGACGTACTCAATATCGGCGATAAGGTAAAAGTAGAAATTATCAAGATCGGCGAAAAGGGTATTGACTTGAAACTCCTTGAAAAGATGGATTGATGAATAAATCGATACCCCCCGTCGGTGAATCGACGGGGGGTATTTAAGATCTAAATGCTTTTTGAAAGAGTGAGTAGTATGGAAAAACGTTTATCCGTGAAAAGTCTTACGTGGCTTTTTGCTTTGATCTATTTTGCAAGTTACGTTACTCGTATCAACTTTAGCGCAATCGTACAAGAAATCGTTACGGCAACGGGTTATGAAAAATCTCTGCTTTCAACGGTGCTCGTTTGCCTTTCGGTGACTTATGGCGTCGGACAAATAATCAACGGATGGATCGGGGATCGTGTAAAACCCCAAAATTTGATTCTTTGCGGTCTTATAATTGCAACGATTATCAATATTCTTTTACCCTTTTTTGTGTTTTCCATTCCCGTGATGTGCGCTTTATGGGCAATTAACGGATTCGCGCAAGCAATGATGTGGCCACCGATCGTGAAAATTTTGGTCGGCTGTGCCAATGAAGAAGAGTATGGATACGCAGTCGTTCGCATTTCTTGGGGCTCGTCTATCGGTACGATTTTCGTCTATTTATGTTCGCCGTTTATTATTAAATTTTTTACGTGGGAAGTGGTATTTGCCGTTTCGGCGGTGATTGGACTCGTTGCAACGATCGTGTGGGCGTCTTTGAAGAAATACACATTCGTAACGTTGCCGAAAGATGAAAAAGGTGAATTTCTCGTACCTGCTCCTGCCAAATTTCCCAAAGAAGCGGTTTTCCCGATCGTGTTTATCGTGCTTGCGATTATCTTCCAAGGGATGCTTCGCGACGGAATTACGAGCTGGATGCCGACCTATCTTTCGGAAGTATTCGGACTTGGGAATAGTGAGTCGATTCTTTCCACCGTGGTGATGGCAGTATTCAGTATGATATCCTTTTCGATTGCTGGGTGGCTCTATAAACGCTTCTTTAAAATCGAAGTGGCGTGCGGTGTCGTCATGTTTGCCGTTGTTATCGTGTTTGCCGTGGCGTTGTTTTTACTTTTTGATTTCGGTGCGGTAATAGCGTTGCTTTTTGCCACTATCATTATCGGCGCGATTCACGGTGTAAACTTGATGTTGATTACGCACGTACCGAAACGCTTCCGTCGTTATGGGAATATTTCTACGATTTCAGGCTTAATAAATTCTTGTACGTACATAGGCGCGGCAACCTTTACTTACGGCGCGGCGGCGATTGCCGAAAACAGCGGTTGGCAAGCGACCGTCGGTGTTTGGGCAATTATTGCAATTCTTGGTACGGCGTCTTGCTTGATCGCCATGAAACCTTGGAAAAAATTTATGGAAATGAAAGAAGAATAATTTGTAATATTCGTAAAAAGAGGAGACGTTTGTCTCCCCTTTTTTTGGTAAATTTAGCTAAAATGCGTACATGGGTAGGGGATTAAGCAAGAAAAGGGGGTAAGACAAGGGTGATAACGACTACCACGCCAAGCGCGATTCGATACCAACCGAAAACGGAAAAGTCGTGCTTTTTTACAAAATTCGTTAAAAATTTCATAGCGACGAGCGACACGGCAAAAGCGACTAGTGTACCAATAAAAAGATAACCGAACTCCGCGCCCGAAAAGCCACCGCTTTCCAAGATAAATTTCAAAATTTTAATCGCGCTCGCGCCCGCCATAACGGGTACGGCAAGAAAGAAAGTAAATTCCGCGCCTGCGGGACGGGCAATGCCGAGAAGTAATGCGCCGATAATCGTCGCCCCCGAACGGGAAGTTCCGGGAATTAACGAAAGGACTTGGAATAAACCAATGAAAAGCGCTTGTTTGTAAGTAATTTCGTCGGTGGACTGAACGGGTAAAACCTTTTCCTTGTTACGTTTTTCTATAATAATAAAGGCGATTCCGTAAAGGATCAAGGTCAAAGAAATGACGAACGGAGTGTGTAAATAACTTTCTAAAAAATCGTCGAATAATATCCCGATCACCCCGGCAGGTACGCAAGCAACGAGCACTTTCCCCCAAAGGATCAAGGAATCTTTCTTCACGACGAGTTGCAAAGAATTGGGTTTTGAAGTTTCCGATTCGTCCGTTTGTTTTTTTAAAGAGAAAGGGAAAAGTTTACTCCAATATAAAAGCACGACGGCAAGAATCGCGCCGAGTTGTACGACGACGAAAAACATATCTTTAAACTCCTGCGAAGCGTTTAAAGGCAAGAATTTGTCGGTCAATAAAAGATGCCCCGTGCTAGAAACGGGTAGCCATTCGGTAATTCCTTCGATAATGCCGAGAAAGACGACTTTTAAAATTTCTAAAAATTCCATAAAAACCTGCTAAAATCGTAATCCATGAAAGAGTTCGTGTATTCTATTGTACGCTCTTTGCGATAATTATAGCATATTTTATAAAAAAAGTCTATAAAACGCGTAAAAAAGCGCAAAAAAAGAAAAAAATATTTCAAAAGAGTGTTGCAAAGTGACAAAAAATGTGTTATAATAAATATGTACTTAACGATATGATAGGGGTGGTAGAGATTATGTTTGGGAGTACAAAATAAATTTTAATGGAGGTACTCCAATATGCAGGGTACGGTGAAATGGTTCAATGCGGGGAAAGGCTATGGCTTTATAGCCGGTGATGAAGGCGGGGAGGACGTATTCGTACACTTTTCCGCAATTCAAGCGGAAGGGTTCAGAACTTTGAAAGAAGGACAAAAAGTTTCGTTTGAAACGGAGCCCGATCCTCAAAATCCCGAAAAATTACGCGCCATCAACGTTAGCGTAATCTAAACGAACATTCAAAAAACAATCGCGGTCGCATTTGCGGTCGCGATTTGTTTTTGCGTAGCAAAAAAATCGAAAGAGTTTTCAAAGAAAAGCGAAAATTTGCCGTCCCGTTATTGACAAAATATAAGTTTTGTTATATAATAAACAAGATGAGAATTTTTATATAATAAAAAGAGATTCTCAAATAAATACACTCGGCGAAAATTCGCTTGAAAAGGAATAAACTTATGGAACTTATGGATGCGAAAAAAGAGTTTAAAGCTATATTCGGC